>JAJYSM010000038.1 GCA_021793575.1 Pseudomonadota bacterium
TGTTCGAAGGCACGCCGGCGCAGATGCTCGCCTCGCTGGAGCGCCTGTCGGCGCTGCCGCCCGACACGCTGGTGTGTGCCGGCCACGAATACACCGCGACCAACGGCCGCTTCGCGCACACCGTCGACCCGCACAACACAGCGCTGCAGGCGCGTTTGCAAGACGTCGCCAAGCTGCGCGCGCAGCAGCTGCCGACGCTGCCGGTGAACTTGGCCAGCGAACTGGACTGCAACCCTTTTCTCCGCGTGGACAGCAGCGCCGTGATCGACTGGTGCCGCCAGCAGGGCCATGCGCTCAGCGCCGACCGTGTGGACCGCTTCGCCACCCTGCGCGCCGCCAAGGATGGCTTCCGTTGATCCACCGCGCGCTGCAGCGCGGGCTGGCATCGGCGCTGTGCGTGGCGCTGGGCGCCTGCGCCAGCATGCCCGCGACCACGCCGCACCCGACTGCCATCACGCGCCCCGCCATCACGATCGGATCCACGCCTGGCCTGGCGAATGCGGGAAGCCTGGTGCTGCAACCGCAAGGCAGCGACCTGTGGAATCAGCTGCGCGGCAGTTTTGCGATGGCTGACTGCGACGCCGACCCGCAGATCCAAGCTTGGGCGCGGCGCTACACCAGCAATCCGCAGCGGTTCGAGAACCAGCTGCGTGAGGTGTTGCCCCTGCTGGCCTACGTGCAGCAGGTGGCCAGCCAGCATGATGTCGCCGGCGAATTCGTGCTGCTACCGTGGGTCGAGAGCCACTTCCAGCCCCTGCCCGGTCACTGGCGCCGGCCCGCCGGCATGTGGCAGATCATGCCGACGACCGCCAGCAGCATGCGACTGCGCGTGAATTCCCGTTACGATGGCCGTCTCGATACGGTCGCCGCTACCCAAGCCGTGATGAAACTGCTCCGGCAGTACCATGAGCAGTTGCACGACTGGCGCATCGTGGACTACGCCTACAACGCCGGCGAGTTCGGCATAGGCAAGCTGATCCAGCAGCACGGCATGCCAGCGGACGAGCCGGTGATTCCGCGCTGGCCGGTGCGCCGGATTACGCGCGAGCACCTGACCAAGCTGCTGGCGATCGCCTGCGTGGTGCGCGAGCCGGATCGCTTCGGTGTCACCCTGCCGACCCTGCCGCCACCGCAACAGCTGGTGCAGGTCGACCTCCCCCGTTCGATGCCTCTAGCTACGGCGGCCGCTCTGGCCGGGATCAGTACCGGCCAGCTGAAGGATCTCAACGCCGCCTTCCGCAGCAGCCTGATCGACATCCGCGACGCGCCCTACCTGCTGCTGCCGGCTAGCCAGCAGCAGCAGTTCCAGAATGCGCTGCGACAGCCGGCCAACGCGGCCGTGGCTGTCAGCGAAAGCCGCGGGCGCACCGAAGGCGAGACGGCATCATCCGACACGGTGCACGCAGTCGCCAGCGCAAAGCGCGCCAGGGTCCACACGGTTCGGCGCGGCGAGAGCCTGTGGCAAATTGCCCATCACTACTCGGTCAATGTGGCCGAACTGCAGCGCTGGAACCATCTGCACGGACACGCGCTGCGACCAGGCACGGTACTGCGGGTGCGCGCTGCAGAGTGATCTCACCGCACAGTCTGCCCTGCCATCCATGAGCTCTGCATTAGCAGCCTCTGACACTGGTCGACTGATCCGCAACACGGGAAAGGGGACAGCACAGAAGCCGTCCCTGCATAACCGGCGGCGGCGACTGCAGCCGCTACCGCCGCACGAACCGTTACAGCTGGTCCTGGTTGATTTTTATCTCGGCCTTCGCCCTGAGCACGCCCAGCAGCTCGCGTCTGGTTTCAAAGCCATAGGCCTGCGCCATCTGCTGGCGCAATGATTCGCGCTGCTGGGGTGTGACCTTCGACAGATCGCCGCCCTGCACCTTGTCCACCGCCAGCAGCGCATAGCTGCCATCCTGCATGTCCACCGAGGCAAACTGCGGCTTGCCGGCTACCGGATGCGGCAGCACGAACGCCTGTTGCAGCAGCGGTGCCGGAGCGGCCGTCTGGCCTCGCACGGCCTCGCTGACCGTCTTCAGGCTCGCACCAAGCGCAGTCGCCACCGCCGGCATGGGCTCGCCCTGGCGCAGACGGGCCAGCGCGGCGTCCGCCGCTTTCTTCGCAGCGGCGGCCAGGCGCTGATCGAGAATCTTCTTCTGCACATCGGCGCGCACCTCGGCCAGCGGACGCACCGCTGCCACCACATGCTTGTCCAGCCGCATCACCACCGAATGATCCGTGCCCAGATTGATCAGGCCGGAGTTGTTGCCCTGAACCAGCACGTCGTCCGCAAAGGCAGCAGCGACGAACTTCGGATCGGCCGCCAGCCCCGTTCCGCCCTTGCGCGAAAACAGCGGCGTGGTCTGGATCGGCAGTTTCAGCGCCGTCGCAGCCGGCTCCAGCGATGACGGGTTCTGGAAGGTGTTGTCGGACAGCTTGCCGGCAACCTCGTTGTACTTGCGATCGACTGCCGAGGTCGAAAGCTCCTTCACCAGCTGGGCTCGCACCTCTTCGAAGGGCTTGGCCTGACCGCTGCGAATATCGCGAAGCCAGAGGATGTCGTAGCCGTCCGGCGTCAGCACCGGTTTGGAAATCTGACCTTTCTGCATGGCAAACATGGTCGAGTCGAACACCGCGTTGGTCACGCCTTTTTCCAACCAGCCCAGATCGCCGCCCTGGCGCCTGGAACCCAGATCGTCCGAGTCCTGCTCGGCCAGCTTGGCAAAATTGGCAGTGGTGACCTCGGCGGCGATCTTGTCGGCCTTCGCCAGCGCGGCCTTTTGCTGTTGCGGCGTGGCATTGGCGGGTACGTTGATCAGGATGTGTGACACCAGCCGCTGCTCCGGCAGCACGAAACGCTGCTTCTCGTCGGCGTAGCGCTTCTTCAGCTCTTCGTCGCTGGGCGTGCTGTCCGGCGTCAGCTTGGCGCCATCCACTTCGATGTATTTCACCGAGACCTGCTCGGGATTCATGTAGTCGGCCTGATGCGCCTTGTAATAAGCGCTGATCTCGGCATCGGTGACCTGGCTGTCGGCCAGCGTCGGCGCGGGCAGCACGAAATACCGCAGGTCGCGGCGTTGGGTGAGCAGGCTCAGAAAATCATTGACCTGGGTATCCGTGACGATCGTGCTGTCATTGATCGCGTCGGGCAACAACTGCGCCGCAAGCGATGCGCGGATCTCGTTCTCGAACATCTCGGGAGTCTTGCCCTGGCTGGCGAGAAATGCCCGATAGCTGGTGGGATCGAACTGGCCGTTCAACTGAAATGCCGGGATGGCGGCAATCGTGTCGCGCACCGACTGGTCGGCCACGCGCATACCCCAGTCCACGTTGGCCTGGAGAAGCAGTTGATCGTCGATCATTGCGTCGAGAACCTGCAGCTTCACGGCGGGCTTCTCGAACATGCTGGCGTCGAAGTGATCGCCCTGTTCGGTGCTGGCCCGCTGCCGCAGCTGGTTCAGGCGATCCTGATAATCGCGCAGGCTGATTTCATGCTTGCCGACCTTCGCCACGTAAGAGTCGCTTTGCGATGTGAAGTAGCGCTCCATGCCGAACAGCGACATCGCGAGAACGCTGATACCCAGCAGAATGATGGACGGCCATCCATGCATCTTGTTACGTATTGCCTGCAGCATCGAAATCTTCCTGCAACGTGGTTGAGACGCGCCTGACATCCGGCGAAGGAGCTGACTGGCAGCGCATTGCACATGCCAGCCACCAGCTGCGGGCAAGTCACGCAATGCACCCGGTTCAAACGACAAGGGCGCCACCGGGGCGCCCTTGCGAACTGTGGCGGAGCGGACGGGACTCGAACCCGCGACCTCCGGCGTGACAGGCCAGCATTCTAACCAGCTGAACTACCGCTCCGCACTATCTGGTGGGTGCTGTAGGGATCGAACCTACGACCACCGCCTTGTAAGGGCGACGCTCTACCGCTGAGCTAAGCACCCGAAACCGAGCAAACAGCCGCTCAGTTTAGGGCATCCTTGAGGGTCTTGCCAGCCTTGAACGCCGGCACCTTCGAGGCCTTGATCTTGATCGCTTCGTTGGTGCGCGGGTTGCGGCCGGTGCGGGCAGCGCGCTTGCGCACGGTGAACGTACCGAAGCCCACCACCGAGACGTCCTCTCCCTTCTTCAACGATTTCTGCACGGTTTCGAAGAAGGCTTCCAGCGCGCGGCCGGCATCGGCCTTGGTCAGCTCGGCCTTCTCGGCGATGGCATTGATCAGATCAGTTTTATTCATTGAAAAACTCCCTTGATTCGGTTTCAGCCGACGCGGTCAGTCGTGAGATAAGACAACGTCGGCATGGATGGTGGGCTCTTGCTCGGTGCTAGGCGCCATGGCGCAACCCCGCATCGCTGCGCTGACAGATCACGCCGGGATTGCGGTAACGCCTTTATACCAGTGCCTTGCCGGAGTCCGCAACACAAGCTGCAGCAACGCTTTGCGCAGATATGCCGCAAACGAAATCGCTTGCAAAACGAGCGCCAAGAGACTACGCGGCAACTTTCGCACCCGGCGAACGATCAGCCGCAGAAACTTGCCACGCCGCAGCGTGGCAGGAATGCGTCAGCGACTACGCCGAATCAGTGCGTGCGCGAGTGCACTTCCGCGGACTCTGCCGCCGGCGCAGTGGCTTTTTCCAGCGTCGGATTGGGCTGCAGCGGGCGCTCCAGCGCGATATCCAGCACTTCGTCGATCCAGCGCACCGGATGGATCTCCAGCGACGAGGTGATGTTGGCTGGCATGTCGGCCAGATCCTTCTTGTTGTCCTCGGGAATGATCACCGTAGTGATGCCGCCGCGGTGTGCCGCCAGCAGCTTCTCCTTGAGGCCGCCGATCGGCAACACGCGGCCGCGCAGGGTGATCTCGCCGGTCATCGCCACTTCGGATCGCACAGGCACCTTGGTCAGCACCGAGACCAGCGCGGTACACATCGCGATGCCCGCACTGGGGCCATCCTTGGGCGTGGCGCCCTCGGGCACGTGGATATGCACATCAAGCTTTTGATGAAACTCAGGGTCGATGCCCAGCCGATCGGCGCGTGCGCGCACCACCGACAGCGCAGCCTGGATCGATTCCTTCATGACATCGCCGAGCTGGCCGGTATGCACCAGCCGGCCCTTGCCGGGAACCACCGAGCCTTCGATGCTGAGCAGCTCGCCACCGACCTGGGTCCAGGCCAGCCCGGTCACCAGACCGACCTCGTTCTGCAGCTCCTTGCGGCCGAAGTCGAAGCGGCGAACACCGAGAAAGTGCTCCAGGTTGGAGGAATCGACCTGGACGTGCCCAGGAGCTTTGCTGATCTTTGCCGTCTTTGCCATCTTGGCTGCCGTGGATTTCTTGACCGCCCCCTGCGCCGGCAGATCCTTGACCCCCTTTGCGGCCTTGCCGGATTTGATCACGCCAAGCGTCAGCTCCTTCACCACCTTGCGGCAGATCTTGGAGATCTCGCGCTCCAGGTTGCGCACACCGGATTCGCGCGTGTAGTAGCGCACGATGTCGCGCAATGCCTCCTCGGCGACGCTCAGCTCCTCCGGTTTGAGGCCGTTGGCCTTGAGCTGCTTGGCCAGCAGGTACTTCTGCGCAATGCCGAGCTTTTCGTCCTCGGTGTAGCCGGGGATGCGGATGACTTCCATGCGATCGAGCAGCGGCCCGGGGATGTTCAGCGAATTGGCAGTGGCGATCCACATCACCTCGGACAGATCCAGATCGACCTCGAGGTAATGGTCGTTGAAGGCATGGTTCTGCTCCGGATCGAGCACCTCCAGCAATGCCGACGAGGGATCACCGCGGAAGTCCATCGACATTTTGTCGATCTCGTCCAGCACGAACAGCGGATTGCGGGTGCCCACCTTGTTGATGTTCTGCACGATGCGGCCGGGCATGGAACCGATATAGGTGCGCCGATGGCCACGGATTTCTGCCTCATCGCGCACGCCGCCCAGGCTCATGCGCACGAATTTCCGGTTGGTGGCCTTGGCGATCGACTGACCCAGCGAGGTCTTGCCCACGCCGGGTGGCCCGACCAGACACAGGATCGGCCCCTTCATCACCGTCACCCGCTGCTGCACGGCGAGATATTCGAGGATGCGATCCTTGACCTTCTCCAGTCCAAAATGGTCAGCGTCGAGGACCTGCTGCGCCATCTGCAGATCCTTGCGCACCTTGCTGCGCTTCCTCCAAGGCACGCCGACCAGCCAGTCGAGGTAGTTGCGCACCACGGTTGCCTCGGCCGACATCGGCGACATCTGCTTGAGCTTGCCGAATTCTTGCCGCGCCTTGGACAGCACGGCCTTGGGCATGGCCGCAGCCTCAATCCTCTTGTGCAGTTCGTCGATCTCGTTGGTACCCTCTTCGCCGTCGCCGAGCTCCTTCTGGATCGCCTTCATCTGCTCGTTGAGGTAGTACTCGCGCTGGCTCTTTTCCATCTGCGATTTGACCCGACCGCGGATGCGCTTTTCCACCTGCTGCAGGTCCATCTCGCCATCGACCAGGCCGATCAGCAGTTCGAGTCGCTGGCCCACGTCGGCTGTTTCCAGCACTTTCTGCTTGTCGGCCATGCGCACCGAAAGATGTGCCGCGATGGAGTCGGCCACGCGCGAGGGATCATCGATGCCGGACAGGCTGGCGAGCACTTCGGGCGGCAGCTTGCGGCTCTGCTTGACCAGCTGTTCGAACAGCGAGATCAGTGTGCGCGACACTACATCGAGTTCGCGCTCCTTGGCATTGTAGACCGGCTCGATCACCCGCGAGCGGGCCATCAGCATGCCTTCGTCCTCGCGGAAATCCTCCACCGCCACACGCGACTGGCCTTCCACCAGCACCTTGACAGTGCCATCTGGCAACTTCAGCAGCTGCAGTACGCCGGCGAGCGTGCCAATCTGGTGCAGGTCGCTGATTTCCGGATCGTCGATATCCGGGCTCTTCTGCGCGACCAGCAAAATCTGCCGCTCGCCCTCCATCGCACGTTCCAGTGCACGCATGGATTTGTCGCGGCCGACAAACAGCGGGATGACCATGTGCGGATAAACCACCACGTCGCGCAGCGGCAGCACCGGCAGAGCGTCGAGCGCGGGGGGAATAACGACGTTCTTGGCCATGAAAAAAAGTCCCTCGGTAGCCGAATCTGGGTGCAGCCCGACACTGCGCCGGGCATCTCATCACGTCAAGTGGAGGTCATCGGGAGCGCACTCAAGGTGCGCTTATGCCGATAACGAAACGGCCCCGGCGAGAAATCACCGGGGCCGTCGTGGTGGCCAGCCTGACTGGCCGGATCAGGCGGCGTCGCTGCCGCTTTCGCCCGCCACCCGCTGCTGCAGGTTGCCGCGATAGATCAGGTAGGGCTCGGCCTGACCGTCGATCACCGCGTCGTCCACTACGACCTTGCTGACATGCTCCAGCGAGGGCAGCTCGTACATGGTGTCCAGCAGCACCTGTTCGAGGATGGTGCGCAAGCCGCGGGCACCGGTCTTGCGCTTGAGCGCCTTGCGAGCGATCGCCTGCAGAGCCTCGGGGCGAAACTCCAGCTCCACCTCTTCCATCTCGAACAGTTTCTTGAATTGCTTGGTCACCGCATTCTTCGGCTCGGTGAGGATCTTCACCAGCGAGGCCTCATCCAGCTCATCCAGCGTGGCCACCACCGGCAGGCGACCGACGAACTCCGGGATCAGGCCGAAGCGCACCAGATCCGCCGGCTCCACATCGGCCAGCACCTTGCCCAGGTTTTCGGTGCGCTCCTTGCTGCGCACTTCGGCCGAAAAGCCGATCCCGGTGGACTCGGAGCGCTGCTGGATGACTTTCTCCAGTCCCGCGAACGCACCGCCGCAGATGAACAGGATGTTCTTGGTGTCCACCTGCAGGAATTCCTGCTGCGGGTGCTTGCGCCCGCCCTGCGGCGGCACCGATGCCAAGGTGCCCTCAATGAGCTTGAGCAGCGCCTGCTGCACGCCTTCGCCGGACACGTCGCGGGTGATTGAGGGGTTCTCGCTCTTGCGCGAAATCTTGTCGATTTCGTCAATGTAGACGATGCCGGACTGCGCCTTCTCCACATCGTAATCGCACTTCTGCAGCAACTTCTGGATGATGTTTTCGACATCCTCACCCACGTAACCCGCTTCGGTCAGCGTGGTGGCGTCGGCGATGGTGAACGGCACATTGAGCAGCCGCGCGAGCGTCTCGGCCAGCAGCGTCTTGCCGGTGCCGGTCGGCCCGATCAGCAGGATGTTGGATTTGCCCAGCTCGATATCGTCGCTCTTCTGGCGCGACTCGATCCGCTTGTAGTGGTTGTACACCGCCACCGCCAGCGCCTTTTTCGCGCGGGTCTGGCCCACCACGTACTGATCCAGCGACTCGCGGATCTCCCGCGGCTTGGGCAGCTGGGTGCGACCGGAGGCAGCCTTTTCCTCAAGCTCCTCGCGGATGATGTCGTTGCACAGCTCCACGCACTCGTCGCAGATGAACACGGACGGACCCGCGATCAGCTTGCGCACCTCATGCTGGCTCTTGCCACAGAAGGAGCAATAGAGAATCTTGCCGCTGTCGCTGGAACGCCCCTGCCGGTCGTCACTCATACTTTCGATCCCGCTGGTAAATCCGAATGCGTCGCGAGAATAACACAGGGCCCCGCGTCTGCCTGCAGACACGGAGCCCTGGCTCGCAACCCTTGGTACGCTGTTGAAATCAGGCCGATTTCACCGTCTCACCGGCGCGCTTGCCCAGCACTTCGTCGATCAGACCGTAAGTCTTGGCATCGACAGCATTCATGAAGCGATCGCGCTCCATGTCCAGCTCGATCTTCTCGATCGGCTGGCCGGTATGCTCGACGTAGAGCCGGTTGAGGCGCTCGCGGATGTACAGGATCTCGCGCGCCTGAATCTCGATGTCGGTGGCCTGGCCCTGGGCGCCGCCCGAAGGCTGATGAATCATGATACGCGAGTTGGGCAGCGCATAGCGCTTGCCCTTGGCGCCTGCCATCAGCAGGAACGAACCCATGCTGCAGGCCTGGCCGATGCACATCGTGCTGACGTTGGGCTTGATGAACTGCATAGTGTCGTAGATCGCCAGACCCGCGGTGACCGCGCCACCGGGGCTGTTGATATAAAACTGGATGTCCTTGTCCGGATTCTCCGACTCCAGAAACAGCATCTGCGCGACCAGCAGGTTGGCCACCTGATCGTTCACTTCGCCGACCAGAAAGATCACACGCTCCTTCAACAGGCGCGAATAAATATCATAGGAACGCTCGCCGCGGGCCGTCTGCTCGACGACCATCGGTATCAAATTGAGGTTCTGGATCTGATCCATGGCCATGCTTGCAGCTCTCCGGTGGATGTACCTGGTGTTGGGGGCTCAGGCGTTAGCCGGGCGCATGACATCGTCGAAGCTCAGCTCCAGCTGGGCGGCATGGGCGTGCTCGGCCACCCATTCGGCCACTTGATCTTCGATGACGCGATTCTGCAACCCAGACATCAACTGGGGGTCGCTGTTGTACAGTTCAATGACCTTTTCCGGCTCTTCGTAGGTGGAGGCAATCGCGGCCAGCTGCTCGGCCACGCGCTTGCGATCGATCGTGATCGACTGCTTGCGGGCAATCTCGCCCATCAGCAGACCGGCGATCACACGTTTGCGTGCCATCGGCATGGCCGCCTCGACCAGCTGAGGCGGTGGCTGCTGGTCGCGCGGCACGCTGCCGGCAGCCATGTTCTGCGCCTCCGACTGCACCATCAGACGGGGCACATCAAGATCGGCATGCGCATCGGCCAGCTTCTCGGCCACTTCGGACTTCAGGCGCGCCATCAGCGCAGCTTTCAGCTCACGCTCCAGATTGGCCCGCACCTCCTTGCGGAAAGTGCCGAGGTCGCCATCCTCGATACCGAACAACTTGGCAAACTCGCCGTCGATGACGGGCAGCAGGGGCTCCTGCACCTTGATGATACGGAAGCTGACTTGGGCAGTCTTGCCGGCCAGACGCTCGTTGCGGAAGTCGTCCGGAAAGGCGACATCGGTATCGAAGCTGTCATCCGCGGTGCGTCCAGCTAGCGCGTCGTCCAGCGCCTTGAACAAGGTGCCTGAACCGAGCACGCTGCCGGCGCGCTCCAGCCCCTCGGCCGGAAAGCGGTAGTCACCGGCGACGGCGGCGTATTCGAACATCACGAAATCGCCCTCGGTCGAGGTGCGCTCCACTTCCTCGAAGCTGCGGCGCTGCAGGCGCAGCGTCTCCAGCATCTTGTCGATATCGGCGTCGGTCACCACTGCCGCCGTGCGGCTGATCTCCAGCGCCGCGACGTCGATCGCAGGGAACTCAGGCATCACTTCGAACGTTGCGGTATAGGCGATCTCGCCGTTTTCCGGGCGGCCGGAGGTATTGATCGCAGGGTTCGCGATCGGCTGCAGCTTCTCCTGCTCCACCGCCTCGCGCAGAGTGCTGCCAATCAGGTCGGACAGCACCTCACCACGCACCTGTTCACCGAAGCGCTGCTTGATCACGGTGGTGGGCACCTTGCCCGGGCGAAAACCCTTCAGGCGAACCGTGCGGCCCATTTCCGCAATGCGCGTGCTCACCTGCGTCTCGAATCGCTCCGCGGAAAACTTCACCGTGAGCTTGCGCTCGAGCGAACCGATGTTCTCAACCGAAACCTGCATGACGTCTCCTGATACTGTCTGTGTTGTTGTGCGCCTCATCGGGCGCCCCGGCGACGGCTGTCGCCTCAAAAATGATCGTGGGCCATGGTGCGAGAGGCGGGACTCGAACCCGCACGGGGGTTACCCGCCAGAACCTAAATCTGGTGCGTCTACCAATTCCGCCACTCTCGCGTGCCACTCACGTCCGACTTGCGCAACCGCGGGATAGCAAGAAAACGAACACCGCACGGCTTGCCGTGCGTCAGCATGGATGACATCACGCTTGCCACACCCGCCTAAGTCGATGATTCGCCTGCATGCAAGCGCCTCATTTTACGGTTGCGCGGGCCCGCAGCACAAGCGTGCATTGGCTCGCCATCATCGTCAAAGCAGCGATGCGATCATCGATGGTGACGACTTGCAGGTGCTTCGGTCGCATTCATCGATCAACCACCACCTCGCCTGCCCAGGTGCTGTCGAAACACGCAAAGCAAAACGCCGACCGTGTTGCGGTCGGCGTTTTGTCGTTTGGTGGGCCGTGAAGGATTCGAACCTTCGACCAATTGATTAAGAGTCAACTGCTCTACCAACTGAGCTAACGGCCCATGAACTGAGATGCAGCCTGGATCATGGCTTGAAACTGGGGTGGATGATGGGATTCGAACCCACGACAACCGGAATCACAATCCGGGACTCTAACCAGCTGAGCTACACCCACCATAAATCTTGCAACTGGCGCGCCCGACAGGACTCGAACCTGCAACCGTCGGCTTAGAAGGCCGATGCTCTATCCGGTTGAGCTACAGGCGCAATCACTGCCGGTAAAACGCACCGCTGGTCGGGGCAGAGGGATTCGAACCCCCGACTTTTGCGTCCCAAACGCAACGCTCTACCAGACTGAGCTATACCCCGTAACGAACTTTCGAAGACTCCGTGGTACCCAAGCTTTCAAATGTTACGGTTGATACTTGCACCGGCCAATCCGCAACCGATCATGCCTAATCCAGGCGCACTGTGTCGTAGTCCGCATTTTTCCCGAAACCATGCAGCCGCTTCGTGAAACAAAAACAGGGTGCGAGCACCCCGCTTCGGCCTTGTAAAATGGTGCGCCCGGAGAGATTCGAACTCCCGACCACCTAGTTCGTAGCCAGGTACTCTATCCAACTGAGCTACGGGCGCACTGAAACTTTTGACTTGCCCGGTAGCGTTGGGACACTAACCGGGCAAAGCCAGAAGCGGAATTATTCAGACTCCGTCACTGTGCGTCAACACTTTTCGTCAAACTATTTTTTGCTGCGGACTGGCCGCGCCGCCAAATCCACTTTACTGGAGCGCATGCGGCAGCGCGGGTTTTGGCCGTCCAAACGGAACTTAGCCTTGCATGCCGCTGCGATTCTGAGTCGCCGGATCGCCCACCTTGCCGATCGGAGCGCCCGTATCGCTCTTGGGCGGCGGCGGTGGGGGCATCGAGCCAGTCGACGCGTTCTTGGTCCAGTCGGCCGGCGGCCCGGGTTCGCGACCAGCCATGATGTCGTCGATCTGATGCGCGTCGATGGTTTCGTACTGCAGCAGGGCTTCGGCCATGGCGTGCAGCTTGTCGAGATTCGCGGTCAGCAGCTCGCGGCTGCGTGCGTAGGCGCGATCGAGAATGCCGCGCACCACCTCGTCGATCTTGCTCGCGGTCTCGTTGGAGATGCTCTTGTGCTGGGTCACCGACCGGCCGAGGAAAACCTCGTCCTCGTCCTCGCCGTAGGTGATCGGACCGAGCTCGTCCGACAACCCCCACTTGGTCGCCATGTTGCGCGCCATCTTGGTGGCGCGCTCGATATCGTTGGAGGCGCCGGTAGTGACCTTGTCGGCGCCGAAGATCAGCTCCTCGGCCACTCGCCCGCCGTACAGCGAGCAAAGCTGAGACTGGATCGCTACCCGGTTGATGCTGTACTTGTCGCCTTCGGGCAGATACATGGTGACGCCCAGCGCGCGCCCGCGCGGGATGATCGTGACCTTGTAGACGGGGTCGTGCTCATCCACCAGCCGACCGACGATCGCGTGACCGGCCTCATGGTAGGCAGTGAGTTTCTTCTCGTCCTCGCTCATCGCCATCGAGCGGCGCTCGGCGCCCATCAGGATCTTGTCACGCGCCTTGTCGAGGTGGCTCATGCGCACTTCGCGGGCATTCTCGCGGGCGGCGAACAGCGCCGCCTCGTTGACCAGATTAGCCAAGTCAGCGCCGGAGAAACCCGGCGTACCGCGAGCGATCGTCATGGCATTGACGTCGCTGGCAGTCGGCACCTTGCGCATGTGCACCTTGAGGATCTGTTCGCGGCCACGCACGTCCGGCAATCCCACCACCACCTGACGGTCGAAGCGACCCGGGCGCAGCAGCGCCGGATCCAGCACGTCGGGCCGGTTGGTCGCCGCGATCACGATGACACCTTCGGTGCCCTCGAAGCCGTCCATCTCCACCAGCAGCTGGTTCAGCGTCTGCTCGCGCTCGTCGTGACCGCCGCCGAGGCCAGCACCGCGATGGCGGCCGACCGCGTCGATCTCATCGATGAAGATGATGCACGGCGCGTGCTTCTTGGCCTGTTCGAACATGTCGCGAACGCGGCTGGCGCCCACGCCGACGAACATCTCGACGAAGTCGGAGCCGGAGATCGCGAAGAACGGCACCTTCGCCTCGCCGGCGATCGCCTTGGCCAGCAGAGTCTTGCCGGTGCCGGGCGGGCCGACCATCAGCACGCCGCGCGGAATCTTGCCGCCGAGTTTCTGGAAGCGGCCCGGGTCGCGCAGGAACTCGACCAGCTCGCCAACCTCTTCCTTCGCCTCGTCGCAGCCAGCGACATCACTGAAGTTGACCTTGATCTGATCCTCGCCTTGCAGCTTGGCACGCGAACGGCCGAAGCTCATCGCGCCGCGACCTCCGCCACCGGATTGCATCTGCCGCATGAACCAGATGAACACGCCGACGATCAGCAGTACCGGCAGCCAGCTCACCAGCAGGCCGATCAACGAAAAGCCTTCGGCGGAATCCTGGCGCACTTCGACGCCCTTCTCCAGCATCTGCTTGACCACTGCATTGGTGGAGAATCCCAGCATCGGCGCCACCGTGCGGAAGGCGCTGCCATCCTTCAGCTTGCCGCTGATGGTGGCCGGCTGATCTGCGCTGATGTTGGCAGTGGCGACGTTGCCGCTGTCCACGCTTTGCACGAACCCGTTGTAAGGCAGATCCGAGGAGGCCGCACTGTGCGGATTGAAGCTCTGGAACACGGTGAACAACACCACCGCGATGATCACCCAGAGCAATACGTTTTTCGCTGTCTCATTCATGCACGGTTCCCGCCCGGTTGCGCTGCGGTGGGCTTGCGTCCCACCGCCAGTGCGTACACCTCACGCGAACGTGCGCGGGAGGCCTTTGGTTTACGCATGGTTACGCGGGTGAACTCCGCGCGCAAGCTGCGCAAGTAATTGTCGAAGCCGGCTCCCTGAAACAGCTTTATCAGGAAGGAGCCGCCCGGCTTGAGCCACTGCCGGCTGAAATCCAGCGCCAGTTCGGCCAGATCCATCGCACGGATCTGGTCGGCCAGCGCCACACCACTCATATTGGGGGCCAGATCGCACAGTACAAGATCCAGCCGCTGCCCCTCCAGCCGGTCCTCCAGCTCGCGCAGCACCGGCTCCTCGCGGAAGTCACCCTGCAGAAAATCCACCCCGGCGATGCTCTGCATCGGCAGGATGTCCAGCGCATACACCTTGCCGCTGTCGCCGAGGCGCTGGCGCACCAGCTGGGACCAGCTGCCCGGCGCGGCGCCCAGATCCACCACGCGGATGCCCGGCTTCAGCAGGCGGTCGCGCTCGATCAGCTCCTCCAGCTTGTAGACCGCACGCGAACGCAGCCCCTCGGCCTGGGCTTTCTTGACGTATTCGTCGTTGAAATGTTCGCGCAGCCAGACTGCACTGCTTTTGCTGCGGGCCATGGGTCGGGGTCACGGATTGGGGAACGATGGGCCGCATGATACCCTTCAGCGTTCATTTACCGCGAATCGAGCACCACCGCATGGCCCTCTCCTCCTCGCAGATCCGTTACCTGCGCAGCCTCGCCCATGACCTGGGCCCGGTCATCCTGCTTGGCACCAAAGGTGCCACCGAGGCCGTGGTGAAGGAGCTCGATCTGGCGCTGGGCCACCACGAGCTGGTCAAGGTGAAGCTGTCCGGCAGCGACAAGGACGAGCGCCAGACGCAGATCGATGTGCTCGTCAGCGGTACGCAGGCGGAAAAAATCCACCTGATCGGCCATGTCGTCGTGCTGTTCCGCCGCAACGTCGACGAGCCGAAGATCGCCCTGCCACGCTGATGGATCTGTCGTTCAACCGTCCCGATGGGTTTCTGTTCGTGCGTCGGGTCGGCGCGCGCAGCGTCACCCTGCTCGACCGCGAGCTGACCGAGAGTTTCCTGCTGGCACCGGATCAAGTGATCGAGCGCTGGCCGGTCGCCGCCGTCGACGCGCTGGATGCCAGCCATGTGGTTGCCCTGCTGGCGCTGCGGCCGGAACTGGTGCTGCTGGGCACCGGTGAGCGCCAGGCGTTCCCCGCCGCCGTGTTCATGGCCGGCTTTCTGCGCAAGGGCGTCGGCATCGAGGTGATGGACAACGCCGCGGCGGCGCGCACCTTCAACCTGCTGGCGTCCGAGCGGCGGCGCGTGCTCGGAGCGTTCATCCTGCCTTCGGATTGAGTCGGCATCGCGGTCGTCGCGCATCACCTCAACGCGGTGGCAGATAATCCAGCGGGTCGACCGGATTGCCGTCCTTGCGGATCTGGAACTCCAACTCGTTGCGCGAAGCGCCGGTGGAGCCCATCTCGGCGATCGGTTGGCCCGCGGTAACGCGCTGCCCCTCCTTCACCAGCCGTTTGCGGTTGTGGCCGTAGGCGGAGAGGAAGGTGTCGCTGTGCTTGATGATCACCAGCTCGCCGTAGCCGACCAGACCGTTGCCGCTGTAGACCACCACGCCGTCGGCCGCCGCCCGTATGGGGTCGCCGGCGTTGCCCGCGATTTCGATGCCTGGGATCGCATCGCCGCTCTGGAAGCGTTTGATCAGGCCACCCTGCGCGGGCCAGCGCCAGGTCACTCCGCTGATCACCCGCGAGGCGCCCGGCGTCACGGCGGCTGCAGGCATCGGCGGCGGCACGCTGGCAGGCGCGGCGCTGGGCACGCCGGCCACCGGCACCATCGGCGGCGCAGCAGCAACCGCTGGGTGCGCCGCCCCCACCGCGGGATTCATCGGCTTGCCGCCAACCGATGCCGTGGTTCGTGCCGGCACCGCCACGAACACCGGCGCGACAGGTGCCGCCTGCACCGGAACAGCGTGCACCGGCGCTGCGGTACCGTGCACGTTTGCCAGTGCGGCGGCAGGCGCCAGTTGCAGGCGCTGACCGGGCCAGATCGTGTACGGCGCGCCGATCCCGTTCCACTGCGCCAGGTCGCGAAAGTCCACACCGTTGCGAAACGCGATCGAATACAGCGTGTCGCCCTTCACCACCTGGTAGCTGCCGCCCGGAGCCGCCGCGCGCGCCGGCATCACCTGCGATTGACCACTGCGATACATGCTGCCGGCGGTCGGCTCGAACACCACGGAACTACGCATGCTGCCGCAGGCTGCCAGCAGCAGGGTCCCGGCCAGCGCCGCCCACGGTCGAAGGTTTCGATTCATGGACGGCAGCATAGCGAGGCGCCGTGATTTTTTCATACGCGCCGGCTGCAGCGCATGGCCCGCGCTCAACGCAGCCATAGCCACCCCGACAGCAGGGCGAGCAGCGCCAGCACGCTCCAGCCGATCCACTCGATGTACGTGTGCAGGATGCGCTCGGCGCGCTCGCCGAACACGCGGATCAGCAACGCCAGCAGCCATACGCGCTTGCCGCGACCGAGCGCGATGCAGGCCAGAAAAGGCAGCACCGGCACGGCGAGGATACCGCAGGCCCAGGTGACGAATTTCATCGGCACCACCGGCTGCAACGCGGCCAGGATCAGCACGCCGAACGTGCCCCAGCGATGCTCGGCCATCCGGCGACCGAGGCTGGCCACACCCTGCTCGATCGGCGCCAGCAGGTGCAGCATGTCGAGCAGCGGACGCAATGCCTGAAACGCCCAATGCCCCAGCGCATAGCCCAGCAGCGCGCCCAGCAGCGCAAACAGCAGGCTGGTGTTGGCGTAGTGGAAGGCCTTGTGCCGCTTGCCCAGCATCATCGGCGCCAGCATCGCCTCCGGTGGAATCGGAAAGATGAAGGCTTCCACGAAGCTCAGCCCGCACAGGTAATAGATCGCGCCGGGCGCGCGGGCCAGCACCAGGATGCGCGCATACAGCGGACCGAACAGCCGCATCAACCGATGCCGCCGAGCAGCGGCACGAAGCTGACCGCGCCGAGTTCCTCCTGCACGAAATCGCCCTGGCCATCGCCGCGCATGCGGATCAGCGTCTGCTGGCTGGGCGAACCTACCGGCGCCACCAGCACACCGGTGGGGCTCAGCTGATCGAGAATCCGGCTGGGGATGGTGTCGCCGGCGGCAGTCAGCATGATCGCGTCGAACGGCGCCTCGTCCGGCCAGCCCAGCTTGCCGTCGTCATGGCGCGAGCGGATGTTGCTCACGCCGAGCTGGCGGAAGCGCCGGCGCGCCTGGCGCAACAACTCCTCGATCCGCTCCACCGTGAACAGCTGCGGCACCAGCGCCGCCAGCACCACCGCCTGGTAACCCGAGCCGGTGCCGATCTCCAGCACCTTCTGCGGCATGCCGCGCTGCTTGTCGAACGGCTCCAGCAGCGCCTCGGTCATGCGTGCCACCACCCACGGCTGCGAGATGGTCTGGCCGTGGCCGATCGGCAGCGCGGTATTTTCGTAGGCGCGCGATTGCAGCGCCTGGTCGATGAAATGATGGCGCGGCAGATCGCGGATCGCCTCGATCACGCGTGGATCGCGGATGCCGCCTTCCTTCAGGCTGGCCACGAGGCGATCGCGCGCACGCTGCGAGGTCATGCCCTCGCCCTTGAGCTCCGCCGCCGGCAGTCGGTACAGCGTCATGCTCAGGCGGCCTCGTCGCTGCGGATCACGCCGGCGGCGCGAGCGTCGCTCAGCGCCTGCATCCAGCTGCTGACTTTTTCCAGCGCCTGGAAACGGGTCAGGTCGACATGGATCGGCGTCACCGAGACAAACCCGCGCCGCACGGCGTCGAAGTCGGTGCCCGGTCCGGCATCCTCGGCCTCGCCGGCCGGGCCGATCCACCAGATCGGCCGCCCGCGCGGATCGGTCTGCTCAACACATGGCGCCGAGCGGTGGCGCCGGCCGAGCCGGGTCACCTCGAAGCCGGCGATCTGCGCCCACGGCAGATCCGGCACGTTGACGTTGAGGATGGTGTCGGCCGGCAGCGGATCGACCAGCATCCGGCGCATCAGCAACAGCACCGCCTGCGCCGCCGAGTCGTAGTGCATGCCGGTGTGATCGCGGGTGACCAGCGACACGGCGATCGCCGGCAGGCCCAGAAAGCGCCCTTCCATCGCGGCCGAGACGGTGCCCGAATAGATCACGTCGTCGCCGAGATTGGCCGAGTTGTTGATGCCGGAAACCACGATGTCGGGCTCCTGCTCCAGCAGCCCGGCCAGCGCCAGATGCACGCAGTCGGTCGGTGTGCCGGCCACGCGGTAGTAACCGTTGCCCATCGGCAGCACCCGCAGCGGCGCGTCCAGGGTGAGCGAGTTGCTGGCGCCGGAGCGATCGCGATCGGGCGCTACCACGGTCACCTCGCCCACCGCGCCCAGGCAATCGGCCAGCACGCGGATGCCCGGTGCATCCACGCCATCGTCGTTACTTACCAGGACTCGCATGCTGCTCCGTCGAAAGCTGACTGTCGGCGCGTGGCGTTGACGCCGCGCCTCGTGATGACATGGCCGAAGTCTACCGGAGCCCACCGCGGGTTTCACACGACGCGGCGGTAATCGGCGCGATCGCTGTCTGCGGCACGGATTGGTTAGCATGGCGGCATGAAGCGTCGCGTGCCTGCTGCGATCAACGACCACGACAGCCGCCTTTTCCGTGAGGCGATCGGCACGGTGCGCCGGCTCGACCCGGTGCTGCCACCGCCCGCCGCCGCGCGGCCGGCGCCGCACCCGCACATGCTGGAGGCGGACGAGGCCGCGGTGCCCGGTGAGCTGCTCGACATGGCCTTCGACCCGGCCCTGCTCGAAGTCGGCGAAGAGCTGAGCTACCTGCGCGATGGCTACCCGCCCAAGCTGCTGCGCCAGCTCAAGCGCGGCCAGTTCAGCGTGCAGGACGATCTGGACCTGCACCAGATGAACGCCGCCGCCGCGCAGGCCAGCATCGTCGACTTCCTCGCCGAGGCGCGGCAGCACGGCCGGCGCTGCGTGCGCATCGTGCACGGCAAGGGGCTGCGCTCGCGCGCCGCCGGGCCGGTGCTGAAAGGGCTCACCGACCGCCTGCTGCGACGGCGCGACGACGTGATCGCGTTTGCCTCGGCGCGACCGGCACTCGGCGGCACCGGCGCGGTAGTGGTGCTGCTGAAAGGCTGATGGCGCGCTGCTCCGGTGCGCGGAACCAGATGGCCGTTTTACGCGCCGCCGCGGAAAATCAGGGCGACCTCGTCGGCCCCGAGCGCCCGCCAGGCACCCGGCGACAAGTCGCCCAGCGTGAGCGCGCCGACCGCAATGCGCTGCAGCGTCTCCACGTGATTGCCGGTAGCAGCGAACATCCGCCGCACCTGGTGATAGCGACCCTCGGTGACGCTGAGCCGGGCCTGCCGCGGCCCCAGCACCTCCAGTTGTGCGGGCGCCAGCGGCTCCTGCTCCGACTCCAGCAGCAGCGTGCCGCTGGCGAACAGCGCCGCCTCGTCGCCGCGCAGGTCCTGCGCCAGCGTGGCCTGGTACAGCTTGGTCACCTGCGCCTTCGGCGCGATGATCCGGTGCAGCAGCGCGCCGTCGTCGGTGAACAGCAGCAGGCCGGATGTGCCACGATCGAGCCGGCCCACGCTGGACAGCGCCGGCGTGCGCACGCCGTAGCGCGACGGCAGCAGGTCGTACACCACGCGGCCCGGATCCTTGCGCGAGCAGGTGACGCCGAGCGGCTTGTGCATCATCAGCACCAGCCCCGGCGGTGGATCGAGCGGCTCGTCGTCGACGCGGATGTGCGCGTGCGGCACCACGTCATCCGCATACAGCACCTCGCCCTGCAGATCGGTGATGCGGCCGGCGCGAAACAGCTGCGCCACGTCCTTGCGGCTGCCATAGCCCAGATTGGCGATCAGCTTGACCAGTTTCATGCGCGCACCCCGCTTGCCTCGATCACCTTGAAACCCTCCTGCACGGTCAGCGCGCGCACCTCGCGAAAGCGCGCACTCAGCACCGCCTCGTACGGCAGGTGCCGGTTCGCCACGATGAACAGGCGTCCCTGCGGCAGCAGCGCATCGGCCGCGCGGGCGATGAACGCGCGACCCAGCGCCGGCAGATCCGCGCGGCCCTGGTGAAACGGCGGATTGCTGACGATGGCGTCGTAGCGCTGCGGCAGGCCGCGGGTGACGTCGTGCCAGTGCACGTCCACGGCCAGCGCGCGGCCGCAGGCCTGCTGCGCCCGCGCCAGATTCACCCGCGCCGGTTCCAGCGCGCGCGCCTCAGCCTCGTACAGGTCGATCGCGCTGACCCGCGCACAACGCGCAATGATCTGACAGGCGAGGTAGCCGTAACCGGCGCCGAGGTCGGCCACGCGGCCGTGCAGGTCATCCGGCAGTTGCGCGGCCAGCAGGGCGGAGGCACGGTCGATGCGGTTCCAGGCGAACAGTCCCGGCCGACTGAGGTAGCCGTCGGCGGTTTCACGCGGCGCATCCAGCGCCAGCCACTCGGCGCGCAGGGCCTGATCGATGCCGGCCGCGTCCGGCGTGCTCCAGAACACCCGGCACTTGTGCTTGGACAGGTGCTGCACGGGGCCGGCGAGCTGCGCCAGATCCGCCTCGCCCGACTTCGCGCCCTCGGTATTCGGCATCGCCGCCAGCAGCGTGCCGCCCGGCTGCAGATGGTCGAGCGCGCGGGCGAACAGCGCGCGCGCCTCGTCACGCTGGCGCGGCGGCAACAGCAGCACCAGCGCGAATTTCTCATCCGCCGATGCCTCGCCCACGCGCAGGCCGCTGCGCGCCAGCTCGTCGGCAAACGGCGCAAAACCCTGTTCGCACAGCCAGCCCGGCTGCGCCGTCTCGCGCAGCCCGATCCCCGCCCGCGCGCGCAGGAACAGCGCGCGGCCGTCGGCCGGCAGCCTCAGCTGCGCGGAGGCGAACGGTACAAACAGGGCCGACAACGCCGCTTCGGGCACGGCCGCAAACACTCCGGCAGCGGTCACGTCATCTCTTCGCAGGTGCAATCAAGGGGCATGGTAATGGCCGAGGGGTCCGCTGCAGCGCCGGCGAGTCCTCAGGGCGCAGCGCTGGCAGTCGGAGCCGCGTTCGCGGGCAGCTCCTGCAGCATCTGCGTCGCCAGCGGCTGGTAGCCGCCGGCGAAGTGGTGGTCGCCCTTCTTGGCATGCACAGTGACCCATGCCGGCAGGCCGGGCATCGTGCACAGGCTGTCATCAGCCTCGTCCAGGCCGTAGTAGCACACGGTCGGCGGATGGTTGTCGAGCGCCTGCAGCGGCGGCATCGCATCGTAGTGCGGCACCTTGTTGAATTTCTCCAGCACGGTCTTGACGAAGGCCTTGATCCGCCCCTGCGCGATCATGTAGCCCTCGAACTGGATCTCGAAGCTGGTGTCGCGGCCGGGCGAGAGCAGCACCAGCTGGGTGATGCGCGCGCGGTTGGCCGGGCTGAGCTTGTCGATGATCGTGGGCAGCACGTCGGCGCCGAACGAGAAGCCCACCAGCCAGACGCGCGGCTTGTGCCACTGCGCGGAATACTTAGTGATCAGCGCATCCAGCTGTTCGGCCGCCTCGTCGGACGAGCGGTTGCGCCAGAAATACTTGAACGCATTGATGCCCAGCACCGGGACGCCGCGGGCGGCGAAGGCGTTGCCCAGCTGCTTGTCGAGATCGGCCCAGCCACCGTCGCCGGAATACAGGATGGTCAGCACATTGCCTTCCCCCGCCGGCGCCGGCACGCCGGTCGCGGCTGGCACCACCACCATGGATTGCTCCAGGCTCGGCCGCGCGAACGGATTCCACAGCAGGGCCAGTCCCAGCACGCACGCACCTGTTGCAGCCCACATGATCCGTTTTCCTGTTCTCTTGAGCCTGTTCATCGGCACTTCATCGACGCACCACGCCGGAGAGTCCGCCGGAGATCAGGCTGGCCACGTTGGCCAGGATCATCGGCAGGGCGATGCCACCGGGCACCGCCATGTAGCGCGGCTCCCATTGCGGATCGAACTTGTCCTTGTAGCGCTGCAATCCGCGGAAATTGTAGAAGCGCTCGCCGCGCCCGAACACCATCGCGCCGAAGCGGTTCCACAGCGGCGCCTGGCGCCGGCTCTGCAGTCCGGCCAGCGGCGCCATGCCCAGATTGAACCACTGGTAGCCCTCGGCGTGCGCCCACTGCATCAGCTCCACGAACAGGTAATCCATGATGCCGGTGGGACCGTCGGGCAGGAAGCGCATCAGGTCGAGCGAGGCCTCCTCGCGCGTCTCGTTGAGGAACAGGTTGGCGAACGCGACGATCCGGTCGTGCTGCCACACCAGCGCCATCGGCATGCGCACCAGGTAATGCGGGTCGAACGCGCCGAGCGAGAAGCGCTTCTCGCGCACCTTCTTGTCGTGCATCCACGCATCGGAAATCTGCCGCAGCCGCGGCAGCAGCGGCGCCACCGCCTCGGCCGGCACGATCTCCAGCCGCAGGCCCTCGCGGGTGAGCTTGTTGACGGTGTTGCGCAGCACCTTTTTCGACTTGCCGTCGAGGTTGAAATCCGGCAACCGCACGCGCGCCTCCTCGCCGATCTTCAGCAGATTCATGCCCACTTCCAGATACAGGTCCAGGTCGGCCGGGCTGACCTGATAGAACACCGGCCAGCCACCGGCATGCTCGCACTGTTCGAGAAATGTCCACACCAACTCGCGCCGAACGTCCTCGTCGGCGCCCACCGGATCGCCCATGGTCACCCAGCTGCGGCCGGCGATGTCGTACATCACGAACGCCTGGTGCGTGGGGTCGAACAGCAGCGTCTTGTCGCCCATCAGCGCCAGGTGCGCCTGCGCCGAGGGAAACTGCTTGATCAGCGGCAGCGCCTGCGCCAGCTCGGCCTCGCTTGGCGGCTCGCGATGCAACCGAATCGGGCGGATCAGGCTGGCCAGCGCAAACAGCATGCCCGCCGCCGCGGCCGCCACCAGCGCGCGCAGCGCGCGTGGCGCGCCGCCCTGGCGAAAGCTGAACTCCCACCACAGGTCGGCGCTGTAGTCGACATGCTTGTAGCTGAACATCACCAGCCAGCTGGCGCAGCCCAGCACCGCGACGATCGCCAGGATCCAGCCCAGCGAAAAGCTGGTGCTGAACAGCGACGCGCGCCGGTAGAACAGCCGGTGCGCCGGCGCCAGCGCCATCGCCAGCAGGGTCAACATGGTCGCCTCCTCGTAGTCGATGCCTTTCAGCAGCGACAGCACTGCGCCGGCCACCAGCAGCACCAGGGTCAGCACATAGGCCGCATCCAGCCGGCGCTGCAGGCCACGGGCGAGGATCAGCAGCAGCATGCCGATCACGCTGGCCAGCAGGTGCGAGACTTCCAGCACTGACAGCGGCAGCACGTGGCGCAGGATCGCCATGCGGTCGGGTACGCCGCGGGTCGCGCCGGAGAACAGCAGCACCGCGCCGGAGACCAGCGTGAGGCCGGCGAAGAACGACGGCAGCAGGCCGGTGAACCACGGCGACAGCAGCGATTTCTGACGCAGGCCGCGCGCCTCCCGCTGCAGCACCAGCACGGTGGCCATGCACAGCGGCAGCAGGTAATAGATCACCCGGAACGCCGCCAGCGCGCCCAGGATCGGCGCGGCCAGCGCCTCGTTGCCGGTGGCGCCGAAGCCGGCCAGGATCACCGCCTCGAACACGCCCAGGCCGCCGGGCACGTGGCTGATCAGCCCGATCATCTGGGCGATCACGAAGATCGCCAGAAAGTGCCCGAAGCCGTGGTTGAGCTGATCCGGCATCAGCACGTACAGCACCGCCGCCGCCAGCCCCCAGTCCAGCGCGCCGACCAGGATCTGCTGCAGGCCGATCGCGGTCGAGGGCATGCTGACGCGCCAGCGCCACAGCTTGAACGGGCGGCGGATCTGCCCACCGGCCAGCCACGCCAGCGGCAGCAAGGTCAGCACCAGTCCCAGCAGCACGCGGAACGAGGCCAGCGGCAGGCCTTCCGGCAACGGCACCCACAGCAGGGTCACCCCGGTCAGCGCCAGCAGACCCAGCCAGAAGCTGGTGGTGCAGAACAGCACCACCTTGGCCACCTCGCCGGTGGACAGCCCGTTCTGGATATAGAAGCGGTAGCGGATCGAGCCGGACACCAGCAGCGACATGCCCACGGCATTGCTGAAGGCATAGCTGATGAAGGAAATCAGGCTGACCCGGCGCCACGACAGCCGGCGGCCGATCGAGGCCAGCGCGAAGCGGTCGTACAAGGTCATCACGGCGTAGCCCAGCGCGGTGAACAGCGCCGCCAGCAGCATGCGCCCGCGCGATACGCCGTGCACGTACTGGCGCACCTGATGGTAGTTCACTTCCCTGGCCAGCAGGTGCAGCGCCCACAGCGCCATGCACAGCATGGCTACCGACAGCAGCGGCCCGGCCAGCCGGCGCAGCAGCACCGCACGCTGGCTGGGCGGCGCCAGTGCGTGCTCGGTAGCGGGAATCTGCTGCTCGACTTTTTGCTGCTCCACGCGACGACAAACTCCCCTGCTGACTCCCTAGTGTAGAGCCTGGAGTATTTCAGGTAATGAATGGATCGCTACCTCGCCTGCGCGCGCGTGGCGAGCGCGCGGCGCCACCGCGCTTCAGGCATCCGTCGGGGCACGCCCCAATCGAGCCACCCAGCGATACAGCAGCAGCATCACCAGGGCGAACGCGGCGCCGCCGATCCAGCGCGCCGGACCGCTGGCAAACGCATGGCCGACCAGCGCCAGCGGATAGTCCTTGCCGGTAAACGCCACGAAGGCGGCAATCACCACGCCCAGCAACCCCTCGCCCACGATCATGCCGGAGGCCAGCAGCACGCCGAGCTGCTTGGTCGCCTCGGGATTTTTTGCCCCGCGGTCAGCGCGGCGATCGAACCACCAGCCGGCGACGGCACCGACCACCACCATCAGCGTGCTCTGCGTCGGCAGGTAGATGCCCAGACCCACCGCCAGCGGCGACAGGTGGGCGGAGGACTTGGTGGTACGGCGCAGCACCTCGTCGATGATGATCATCACCACGCCTATGCCTGCGCCGATCCAGATCAGGCTCCACTGGATGTTGTTCTTGATCACCCCTTGGGCCAGCGCCGAGATCAGCCCGGCCTGCGGCGCTGGCAGCGCGTTGGGACGCACGGGACCGGGCGCGCCGACGAAGCCGTAGGCATGGTTGAGCAGGTCGAGGATCGGCGGAATGATCGCCGCCCCGGCCAGCACGCCGATCACCAGCGCCCACTGCTGCTTGGCCGGCGTCGCATCGACCAGCTGGCCGGTCTTCAGATCCTGCAGGTTGTTGTTGGCGATCGCCGCGGCGGCAAACACGATCGAGGTGATGAACAGCGCAAACGCCACCAGCGCATTCTCACTGCTCGCCGGCAGTTGCGAACGCAGGCCCAGCACCAGCAGCAGCGCCGCACTGATCACCACGATGATGCCGATGCCCGACAGCGGGCTGTTCGACGAACCGATCAGACCGGCCATATAGCCGCACACGGCGGACACGAAGAAGCTCATCAGCACCACGAAGATCAGGCCGCTGACGACCAGCGCCACCACGTGGTCGCCCAGGCCGTTGCCGGCGGTGTTGGCAAAGTTTGCGATCAGCCAACCGATCGGCAGCAGGCACACCAGCGAGATCAGACCGACCTGGCCGATCGGAATGTCCTGTTCGGTGCGCGGCAGCAGCGCGGCGTTGCCGGCGCCGCGCGCGCGCGAGGCGGCCATCGCCGAAGCCAGGCCGCTGATCACCGGTTTGACCAGCTTGGCCAGCGTCCAGATCGCGGCCACGCCGATGGTGCCGGCGCCGACGAAGCGCACCTTGTGACTCCAGGTGGCATTCGCCAGGTCGGCGATCGAGCCGGCCACCGGCATCATCGCGGAGAAGTGCGGCACGCCCCAGCCCCAGCCGATCAGCGCACCCACCAGCATCGCGATGCCGACCCACAGCCCCACCAGATGCCCGATGCCGAACAGCGCGAAGGACAGGAAAAAGTCGAACCCGGTCACCCCGCCCTGCGTACCACCGACGCGAAAATACTGCACCACGTCCCCTGCGAACACCCGCGTGGCGACCACCACCGCAAACACGGCCGACACGATCGAGCCCCACAGTACCGCCAGCAGGCCGGCGCGGTTGGAGGCCGCGGCCGCCTCGGCACTCACTCCCTCGCTGGCGCCGGCGCCCACCTTGAGCACCTCGGCGCAGGCCACGCCTTCCGGGTACGGCAGGTCGGAGTTGGTTACCAGCGCCCGGCGCAGCGGGATCGAATACATCACGCCGAGGATGCCGCCCAGCGCGCAGATCGCGAACGAGGTCCAGTAGTTGAAGCCGGTCCACCAGCCGATCAGGATCAGCCCGGGCAGCACGAAGATGATCGACGACAGCGTGCCCGCCGCCGAGGCCACCGTCTGCACGATGTTGTTCTCCTGCATCGTGGCGCCCTTGAAGTAGCGCAGCACCGCCATCGAGATCACCGCCGCCGGGATCGAGGTGGCGAAGGTGAGGCCGGCCTTCAGACCGAAGAACACGTTGGCCGCGGTAAATATCACGGTGATCACGATGCCGATGAGCAGACCGCGAACGGTCAGCTCGGTGCGCGGCGGTGCGCTGGACGATGGTGTGTTCACGCGTGCCTCTCCCCCGGTGGAATGTTGCTGCGGAAGATAGCGTGGAATGCCCGCCCGTGGTTATCCCTTGGCACACGCGACAGCCGCAGGGGTGGGAGCGGCTTCAGCCGCGATGCTTCTTCTTTGATGCATCAAGGCAACCGCATCGCGACTGAAGTCGCTCCCACACAAGAAGCAGCAAGCCGCCGGAAATCGATCAGTCGCCCCGCGCCGCCGCCTCGCGCCCCAGCTGGCGGATGATCGCCTCCTCGCGCGCGTCGATGATCGACTGCATCACGCTGTCGACGTCGGCGCTGCGTTCGTCGAAGGTGAACTGGCCGGTGAGTTCGCTGTCCGGGTGCAGTTCGCCCAGCTCGAACAGCGCCCACATCTCCTCGGCGTAATGGGTATCCAGCAGCTCCGGCGCGAAGCGCGACAGGCTGATGCTGAGGTTGCCCACGTCACGCCGCAGCATGGTGCGGGCATTGTTGTTGCCCGACGCACTGACCACCTGCGGCAGGTCGATGATCACCGGGCCTTCCGGCGCCACCAGCACGTTGTATTCGGACAGGTCGCCGTGGATCAGGCCGATGCACAGCATCCGCGCCACCTGCTGCATCAGGAAGCGGTGGAATTCGCGCGCGGTTTCCGCGGAAAGCTCCACCTCGCCCAGCCGCGGCGCGGAATGGCCGTCCGCGTCGGTGACCAGTTCCATCACCAGCACGCCGTTGAAATAGCCGTAGGGCTTGGGCACGCGCACGCCGGCGGCAGTGAGCTGGTACAGCGCGTCGACCTCGGCGTTCTTCCACGCCGCTTCGGCCTCCTTGCGGCCGAACTTGGTCGCCTTGCCCATCGCGCGCGCCTGCCGGCTGCCGCGCACCTTGCGGCCTTCCTGGTACTGCACGCGCGCCTGGAAGCTGCGCTGCGCCATGTCCTTGTAGACCTTGGCGCAGCGGATGTCCTCGCCCGAGCGTACGACGTAGACCGATGCTTCCTTGCCGCTCTTCAGCGGTCGCAGCACCTGGTCGATCACGCCCTCGTCGATCAGATCCTGCAGGCCCTTGGGTGTTTTCATGCGTGCGAGCGCTTCAATCGTTCGTGGAATAACGCCAATTATGGCCGATCGGGCACTCCATCCGGACTTTTGCCGGCCGCGCCGCTCAGTGCGCCAGCGCGCTGGGCGCGGCCAGCTGCCGCCGCACCGCCGCCGCGATCTCGAACGAATGCCGCCGCGCGGCGTGCTCGAACACGTTGGCGGTGATCAGCAGCTCGTCCGGCCGATGCCGCGCGATGAAGGCGGCGATGCCCTCGCGCACGCTGTCGGCGTCGCCCACCACGGCGCAGGCCAGCGCGCGCTGCACGCCCACTTTCTCGACCGGGCTCCAGTACGCCTCGATGTCGTCAATCGGCGGCGGGATCAGCCCCGGCCGGCCACGGCGCAGGTTGATGAAGCTCTGCTGCTGGGTGGTGAACAACCGCCGCGCCTGCGCATCGCTGTCGGCGGCGACCACGTTGATGCCGAGCATCGCGTAAGGCTGCTGCAGCCGTGCGGAAGGTTTGAAATCGCGCCGGTACAGCGCCAGCGCCTCGTCCATCGCATCCGGCGCGAAGTGCGAGGCGAACGCAAACGGCAGGCCCAGTTGTGCCGACAGCGTGGCGCTGAACAGGCTGGAGCCCAGCAGCCACACCGGCACGTCCAGCCCGGCGCCCGGCACCGCGCGCACGCTTTGACCCGGCTGCGTCGGCTCGAAAAACGCAAGCAGTTCGCGCACGTCCTGCGGAAACGCATCGGCGCTGTCGAAGTAGCGGCGCAGCGCCTTCGCGGTGGGCTGATCGGTGCCCGGCGCGCGGCCCAGACCCAGGTCGATGCGCCCCGGATACAGCGAGGCCAGCGTGCCGAACGCCTCGGCCACCTGCAGCGGCGCATGGTTGGGCAGCATGATGCCGCCGGCGCCCACGCGTATCGTCGACGTACCACCCGCCACGTAGCCGATCAGCACCGCGGTGGCCGCGCTGGCGATGCCCGGCATGTTGTGGTGCTCGGCCAACCAGTAACGCCGATAGCCGAGGCGCTCGCCCAGCTGCGCCAGATCGAGCGTGTTGCGGAACGCCTGCGCGGCGTCGCTGCCTTCGGTCACCGGCGCCAGGTCGAGGATGGAAAGAGGGATCATGCCGAATTCCGCCATGGCGAGGCCCTTGATCTGGGGGCGCCGGCAGCGATTGCCAGCCGGGTGACCGCTTCCTTGGTGGGAGCGACTTCAGTCGCGATGCTGCTGGCTGCTGGCTTCGGTTGACATCAGAGCAGGAGCATCGCGACTGAAGTCGCTCTCATCAAACATCACGTAAGCCGTTGATTTAAGCATTTTCCATACTCAAGCGATCAGGCCACATGGACGAGCGCGAGGCCAAGTTGCCTGGCCTTGTGTTGAAGT
>JAJYSM010000039.1:0-23427 GCA_021793575.1 Pseudomonadota bacterium
GGAGCACCGGCCTATCTTGTTGGCACTTCGTCCCAGGCTGCGCTGGGAGCGGTTCTCATGAACGCCCTGAAAGAACTCGGGGCGTCAGAGGCCATCGGCCCTCGGACTTCGACGGACGTAACACCTGTGAATGAATGGCGGTGGCAGGAGGCTCCTGCTGCAACTGGGCGATGATTTCGCTGAAGCTGTAGCGCCGCCCCGAGCAGCCAAACTCGACGAATTCGGGATGCAGCAATTCGCCCAGGCGCCGGGCATCGCTGCACGCGGCGGATCCGTGAAGTTCACGTTCGAGTTGCGTGAGCAGGTACAGGAGTTCGGTCTTGTTCACGGGTGCTGCGATGCGGAAGTCCAAATGCTGTCCGACCACCTTGAACAGCGCATCGCACTGGGCCGGCAGCCGTCAGGCGGCGATATCCACGTAGTCCACGTGGCTGCTGGGAACGGGCACCGGCATTCCGTCCTCGCGCAGGCCGTCCAGATGGAAGGCGATAGCCTCCCGAATTTGTTGCTCCAGCTCCTCGATGGTACTGCCCGTGGCAACACAGCCAGGAAGGTCCGGGACATAGGCGGAATAGTTGAGCCCAGCCTGCTCAATGACGATGGCATAGCGCATGGTAATTACCTCTTGAGTCCGGCTTGCTTGAAAATACTGTGGAGCGTGCCAGGCGCCAAATCATCGCCTGGCTTGCCGGGAACAGTGACACGGCCGGGCTTGGACGGATGCTTGTACTGGCGATGGCTTC
Source organism: Pseudomonadota bacterium (assembly GCA_021793575.1). Classification (GTDB taxonomy): domain Bacteria; phylum Pseudomonadota; class Gammaproteobacteria; order Xanthomonadales; family Rhodanobacteraceae; genus Rhodanobacter. Next base: position 744 of record JAJYSM010000039.1, read on the forward strand.
CGCGGGTTGCTGCAAGGAACCAGCCATCATCTTGCAGCAGCCGCGGTGCTTCACTGACTTTCATGCGACCAGCATGCCGTGACGCCCGGTTGCCGCGCCAAAGCTGGGGCGCGGATGAAACGAAGTGCACCACGCAATATGCGTGCGCGTGACTGGGTCCTGACGTGGATGGATCATTAAATCCATCCCCTGCCCACCCTACCCGCGCACCCTCCGCCGCAGCGCCGCCTGCAGCACGCGGCGCTGCAGGCGATCGGCCAGCGTGATTGGCTGGCTCAGGCCCATCCGCGCCAGCGCCTCGGCTTCGCCGGCCGCCGCGGCGCCGGGCCGCACGGCGGCGCGCAGCAGCTGCAGTTTGCCGCGCCAGCTGCCGGCGGCGCTGGCCAGCCATTTCAGGGCGGGCAGCAGGCGCTGCTCGACCTCGGTGAAATCGCTGCCGAACGGAAACGTCGGCAGCAGGCCCTTCTGCCGCAGCGGTGCCAGCGCCTGGCGCAGATGGCGCGGATGGTGTTTGCGCCAGGCGTCGGGTATCGCGAAATCCGCCGCCAGCTTGCCGTGCGACTTGGCCTCGGCGCACAGCGCGTCAAGGAAGCGTGCATCGCAGATCGACAGCATCGCCTCGACGCACTCGCTGTCGCTCTTGCCGCGCAGGTCGGCGATGCCGTACTCGGTGATGAAGAGGTCGCGCAGATGGCGCGGGATGGTGACCTGGCCGTAGCTCCAGCGGATGTTGCTCTCGATGCCGCCGCGCACCTGTCGGGTCGCGCGCAGCAGCAGCGCCGAGCGGCCGTCGGGCAGCTCGTGCGCCATCGCCACGAAGTTGTACTGGCCGCCGACGCCGCTGACCACCTCGCCGTCGTCCAGCGTGTCGGACACCGCAGCGCCGAGCAGGGTCGCCATCATGCAGGTGTTGAAGAAGCGCGCGTCGCGCCGCTGCAGCATCGCCAGCGCCTGGTGGTCGCCGTACAGCTGGTTGACGTTGGACACCGGGCCCATGTCGATCGCGTCGGGGTCGGCCGCCTCGGTGGCGTCGAGCCAGTCGTAGAGTTCGCGCGAACCCAGAAAGAACGCGCCGCGCAGGTAATGCCCGCCCGGCGTCTGCGGGCTCAGCCGGCCGGCCACCGCGGCGCGCTCCAGCGCCAGGTTGTCCCAGCTGCGGCGCTTGAGGATGCCGCCCCGCTGCAGGTGCATGAAGCCGTCCATCACCATCTCGCTGGCGCCGTACAGGCCGCTCTGGAACGGCGCCAGCCCGCCCAGCCAGCCGGCCAGCGCGTGGGTGCCGAAGCCAGCGTCCAGCGCCACCAGCGCGCGTCGCCAGCTGGTGTTGTCCTGCTGGCGCAGCAGCAGCGCCGCGACCAGCGCGTCGGACAGCGCGCCGATGCCGATCTGCAGGCAGCCGCCGTCCTTCACCAGCGCGCTGGCGTGCAGGCCCAGCGCGTATTCGGCCAGGTCGACCGGCAGCCGCGGCAGCGCAAACAGCCGCGGCAGCGCCGGCGGGCGCAGCTCGACGTCGAAGTAATCCTCGGCCACCTCGGCCATGCCGCTGAGGTAGGGCAGATCCGGATGCACCACCGCCACGCACAGCGGCCGGCGCTTGCCGGCGGCCTGCAGCTGGCGCAGGAAATCCAGCGTCAGGTCCGGATTGCACGACAGGCTGTAGCGCACGCCGTCGGGGCCTTCCCGGCGCGCCACCAGCTGCACCAGCAGGTTGATGTCCTGCAGCGCCAGGTCGCGCGCGACGTGCGTGTAGTTCTGGCTGATGTAGCTTTGCTGGGCGGCGTGCGCGTGCAGCAACGCGCCGGACTGCAGATAGAACTCGTGCACCGCCACGTTCGGCGGCAGCGCGCCGCGGGCCTGATCCAGCGCGTACTGCGGATCGACTTGGTCGGCGCCGAAGTGGCGCTCGATGAACGGCGCCAGGAAGCGCGCCTCCAGCCCCGGCTTCGGTCGCGGCCGGGTCAGCGACAGCGCGGTGTACAGGCGCAGCGAGCGCGCGGGGTCGGCCGCGGTGAGGCGATACAGCGCATTGAGCAGGCCGTGCGGCTTGCCCAGGCCGAGCGGCGCGGCCATCCGCAGATCCAGCCCGAGCCCGTCGGCAAGGTGGCGGGCACACGCGGCGGTGTCGGTGAAACGGTGCTCGATCGGCATGCGCCCGATCATGCCAGAAGGGCTGGCCCTATGGCTTCGACCCGCACATACGCCATCTCCACCGTTCGTCTGAGCGCAGCACCTACGTCATCTCCACCGTTCGCCCTGAGCGTAGCGAAGCGCAGTCGAAGGGTCGGCATCGACGCGCGTCTGCGGTCCGCATCCATGAAGTCGAGCCGCGGCGCGACCGTGACGGCGCGCCCACCGGGCATCGCCTACACTCGCGTGCATGTCCGACACCCCGCTCACCTCCGCCACCGCGCAGCGCCTGCTGGCGCAGCAGGCGCTCAGCCGCGCCGCCGGCGCCCCGCTGCTGGGCGGCAACGACGTACAGTTGCTGATCGACGGCGCGGCGCACTACGCCGCGTGGCTGGCGGCGATCCGCGGCGCCCGTCGGCGCGTGCTGCTGGAAAACTACATCGTGCGCGACGACGAGGTCGGCCGCGCGTTCCGCGATGCGCTGGTGGAACGCGCGCAGGCCGGCGTGCGGGTGGCGGTGGTGATCGACTGGGTCGGCTGCCTGGGGCAGTCGCGCGGCGGCTTCTGGGCGCCGCTGCGCGCGGCCGGCGGCCAGGTGCGGGTGTTCAATCCGCCGCAGCTGGGCGAGCCGTTCGGCTGGCTCAGCCGCGACCATCGCAAGCTGCTGGTGGTCGATGGCGTGCACGGCTTTCTGTCCGGCGTGTGCATCAGCGCGAAGTGGCTGGGCGATCCGGCCCGCGGCGTGCCGCCGTGGCGCGACACCGGCGTGGCGCTGCATGGCCCGGTGGTGGCCGAGCTGGAACTGGCGTTCGCACAGAGCTGGGCCAGCATCGGCAGCGCGCTGGAGCCGCTGGAGCCGATGGCCATCGCGCCGGCCGGCACGATGCAGCTGCGCCTGATCGCCACCCAGCCAAGCACCGCCGGCATGTACCGGCTCGATCAGCTGATCGCCGCCATGGCCACCCGCACGCTGTGGCTCACCGACGCCTATTTCGTCGGCATCGCTCCCTACGTGCAGGCGCTGGTGGCGGCCGCGCGCGACGGCGTCGACGTGCGCCTGCTGGTGCCCGGCAGCAGCGACATTCCGGTAGTGGCCGGCATGTCGCGCGCCGGCTACCGGCCGCTGCTGCAGGCCGGCATCCGGGTGTTCGAGTGGAACGGCTCGATGCTGCACGCCAAGACCGCCGTGGCCGACGGCCAGTGGGCGCGGGTCGGCTCGTCCAACCTCAACATCGCCAGCTGGCTGGGCAACCGCGAGATCGACGTGGCGGTAGAAGACACTGGCTTTGCCGGCCAGCTCGCCGCGCAGTACGAGCAGGATCTGCAGCAGGCCACCGAGATCGTGCTGGCGCCGCATCGCCGGCGCCGGCGCGAGCAAGTGCGCAGCAGCACCGCGCGACCGCCGCGGGTGCGTCGTGCCGGTGGCAGCTCCAGCCGCGCAGCGGTGGGCGCGCTGCGCATCGCCAACAGCGTCGGCGCCGCGCTGAGGCCCCACCGCGTGCTCGACGACGGCTCCGGCGCACCGCTGCTGGCCGCCGCGCTGACGCTGGCCGCGCTGGCGCTGGTGGCGATCCTGTGGCCGGCATCGATCGGCTGGCCGTTCGGCGCGCTGGCGGCGTGGTTCTCGCTCAACCTGGTCATCCGCCGCTGGCGTCAGCACCGGCGCGCCTCGCGCAGCGCATGAGTCGCTACGGGCGCGCATGCTAGGCTCGCCGTCCCATGCCGCTGCCCGACGACGACGCCCCGCGCCACATCCTCACGCCCAGCACGCTCAACCGGCTGGTGCGCGATCTGCTGGGCGACGTGTTTCCGCTGGTGTGGATCGAGGGTGAGCTGTCGAACGTGGCGCGACCCGCTTCCGGCCACCTGTATTTCACGCTGAAGGACAACGGCGCGCAGGTGCGCTGCGCGATGTTCAAGCCGAAGACGGCGGCACTGCGCTTTCGCCCCGTCGACGGCCTGCAGGTGCTGCTGCGCGCCCGCGTCGGCCTGTACGAGCCGCGCGGCGAATTCCAGCTGGTGGCCGAAAGCATGGAGCCGGCCGGCGAGGGCGCGCTGCAGCGCGAGTTCGAGCAGCTCAAGGCGCGGCTCGATGCGGAGGGCCTGTTCGCCCCCGCGCGCAAGCGCGCCCTTCCCCGCTACGCGCGGCGCATCGGCGTTATCACCTCGGCCAGCGGCGCGGCGATCCGCGACGTGCTGAGCGTGCTGGCGCGCCGCTGGCCGTTGGCCGAGGTCGAACTGCTGCCGGTACCGGTGCAGGGCCGCGAGGCGCCGCCGGCGATCGCAACCATGCTGCGCAAGGCCTCCGCCAGCGCCCGCTACGACGTGCTGCTGCTGACCCGCGGCGGCGGCTCGCTGGAAGACCTGTGGGCATTCAACGACGAGGCGGTAGCGCGCGCCATCCACGCCAGCGCGGTGCCGGTGGTGTCGGCGGTCGGCCACGAGATCGACTTCAGCATCGCCGACTTCGTGGCCGATCTGCGCGCGCCCACGCCCTCGGCCGCGGCCGAGCTGCTGGTCCCGGATGCGGCGGCGGTCACGCGGCACCTGCAGCAGCTGCAGCAGCGCCTGCACACTCTGCAGCAGCGGCAATTGCAGGGACAGGCGCAGCGTGTCGATCACCTGCTGACGCGGCTGCAGGCGCAGCGGCCGCAGGCGCGGCTGGCGCGCGATCGCGAGCGGCTGCTGCACCTGCGGCAGCGGCTGGCTGGCGTGCTGCGCGAACAGGGCCAGCGCCGGCAGCTGCGGCTGCAGCGTGCCCACGCGCAGCTGCAGGCGCAGCATCCGCGCCTGCGCCTGCCGCTGCTGGCACGCCGGCTGGCCGAGCAGGATCAGCGCCTGCGCCGCGCCCTCGCGCTGACCCTGGAGCGCGACCAGACCGCGCTGCGTCACGCCATGCGCGCGCTGCACGCGGTCAGCCCGCTGGCCACGCTGGAGCGCGGCTACGCGATCGTTTTCGACGCGGCAGGCAACGTGCTGCGCTCCACCGCGACGGTCAGCGCCGGCGAGCGGCTGCGCGTGCGGCTGGCGGACGGCGAGCTGCCGCTGCAGGTGCTCGACCGCTGATCGGTGCACGCGGGCAGCGGGCTTCTCACGACCGCTGAACATGCCGCTCTCTTATGCTTGCGCGATCGCTGTCGCCAGGCCCACGCCATGCTCCGCAAAACCTATCCCTACTATCTGGCCAACCGGCCGCAGCAGCCGAACGCCGCGCTGGCGGTGCTGGACAAGTACAGCGGCAAGGTCGCCACCCGCGTGGCGCTGCCGGACGCCAGGGCCACCGAAAAGGCGATCGCCGCCGCGGTGAAGGCGACGCGGCCGATGCGCGAGTTCAAGCCATGGGCGCGGCAGGCCGTGCTGCAGCACTGCGCCAGCCGCTTCGCCGAGCGCCGCGACGAGCTGGCCTACGCGCTGTGCGTGGAGGCGGGCAAGCCGATTGCCGATGCGGCCGGCGAGGTGACGCGGCTGATCGAGACGTTCCGGATCGCCGCGGAGGAGGCCGTGCGCGGCAACGGCGAAACCATGAACCTGGAACTGGCCAGCCGTCTGGACGGCTATCACGGCTACACCCGCCGCGTGCCGATTGGCCCGGTGTCGTTCATCACGCCGTTCAACTTTCCGCTGAACCTAGTGGCGCACAAGGTGGCGCCGGCGATCGCCGCCGGCTGCCCGTTCGTGCTGAAGCCGGCGGAGAAGACGCCGATCGGCGCGCTGCTGATCGGCGAGGTGCTGGCCGAGACCGACCTGCCGCGCGGCGCATTCTCGATCCTGCCGCTGGACGGCCGCCATGCCGCGCCGCTGGTCGAGGACGCGCGCTTCAAGTTGCTCTCCTTCACCGGCGGCCAGATCGGCTGGGAGCTGAAGGCCCGCGCGGGGCACAAGAAGGTGACGCTGGAGCTGGGCGGCAACGCCGCGTGCATCGTCGATGCGGATCAGGGCGCCAAGCTCGATCATGTGGTCGAGCGGCTGATCTTCGGCGCGTTCTACCAATCCGGCCAGAGCTGCATCAGCGTGCAGCGCATCTACGCCCACGCCGACATCTACGACGCGCTGAAGAAAAAGCTGGTCGCCGCCGTGAAGAAGCTCAGGGCGGGCGATCCGAAAAAGAAAGGCACCTTCCTCGGTCCGATGATCGACGAGGCCGCCGCCGCGCGCCTGCACGGCTGGATCGGCGAAGCGCGCCTGGCCGGCGCCAGGCTGCTTTGCGGCGGCCAGCGCAAGGGCAGCATGCTGGACGCGACGCTGATGGAGAACGTGCCGCGCGACGCCCGGGTGAACCGGCAGGAGGTGTTCGGCCCGTTCGCCCTGCTCGCGCCGTTCACCTCCTTCGACGACGCCATTGCGATGGTCAACGACTCCGACTTCGGCCTGCAGGCCGGCATCTTCACCGACAGCCTGGCGCACGCCATGCGCGCCTGGAACGAGCTGGAACAGGGCGGCGTGATCGTCAACGACGTGCCCAGCTTCCGCGTCGACAACATGCCCTACGGCGGCGTGAAGCTCTCCGGCCTGGGCCGCGAAGGCGTGCGCTATGCGATCGAGGACATGACCGAGCTGCGCCTCATGGTGATGCGCGAGGGCTGAGCGCCGCAGCTTCGGCGCCCGCGATCACGGGCTGGCCGGGATCAGCGGCGAGCGCACCGCCGGTGCGTTCCAACCCAGCGCGTTGTACACGCGTAAGCGGGCGATGCCGAGGTATTCGTGCAGTGCCGCGTCGCACAGCGCCATGTTCCACGCCAGCGGCCACGGCGACAGCACCGCCTCCACGTCGCCGCCGCGCACCGGCTGCGGGCGCAGTCCGAAATGGTCGAAGTACAGCAGGCTGCGACGCAGGTGGATGCCCGAACTCACCAGCAGCAGCTTCTGCGGGTCGAATGCCTGCAGCAGCGGCCGGCTGAACTTGGCGTTCTGCCAGGTATTCATGCTGTGCGGTTCCCACTGCAGATCCGCCGGCGCCACGCCCAGTTGCAGCAGTGCCTCGGCATACACCACCGCCTCCGGCCGGCCGTGATGCTGCGAGTCGCCGCCGCTGACCAGCAGCAGGCACTGCTGCCCGGAGGCCTTGCACTCGCGGTACAGCATCGCGGCCCGCGCGATGCGTCCCCACGCAAACAGCGACGGCTGCAGCGGCGCATCCTCTGAAGTGCGGGTGGTGCCGGCGCCCAGCAACTCGATCGCATTACGCGACGCCCACGGGCCGCTGACCGTGGCGGGATAGCCACGCTGCAGGTTGTCCAGCATCCAGCGCGGCAGTGGCCCGCAGGCCACCGCCAGAAACAGCAGCGCGGTGAATCCAACCAGCGCATGGGCGGAGCGCCGGCGGCCGGCACGACGCAGCACCCACGCGAGCAGCACCAGCAGCACCAGCAGCATCACCGTCATCGCCATGACTCCGCAGAAAAGTCGGCAGCGTAGCGCAGCCGGTGCGCGCCGCGTTCGAACCGCTTCCCGCGGGAAGCGCACGGGTGCATCCGGCGCCCCGGCAATTCGCTGGCGTGCGACCCCCCGCCCCGGCTGGTCGGCCGCCCCGACGATCCGGCATGATGGCGTCGCCCCGTCCCGCGGAGTGGAGCCATGGCCACGCTGGTGTTCGTGCACGGCTGGAGCGTCAGCAACACCGCCACTTACGGCCGCATGCCGCAGCAGCTGCAGCAGCACGCCGCCGCGGCCGGGTTGCCGCTGACGCTGGCGGACGTGTGGCTGTCTGAGTACGTGAGCTTCGACGATGCGGTGACGATGGGCGATCTGGTGCGCGCGTTCGACCATGCGCTGCGCGAGCTGCACCTCGCCGACGCCAGCTTCGCCTGCATCACCCACTCCACCGGCGGCCCGGTGGTGCGCGCATGGCTGCGCGCGCAGCGCGATCGGCCCGGCAGCTGCAGCACGATCCGCCTCAGCCACCTGGTGATGCTGGCGCCGGCGAATTTCGGCTCGGCGCTGGCCCAGCTCGGCAAGGGCGTGCTCGGCCGGCTGAAGTCGTGGCTGGATGGCGTGCAGCCGGGCCAGCGCATCCTCGACTGGCTGGAACTGGGCAGCGCCGAATCGCTGGCGCTCAACCTCGATCACCTGCACGGCCCCGACCCTGCCGCCAGCGGTCATTACCTGTTCGTGCTGGCCGGCGACCGCCCGGACCGCTCGCTCTACGACCACCTCAACAGCTACACCGGCGAGGATGGTTCCGACGGCGTGGTGCGCCTCGCCGCGGCCAACCTCAACGCACGCCACGCGGTGCTGGCGCTCGCCGGCCGCAGCGCCGGCGCGGGGGTCGACACGCTTTCGCTCAGCCTGCAGCAGGGGCCGCGCTGCGCGTTCCGGCTGATGGCCGGGGCGGCGCATTCCGGCGACGCCTGCGGCATCCTCGCCAGCGCGGCGCTGGCCACGCTGGCGGCGATCCTGCGCTGCCTGCAGGTGCGCAGCGCGGCCGACTACGGCCGCCTGTGCGATGCGTTCGACGCCGACAACGCCGCACGTGATGCCGACAAGGTTGAACTGGAGCCCGCCGGCCCGTTCGCCCCGCGCGTGCACATCCACGACCCGCGCAGCCAGCTGATCGTGCGGCTGCTGGACGAGGCCGGCGAACCGCTGGGCGGTGCCGGCTTTCTGCTCACCGCCGGGGCGCAGGCCAGCCCCGACCTGATGCCCGACAGCTTTCTGCTCGACCGCCAGGCCAATTCGAAAAGCCGCACCACCATCACGCTGCTGCTCAACCACGCGCTGCTGGTCGGCGATCCGCGCGTGGCCGACCCCGGCAACAGCCGCCGAACCCTGCGCCCCGCCGTCGCCAGCCATCGCCCCTACGGCGCCCGCATCCGGCCGACCGACCTCGACGGCCTGGTGCACCACGCGCTGGCGCAAAGCGCCGCCGGCGACGACCTGCTCGGCATGCTCGGCCCGCACCAGACCACCGTGCTCGACGTGGTGCTGCCGCGCAAGATCCACCAGGGCGTGTTCCGCCTGACCCAGACGCTGACGCCAGCGGATTTCAGTCAGCCGGTGACGGGCGAGGTGATCGACTGAGTTGGGCGTGGAGGCATCGAATGCACGCTCGCATCCTGACCACAGGCGCCGCCAGCGCTCATCCCCGCAGCCGCAGCGTCAGCCCCTTGAGGAAATTGCGCAGCAGCTGATCGCCGCAGAGGCGGAAATTCTTGTGCCCGGGCTGGCGGAACAGTGCGCTGAGTTCGGGCTTGGAAATGGGGAAGCCGGCGGCGGCAAGGATCGCGTGCATGTCGACGTCCTTCAGCTCGAACGCCACGCGCAGTTTCTTCAGCACCACGTTGTTGGTGACGCGCTTTTCCACCGGGCGCGGCGGTTGGCTGTCGTCGCGGCCGCGGCGGTGGATCACCAGGCCGTCGAGGAAATGCGCCAGCACCGCGTTGCTGCACTCGACGTAGCCGGCCTCGTCGTCCTTGCGCAGATACGCCTGCACGTCCTCCTTGGCGAGCGGGAAGCCGGCGTCGGCCAGATGGGTGATCTCGACCACGTGGGCGTCGCTGAGGTCGAGCATGTAGCGGATGGCGCGCAGGGTATCGTTGTTGATCATGGGGCAATCATCCGGCTGCAAACGCGTCATGCTACCTTGCCCACCCGCATGATGCTGCTCCCGTCTGGCCATGAGCGAACCGCTGCACACCCTGATCGAGACCTGCCGGCACGGCGCGGAGATCAGGAAAAGCCGCTTCCTCGCGCTGGCGGCACCAGCGACGTCGGCCGCGCAGGCGCTGGCCTTCGTGCGCGAGGTGAACGACCCGACTGCCACGCACAACTGCTGGGCCTGGCGCATCGGCGCGGACTACCGCTTTTACGACGACGGCGAACCGGGCGGCACCGCCGGCCGGCCGATCCTGCAGGCGATCGATGGTCAGCGGATGGATGGCGTAGTCGCCGTGGTGACGCGCTGGTACGGCGGCATCAAGCTGGGCGCCGGCGGCCTGATGCGCGCCTATGGTGGCACCGCCGCCGAATGCCTGCGCTGCGCCGCGCGCGTGCCGCTCGTGGCGATGGCACGGCTCGGCGTGCACTGCGGGTTCGCCGAGCTGGCCTTGCTGATGGCGCGCCTGCCGGATTGGCAGGCCGCAATCGAAAGCGAAGCGTTCGATGCCACCGGCGTGCAGTTGGAGCTGCGGCTGCCGGCGAGTCGCGCCGCGGAAGTGCAGGCACGCATCACCGACCTCAGCCGCGGCCGCAGCGCGGCGCGGCGGCTGGACTGAGCGATCACCACGCGTGCGAATCCGGCGCAACGGATTGGCCGCTCCTGATTGGCCGCGTCTGATTGAATCGGCGGCCACACGCCCCACCTTCAGTGGCAATGCCCGCGACCGCTGCGGGGCCATCCGCGTCGACCTGCCTGCGAGAACCCATGAGCGCCACCACCGCCGACACGCCACGCCCTGCCCGCCGCCTCGGCTCATTGCGCCTGATGTGGCCGTTCGTGAAACCGCACCGCGCGCTGGCGCTGGGCTGGCTGCTGTTCCTGGCGCTGTCCTCGGGCGCTTCGCTGGCGCTGCCGATGGCGTTTCGCCACATCATCGACCAGGGTTTCGGCCATTCCAGCCTGAGCGTGATCAACGGCACTTTCATCGCGCTGTTCGGCGTGGCGCTGGTGCTGGCCGTGGCCACCGCCGCGCGCTACTTCTGCATTTCGCTGCTCAGCGAACGCGCGCTCGCCTCGCTGCGCAAGGCGCTGTACGCCCACCTGATCCGGCTGGATGTCGGCTTTTTCGAGCGCAGCCGCGTGGGCGAGCTGATCTCACGGCTGACCGCCGACACCGAAGTGGAGGGTCGGCAGGGATTCGTACAAAAACCGGCAATTTCGCTTCTAAGTGACCGTTTTCAGCGATATTTCAGGTTTTCCGCAGTCCCACCCGGCGTTTGTGCAGCAACCTGCTGCCCAATTTGGGCGCCCGGTGCTGATCAATCGGCCAACGGCGTCTCCGCCGCTGGATCTTTGGGCTTGAGCTGGGCCAGCAATTCCTCAATCGCTCGGAGACGGGCCTCGCGGCGATTCTGCTCTTCGACCTCGATGTGCCGCGCCTGCCGCTCTGCCGCCAATTCGGCCGCCACCCGCTCCACCTCGGCCCGGAGCTGATCCCGCTCGTTGCTCACCTGGATGCGCTGCTGGCCGAGTGTTTCAATTTGCCGCTTCAGATCCGGCAGCTCTTGGGCGATCTTGGACACCTGCTCGTGTTCACGCCGCAGTGTACGGAGCATGCTCTCGGTTTGGCCCTGGAGCTGTGTGAGACGCGCATTGTCACGATTGAGTTGCAGCAGCTCGTGATTCTTGCTGGTGATGGTGTCGTTGGCTTGTCGCAGTTCGACCTGCAGACCCTGCACCTGGTGTTCGTGCCGACGCGACTCCGCGTCCCGCTGTTCCTTGGCCGATTGCCGGAAGTGCTCCAGCGCCTCGCGTGCCTGATTGTGTTTCTGTTCCAAGGACTGGACGTGAGCCGTTTGCTCCGCCAGACGCGCTTCCAACCCAGTGGCCCGTTCTTCCAACGTCCTGACCTGTGTGGTGCGCTCTTGCAGCTGCCTCGAGGCGTCCTGGTGCAGGCGCGTTGCCTCCTGCAGTGCCGTTTCCGTCCGTTGCAGGCGATCGCTCAGCGCGCGATCCTCGCGCTCCTGATTGGCCAAGGCTTCTGCGGCCTTCTGGGTGGCTACGTTGAACTGAGCCTTGGCCTCGTCGATGCGGACGTCCGCCTCCTCGACAAGCCGTGCTGAGAGTTGTGCAACCAAGGTCTGCAGTGCGTCGCTGATGACCACGCCTGATGGCGCCGCCATCGAACCCTCGGCCTCCAGTTCCTTGAGGTAGCGATGAATGGTGCTCTTGGAACCGGTATTGCCGAGCGCTACCCGGATGGCATCGACGGAGGGGTGCTTGCCTTGGGCAATCAAGCTGTCGCGTGCCTTTTCCACTTCGGTTCGGTACAAGCCTGCACGCGCCATCGCGGGTCTCCGAGGAATAACGTAATGCATTACATACCATGTAATTACGTAATATACAATGGTAACTGTTCAGCGAAAATGGCGGTAAAACTGACGCGGGATAATGTTGAATTATTCCGCCTTGGCGGCCAGCGACGTCATCTTCGCCGGAAGTTTCAGTACGAAATGCTACCACCGCCGCTGTTGGGTCGCTTCCACGCCAAGGGACACTGCAGAAGGATGGCGTGTTGGTTTGCGCGTGCACACTCCACACGGTGACCCAGTTTTAGCTGGGTGAAGAGCCGCCCCGTAATGCCGCAACAAATCGCTGACTGCGCCGCAATACAACGGAATTGGCTGAGTGGTCAGCTTACGCATCCATCCACCAGGCGCGGGACTTGCAGTCGCGGGGTTGGCTGTGGCGTAGGCGACCGAAGGCGTGGATCGGCGGTTCCGCAGGTCGCTTTTGGGCCAGCGCGATCGGTCGGGCGACATTCCACAAGTTTGTGTAGTCCGGGGACTACAACGAACAGGGTTTTGCCCACATTCCGTCGTCACGAAGGAGAGTAATCTCACCGCTGGCGCAAGTTCAATGAATGAACGAATGCAGGGGATCTATGCAAATTTCATCAAGGGCGAAGGTTTCCAGCGGTGAAGCCGCATGCCATCACGCTGCGCCATGGCGATGGCTTGTACCGTTGCTTGCTTGTCTCGTATGCGCGTTGCAGGGTTGCGACGGCCCGCCCGCGCCGAGCCCTACGCCAAACCCGCATCCTCAGCACACCATAAAGCTGAAGATCACCGTGGAGAAATCCCAAGTGAACCGGGTCGAGGTCCAATCCCTGTGGGTGGTCGGAAATATCGGTTGCGCATCGATTATCTGGCCAGCCGGAAACTCAAGGGTCAAGCAGGTGGATGTGTCGGAGCAGGTAGAAAAGGTGGGCGACAGTTATATCGCGACGATCGTCCTGGATCGTTTTCTGCCCGACAAATGCCGGTGGCTCAACGGCGGCTCGGGCGTAAGGTTTTTCCATGATGATTATTTGCTTTCAGTAGATGGCGTGAATGATGACGTTTTGCAAGGGAAGAACGTTGACAAAGTAACTTGCCTGACGAGACCATTTGTTAACGTGGGCACTTGCGGCTTGCGGGATGAAGAGTCGTTCTATAAGAGCGAAGACAAAAACGCGTTTAACGCCACGGTGGAGTTGAGCAAATGAACAAATCGATGAACGGACTCGACGGTCTTGACGCTCTTCTCAATGGCGATGGTGAATTCAGCAATTTATCGAATAACACGGCCTATTACACGCCCGCAAATACGATACAAGCTGTACCCGCCACGCACTTTTTGCAAAAAATGGCAAGTACGCAGCAAGCTGCGCCTGCAGCCAACTCGTTGCAAAATATGATCGGGCTTTCTCAGCTTATTTACAGCGATGGCAGTCTTACTCAGAGAGGCACGCTTCCTGGTTTGAACGCGCTCGTCAAAATTAATGGAACTATATACACAGTAATTGACGAAGAAAATGACACTTCAGGCTACCAAGGATTGACACTTTTTGATAAGTCTTCAAAGACGATCATTGTGGTAAACAAGGGTACGCAGACTGCCCAAAATTGGGCGACTGACGTCGGGATGGCATTCGCGACAACGGACAATCAATGGCAGGGAGCCTACGCTCTCGGCAGTAGAGTGGCGGCTCTCGCTGCAACGAACGGAGCTACAGCGATCTACACCACGGGTCACTCACTGGGTGGGACGCTCGCCCAGATGCAGGCCGCTGATTTCGGTTGGCAGGGTTATACCTTTAATGCTTATGGCGCGGGCGAGGTCTACACCAAGTTGGGATTAGCCATCAGCCCTAACGCACAGATTTTTAATTTTCGTACCATGTTCGACTTAGTCTCGGACGCTTCCACACAAATTGGTAACCCGATCAAGACCATTGAGACACCGCAGGACTTGGCGTTGCTCGATTCTTTCTATAGTGCGAGTCCGTCGCTGGCACTCGACTTTTTAACCACCGTTGGCATAGACCATGGTATCAGCAACTTCTACGGTGGGAGTAATTCTTCGGGAAACCTACTTGGCGGCGGAGACAATGTCTTTACATTGGCTCCGGGGTTTAATGCCCCATCACCTTCTCCCCAAACACTGGCGATTGCTCAAGATATCATTTCCTCCTTGGCGGAGTTGATTCATTTAGGTTTAGAAGCCATTCCTGGTGTCGGGCCGTTCCAGAGCGGCGACCTCACTCTGCAACAAACCGCCCAAGAGGTGATGCAATTCATCAACAACGAGCCGGTATCCGGGATCAAGACGATTGTTCCTTCTGATCCCTTGCTGTTATCCAACGCGCTGGACCCGGCAGCGGCCAACAATGCCAATCGCGCGTCACTCGTATCCCTCAGCCCAGTCGTGCTGCAAGGTCTCGATCCTGCGAGCTTCGTCAACGCGAGCCTTTGGGCACCCGGGCAGACTACGGGGTTGACCAAGGATTACCTCATCGCCAGGAACAGCATGGTCCAAGCCATGATCACCTTGGCTGGAGCTGGCCAACAGGGCGGAGCGATCACCACCAGCAATACGAATTCCTACGTCTATACGGATTTGGCCCGATCCCCTTCGCCGATGTACACACTGAATGGCCATGGGGGAAGCACGTACGATGTCGTATTTGCCGACAATAAGGGCGATACCTTGACCGTTGCCGCTGGTGTTGGGGCGGAACTTTTCGGGGGTACTGGCAACGATACGCTGTTCGGTGGCACGGTCGGCAGCACGCTGCAAGGCGGCGGGGGCAGCGACGTGTACGTCATTGACGGTACTGGGACCGGCGTGGACTACATTCTCGACACCGACGGCCAGGGAACGATTGAGTGGAAGTCTCCCAGCGGCAACACTCAGACATTGACCGGCGGCGCCGACCAGGCCGGGACGGCGTTTTGGAAGTCCGCGGATGGCTTGTTTACGTATGCCGAAGACCTTGCCGCCGACGGAAGCACGGAACTTGAAATCCTTTCAGGAAATAAAACCGTCTATGTGGACGACTTCACGAATGGCGAATTTGGTATAAACCTGACCGCAGGTAATCCTGCGCCTACGGGTACCAACAACCTCCCTCATCTGAAAGACGAGGGTCTCGTCGGCGACACGACGCCGGGCGGCAACGCAAAAGAGGTCTATGAAGATAGTGTAGCGGGCGCTCTCGTCGGGAGTATCTATGGTGGCGATAGCTCGGGAAGTGCTTTCGGCAACGAGATCTTGGGCGATGGAAACGCGAGTTTTATCAGCGCCGGCAATGGAAACAACACCGTTCTCCTGGGCAATTTCTACCAGCATGCCACCGATCCAACGGCGACCGCTCTGAATGCCACCGTCCAGGGTGGTTCCGGCAATCAAGTTCTGATTGGTGTCGGAAATGGCACGGAAACGATCAGCGGTGGCGCTGTAGGCACCAATACATCAGCAGGAACCGCTATTGATGGTGGTGGCGCAACAGCAGACTTGGTAGGTGGAGGACAAAACAGCGTTATTTTTGGCGGCACGGGGGCCGATACGCTGGTGGCGAGTACCAGTGCGTCTACTTCGGGGTTCAACCCCTTTTCGATTGACATTGCGGGCCTTTCGTTTTGGGGCGACGCGTATAGTTCACACCTTGGTGGAAGTACGGGCACTTACGATCTGGGCTCCTTGCCCCAGGTCAATGCGTCAGCCGCCTCACCCGGAAGCGTACAAATTAACCTATCGCTTTATCAGACTGACGGTACCTATGCCACTCCGTTTAATTTGCTTGGCTCCTCCATGGATTCGGGCGCTGCGGGTTCGACGACGCTACCCGGCAGTGTATTAATCGGAGGCACCGGCAACGATTGGCTGATCGGTAACAGTGGTAATGATACGATCATCGGTGGTCAGCCCGCCCATCCTGTGAGTGGAACAATCGATGAGGTTTTGGTCGGCGGCGCCGGCGCCAATGTGATCTATGGCGGCGGTGGCTCAGAGATTATCTATGCGGACTTGGGGCCGGGCGATGTGGCCGGGTGGGCAGACCTTGACCCGAGTCACGCCGACACGATTTATGGCGGAACAGGCACTGATTTTATTTATGGTTCCGGTGGCAAGGATATCATTTATGGTGGCTCAGGTATCGATGTCATTCATGCAGGCAACGGTGCGACCTATATCGACTCTGGGTCAGGAAATGCCAGCATTTATGGTGGCACCGGTAACGATACGATTATTGCTGATGCGGCCACTGGCTTTATTCAAACAGGTGATGGGAATTCCTACGTCAAAGTAGCGAACGGGAATTCGACCATTGTCGCGGGTGCTGGCCATGACACGATCGAAGCGGCCGGTGGAAACGCCCTCATCACCGAGGGGAGCGGACTGACAACGATCATCGCCGGTAGCAGCACGGGCTCTGACACCATTCAATCGGGTTCCGGCGGCGCGGCATTCCAGCTCACGAATGGCTTGACGGAATCGGCGCTTGTCGCGCGCGATGTCAATGGGGATTTGGTGCTGTCCGATCCCGGGTTTGATACCCAAATCACCGTAAGCGGTTACTTCAATACGAACACCGGGGTTTCTCTTCAATTTGCGGATGGTAAGACGTGGGGTGCGGCAGAAATTCTTCAAGCTTCGATAAAGCCACGTTCGGACGGCGGCAACGACACCTTGGTCGGGTCGAACGGAAGCGACAGCATCACGGCCGGCTTCGGCGATACATCGATCGTTGGCGTGTCGGGCAACAACACGCTCACAGGGGGTGCCGGCAGCGATACGATCCAAGGCGGCAGCGGCACCGACATGATCGAGGGCGGGTCGGGCACGACGCAGATCGTCGGCGGCACGGGCAGCGAAACCTATGTGTTCAACCTAGGCGACGGTTCCGACACGATTCGGGAAAACGTCACCAGCGGCGGCAACGATGTTTTGCGCCTGGGCGTGGGCATCACGGCGTCGAACCTCAGCTTCATCTACGACAGTACGTCGAACATTGTCCAGATCGGCTTCGGATCGATGTCGGCTTCGACGATGACCATCGCCAATTTTGTCGCCACGCAAACCAACCAACATCAGCTCACCAAGCTGATATTCGCCGATGGCTCCTCGTTGTCCCAGCTGCAGATGATCCAGCAGTCCGTCGCCATCAACGGGACCCCCGGCAATGACAGCCTCATTGGCACATCGGGCATGAACTACTTCGACGGCAAGGGTGGCAACGATGTCGAAGTAGGCAACGGTGGCAATGACACCTTCGTCTTCAACGCGGGCTATGGCCATCTGGAGATCAACGAGAGCTATGCCACCGGCCAGCAACCGGTATTGCAACTGGGTGCAGGAATCACGACATCGGCGTTGCACGTTACGTCGGATGGCACCAATCTGCTGCTAACCGATGGCGTCAGCGGCGATCTGATCACGGTGGACAACATGTGGTCAACCAGCGGCGGCGGCGTCACAGCGGTGCAGCTGGCCGATGGCACGACACTCACGGCGTCGCAATTGATCCAGATGGAAATGACCGGGACCACCGGCAACGACACGCTGTATGGCACGCCGGGAGCGGACCTGATCGACGGCAAGGGCGGCAGTGACTCCGTGATCGGCAGTGGCGGCAGTGACACGTTCGTCTTCAACGCTGGCTACGGTCATCTGGCGATCAATGAGACCTACACCAGCGGTCAAGCGCCTGTCTTGCAACTGGGTGCAGGCATCACAGCCTCGGCATTGCACGTGACGTCGGACGGCACCAATCTGCTGCTAACCGATGGCGTCAGCGGCGATCTGATCACGGTGGACAACATGTGGTCAACCAGCGGCGGCGGCGTCACAGCGGTGCAGCTGGCCGATGGCACGACACTCACGGCGTCGCAATTGATCCAGATGGAAATGACCGGGACCACCGGCAACGACACGCTGTATGGCACGCCGGGAGCGGACCTGATCGACGGCAAGGGCGGCAACGATTCGGCGGTCGGCAGCGGCGGTAACGATACGTTCGTCTTCAAGCAGGGCTATGGTGATTTGGAGGTCAATGAAACCTACATCAGCGGCCAGGTGCCGGTGTTGCAGCTGGGCGCGGGGATTACAGCCTCGGCTCTACACGCCACCAAAAGTGGCAACAACTTGGTGCTAACCGATGGCGTTAGCGGTGACCAAATCACTTTGGATGGAATGTGGACGATTGCCACTGATGGTGTCGCAAGCTTGCAACTGTCGGGCGGAACGACGCTAACGCGCGCCCAGATTATTGCGTTGGAAATGACGGGGACGACGGGGAACGATACGATCACCGGCACAAGCGGTGCGGATTTGATCGACGGCAAAGGCGGCAGTGACTCCGTGATCGGCAGTGGCGGCAGTGACACGTTCGTCTTCAACGCTGGCTACGGTCATCTGGCGATCAATGAGACCTACACCAGCGGTCAAGCGCCTGTCTTGCAACTGGGTGCAGGCATCACGGCCTCGGCATTGCACGTGACGTCGGACGGCACCAATCTGTTGCTGACCGATGGTATGAGCGGCGATCTGATTACGGTGGACAACATGTGGTCCACCAGCGGCGATGGCATCACGGCGGTGCAGCTGGCCGATGGCACGACACTCACGGCGGCGCAGCTGATTCAGATGGAAATGACCGGGACTACCGGTAACGACACGATCTATGGCACGGCGGGTGCGGATTGGATCGATGGCAAGGGCGGCAATGATGTCGAAATCGGTGAAGGCGGTAACGACACGTTCGTCTTCAACGCCGGCTACGGTGATCTGGAGATCAACGAAAGCTATACCGGCGGCAAGCAACCCGTGTTGCAACTGGGTGCTGGGATCACGGCACCGGTACTGAGCGTGCAGGTCAATGGCAACAATCTGGTGCTCACCGATGGCATCAATGGTGATCAGATCACCTTGGACAATGCGAACTTGTCCAACGGTAGTGGCGTAGCAGAAGTGCGATTGGCGGACGGAACGACCCTTACTGCAACGCAACTGATCCAGATGTCGCAGGAAATCAGCGGGACGACCGGCAACGACTCGCTGTACGGTACCCCAGGAGCAGATCTGTTCGATGGCAAGGGCGGGAGCGATTTCGAAGAGGGGTATGGCGGTAATGACACGTTCGTCTTCGACGCCGGCTACGGTCAACTGACGATCGACGAAAGCTATACCAGCGGTCAGCAACCCGTGCTGCAATTGGGCGCCGGAATCACGGCATCGGCGCTGCACGTGACAACGAATGGAACCAATCTGTTCCTGACCGATGGCATCACGGGTGACCAGATCACCCTTGAGCACATGTGGGGGAGCGCCAGCGATGGCGTCGCTGCGGTGCAATTGGCCAACGGTACGACACTGACACGAAACCAGTTGATCCAGATGGGCGTGACGACGGTTGGGACGACAGGCAACGATTCGCTGTATGGCAGCTCAAACTCAGAATTGTTCGATGGCAAGGGCGGCAACGACTACGTGGACGGCGGTGGCGGCAACGACACGTTCGTGTTCAACGCCGGGTACGGCCAGCTGAGTATCTACGAAGGAAACGATCCGAGCGGCCAGCCTGAGAGCCCCGGGACCTTTCCCAGCGGCATGCAGCCCGTTCTTCAACTCGGTGCCGGCATTGCACTATCGGCATTGAAGGTCACGGAAAGTGGCAACGATCTTGTGCTGACCGATGGCATCAGCGGAGACCAGATCACGCTTCAAGACATGGCGACTTATGGTGATTATGGCGTCGCAGAAGTGCAATTTGCTGATGGCACCACGCTGACGGGGGCGCAGTTGTACCAGTTAGCGTGGACCGGAACGCCGGGCAACGACTCCATCGTAGGGGACTACAACGCTAATTATATCGATGGCAAGGGCGGCAATGACACCGTAGTCGGCAATGGCGGTCAGGACACATTCGTTTTCAACGCCGGCTATGGTCAACTGCAGATTGAAGAGTACAGCAGTGGCAACGCGGTGTTGCAACTGGGTTCGGGCATCACTGAGTCATCGCTCCGCGTCACGACGCAGGCTGGCGGTAACTATCCACAATACACCCGTGGTGGCGTGTTTATTACCGATGGCATCAGTGGCGACAAGATCACGTTGGCTAACATGTGGGACGTGGGAGACGGCATTGGCTCGGTGCAGTTTGCGGATGGCACCACGCTGACCATGAGTCAGTTGGAGAAACTGGAAATGACGGGCACGTCCGGTAATGACGTGATCTACGGCACGTTGGGTGCCAACCTGATTGATGGCAAGGGCGGCAACGATACCGTCTATGGCAGCGAATTCAGCTACCAAGGCTACGATCCCAACTTGTCCGGTGTGACTGGGGATGGCAACGATACATTTGTATTCAATGCTGGGTATGGCCAATTGCAGATAGTGAACCAATACATCAGCAGCCAGCAGCCCATTCTGCAATTGGGTCAGGGGATCACTGCCTCGTCGCTGCATGTCACCGCTGATGTATTTAGTGACATCTCGTACGGACAAGATCTCATCTTGACGGACGGTATCAGCGGTGATCAGATCACTCTGACTAACATGCTTACGGGTGCTACGGGCTTGGGTGCCACGTGGGGCGTGGCGGCAGTGCAGTTGGCCGACGGCACGACCTTGACCGCGGCCCAACTGCTGCAAATGGAAATGACCGGAACAACCGGCAACGACACCCTTTATGGTACGTCGGGTGCCAATTTGATCGATGGTAAAGGCGGTAACGACTCTGTCGTAGGCGGAGGCGGTAGCGACACGTTTGTCTTCAATGCCGGCTATGGTCATCTGATGATTGACGAGCTCTATTCCAGCGGCGCGCAACCCGTATTGCAACTGGGCGCGGGGATCACGGCGGCGGCGTTGCACGTGACGTCCGATGGGACCAGCCTGTTCCTGACCGATGGCATCAGTGGCGACCAGGTCACGCTGGAAAACGGACTCACGCACTACGCCTATGAAGGCGTGCAGACCGTAACCTTTGCCGACGGCACCACATTGACGGCGGCCCAATTGATTCAAAGGGAAATGACTGGAACGACTGGCAATGACACCCTATATGGCACGCTGGGATCGTATCTGATCGACGGCAAGGGTGGGAACGATTCGGTGGTCGGCGGTGGTGGTAATGATACATTCGTATTTAACGCAGGCTATGGTCATCTGGCGATCAACGAGTACTATTCCAGCGGCGCGCAACCCGTACTGCAACTGGGCGCGGGGATCACGGCGGCCGCGTTGCATGTGACCTCCGATGGAACCAGCCTATTCCTGACCGACGGCATCAGTGGCGATCAGATCACGCTGGAGTCCGCACTCGTGTACTACGGCCGTGCAGGCGTGCAAGTAGTAACCTTTGCCGATGGCACGACTTTGACAGCGACCCAATTGGTTCAGATGGAAATGACTGGAGCGGCCGGTAGCGACACCCTTTATGGTACGTCGGGGCCGGATTTGATCGACGGCAAAGGTGGGAACGATTCGGTGGTCGGCAGCGGCGGCAACGATACGTTCGTCTTCAAGCAGGGCTATGGTGATTTGGAGGTCAATGAAACCTACATCAGCGGCCAGGTGCCGGTGTTGCAGCTGGGCGCGGGGATTACAGCCTCGGCTCTACACGCCACCAAAAGTGGCAACAACTTGGTGCTAACCGATGGCGTTAGCGGTGACCAAATCACTTTGGATGGAATGTGGACGATTGCCACTGATGGTGTCGCAAGCTTGCAACTGTCGGGCGGAACGACGCTAACGCGCGCCCAGATTATTGCGTTGGAAATGACGGGGACGATGGGGAACGATACGATCACCGGCACAAGCGGTGCGGATCTGATCGACGGCAAAGGCGGCAGTGACTCCGTGATCGGCAGTGGCGGCAGTGACACGTTCGTCTTCAACTCCGGCTACGGCCATCTTCAGATCAACGAGGTTCACACCAGCAGCCAAGTGCCCGTATTGAAACTGGGCGCCGGCATCACGGCAGCCACGCTACACGTCACCGAAAGCAGTAACAATTTGATCCTGACCGACGGCGTGACGGGGGACCAGATCACTCTGAACAATATGTGGTCAACGAGTAGCGACGGTGTAGCGACGGTGCAGTTTTCCACCGGCACGACGCTGACGCGCGCTCAGTTGATCCAGATGGAGATGACCGGCACGACCGGCAATGACACCCTCTATGGCACCTCGGGCGCGGATCTGATCGACGGCAAAGGTGGCAACGATTCGGTCGTCGGCGGTGGTGGCAACGACACGTTCGTCTTCAACTCCGGCTACGGCCATCTTCAGATCAACGAGGTTCACACCAGCAGCCAAGTGCCCGTATTGAAACTGGGCGCCGGCATCACGGCAGCCACGCTACACGTCACCGAAAGCAGTAACAATTTGATCCTGACCGACGGCGTGACGGGGGACCAGATCACTCTGAACAATATGTGGTCAACGAGTAGCGACGGTGTAGCGACGGTGCAGTTTTCCACCGGCACGACGCTGACGCGCGCTCAGTTGATCCAGATGGAGATGACCGGCACGACCGGCAATGACACCCTCTATGGCACCTCGGGCGCGGATCTGATCGACGGCAAAGGTGGCAACGATTCGGTCGTCGGCGGTGGTGGCAACGACACGTTC
>JAJYSM010000039.1:23437-28950 GCA_021793575.1 Pseudomonadota bacterium
GTTGATCCAGATGGAGATGACCGGCACGACCGGCAATGACACCCTCTATGGCACCTCGGGCGCGGATCTGATCGACGGCAAAGGTGGCAACGATTCGGTCGTCGGCGGTGGTGGCAACGACACGTTCATCTTCAACTCCGGCTACGGCCATTTGGTGATCAATGAGACCTACACCAGCGGTCAAGCGCCTGTCTTGCAGCTGGGGACAGGAATCACGGCATCGACACTCAAGGTCACAAAAAGTGGAAACAACCTCGTACTGACCGATGGCGTGACGGGTGATCAGATCACCTTGAACAACATGTCGTTGTCGAGCACCAGTGGCGTCGCCTCGGTGAAGTTGGCTAACGGCACGTCATTGACGCGAAGCCAGTTGATTGCGATGGAACCTGCAGCTGTAACGAAAGCAACATCGGCCCCCTTGGCCACATCAGGTAACGCGACCCTTCTCCAAATTAACCCCTTGATCCATGCGATCGCCAGCTACACGGGCAATGGTGCGGGAGGAGGTGGCATGACCTCGACTGTGATGCTACCAACCACCCATGATCTGATGCTTCATGCGGCCGCGTAGCGACAGCCGATGGTATGCGCCACGGCATGGACGCCATCGGTAAGTCGTCGACCAGTGGGCGGGCGCCAGCGTCAAGGCCCCGTTCCGCTGAGTCGTGCTCCTGCGCCGCTCACCCCGCAGCCGCCACCAGGGATGTTCGTTCCATTCAATAGTGAAGGATCTTGGTTGCCCATGTCGCAGAGAGTGATCTTCATTCATCAGAATCTACCGGGGCAGTTTAGGCATCTCTTGACTTATTGCGCCGGAAACTCGCAGCAGTTTGAAGTCGTTGTCGTCGGTGAGAGAAGGCGGGTTCTGGCCAACTTCCCTCGCGCCAAGCGCGGTGTGACCTTTCATGTTTACGACGTGGCCGATATCCCGCGTGAGCAGGTGCCGATGGAGTTGTGGACCACCACGAACGCCATGCGTCGTGGGCGTGCCGTGGCCCTATGTCTACAGAACATACGCGACGCCGGCTTTCGGCCCGATGTGATTTACGGTCATCCCGGCTGGGGCGACATGCTGCATGTGCGGGATGTGTTTCCGGAGGCACGTATCGTCAACTACGGTGAGTTCTACTTCAACCGGGAGGGGCAGGATCTGAATTTCGATCCGGAGTTCCAGGTGGAGGCGACCGACGTCTACCGGGTTCGCACCGACAACATGACGCAATTGGTGAGCCTGGTGGACTCCGATGCCTGCATCAGTCCGACCCAGTGGCAGCGATCACGCTACCCCGAGCTTCTAAGGCAACACATCACTGTTATCCACGACGGCATCGACCTCGATCTCGTCCAACCGGATCCCATGGCACGCGTGACTCTGCCTCAACAGGGGGCTGTGCTTGACCGAAGTACGCCAGTCATCACCTATGTCAGTCGCAACCTGGAGCCCTATCGTGGGTTCCATGTATTCATGCGATCGTTGCCTGAGATTTTGAAAAGGTTGCCGAATGCGCAGGTGGTGATTGTGGGCGGGGACGAGGTTTCCTACAGCAGAAAGCTTTCGGGGAGCATCACGTATCGGGAAACGATGCTTGCCGAACTGGGTGAACGGCTTGACCTGTCTCGGGTGCATTTCCTGGGACGCGTGCCTTACGCGGACTATCTACGCATCCTTCAAATATCGAGCGTCCATGTTTACCTGACCTATCCCTTCGTGCTGTCGTGGTCGATACTGGAGGCGATGGCGGTCGGCGCCGTGGTTGTCGGCTCGAAGACGGCACCCGTGCAAGAGGTGATCGAGGATGGGGTCAACGGCTACCTGGTGGATTTTTTCTCCCATCAGGAACTGGCGGACGCGGTGTGTCGAGCGTGCCTTACCCTGGATCAGCTGGCCCCTGTTCGCCATGCCGCCATGGAAACGGTTGCCCAGCGCTTCAATCTGAGGCAGGGTTGCCTGAGCCGGCAGTTGGCGTTGTTGTTCCCTGCGTTGGACGCGAGTTCCCGACATCGTGCCATCGCTTGATCACTTTCTGGGGATAGAAGTTAATGAACGGACTCGCTGACCCCACGGGGAACTCCCACGTGGGGAGTAACCCAACGACCCAGGTGGAAACGTCGTGCGCCGCTTCATCGGTGTGCGTATGACGATCACAGCATCGGACGCTACTATCCAAAAGCCGGAGGCGGCGAGCGACGCTGGCCTTTCCCTATTGGTGCTGATCGCCCGTTTCCACGACATCCCGGCCGAAGCGGCCCAATTACGCCACACGGCGGCGTTGCAGGACGGCGTCTTTCAGGAGGGCGACCTCGTGCTCGCCGCACGGTCGCTGGGCCTTCGCGCGCGTGCCGTTCCCTTGCAAGCGGATCGCATGGACCGATTGCCACTCCCCGCCTTGGTGCTGGACCGGGACGGCCGTCATTTCATTATCGCGGCGACTAAGGGCGAAACCGCCCTGGTGCAGGAAGCCACCGGGGGCGCCCCCACCGTTCAGTCGCTGGATGATGTGACCGCGCGTTCCAATGGGCGTGTGCTGCTATTCGCCTCACGCGCCTCGGTGGCCGGTGATCTGGCTCGCTTCGACTTCTCCTGGTTCATTCCTTCGATGGTGAAGTACCGGCGAATTTTGCTGGAGGTAGTCGGCGTATCGGCGATCCTGCAATTGTTCGGTCTGGTGACACCCTTGATGTTCCAGGTGGTGATGGACAAAGTGCTCACCAACCGGGCTGAATCGACGCTGCTGGTGATTTGCGTCGCCTTGGTGGTCAGTAGCCTCTTCGAAGTCTTGCTGACCGGCCTTCGCAACTATGTGTTCGCGCACACCACCAACCGGATCGACGTCGAGTTGGGTTCGCGCCTGTTTCGTCACTTGGTTGCGTTGCCATTGTCCTACTTCGGTGCGCGCCGGGTCGGGGATACGGTCGCGCGGGTGCGCGAGTTGGAAAATATCCGCACCTTCCTCACCGGTCAGGGCTTGACCGCGGTGATCGATGTCTTCTTTTCTTTCATCTTTCTCGGGGTGATGTGCCTGTATAGCGTCTGGCTCACATTGATGGTGGCGCTTTCGCTGCCGCTGTACGGCCTGATCTCGATCGCGCTGGTGCCGGTGCTGCGCCATCGGCTCAATGAAAAATTCGCACGCGGCGCTGACAACCAGTCGTTTCTGGTCGAGTCAGTGGCCGGTATGGAGACCGTCAAGTCGATGGCGGTGGAGCCGCAGTTCATCCGCCGCTGGGATACGCAATTGGCCGGCTACGTGGCCGCGGGGTTTCGCGCCAGTATGGTGGGCAATGTGGGCCAGCAGTTGATCCAGTGGGTGGGCAAGCTGGTCACGGTGGGCACGCTGTTCTTCGGTGCCCGTCTGGTCATTGGCGGTCATCTTACCGTGGGCGAGCTGATTGCCTTCAACATGATGGCTCAGCGCGTTGCCGCTCCCGTCTTGCGATTGGCCCAACTATGGCAGGACTTCCAGCAAGTGACCATTTCCATGAACCGGCTCGGCGATGTGCTCAACGTGCGCACCGAACTCCCTTCGCAGCAGCAATCGCTGCCCGAAGTGCGCGGCGACATCGTCTTCGAGCATGTCTCCTTTCGTTACCAACCCGATGGTCCGGAAGTCCTCAAGGACATCAACCTGCAGATCCGCCCTGGTCAGATCGTCGGCATCGTGGGACGTTCTGGTTCAGGCAAAAGCACGCTGGCCAAACTGCTACAGCGCCTGTACCTGCCGGAGCGTGGGAGTCTGCGTGTGGATGGTGTCGATCTGAACGTCGCCGACCCAGCGTGGCTACGCCGTCAAATCGGTGTGGTGCAGCAGGAGAATCGGCTGTTCAACCGCTCCATCCGGGAAAACATCGCCTTGAGCGATCCGGCCGCACCGCTGGCGGCAGTGGTTCAGGCGGCCACCATGGCCGGTGCGCATGAATTCATTACGGCGATGCGCGATGGCTACGATACGCGCGTCGAGGAGAACGGCGGCAATCTCTCCGGCGGTCAGCGTCAGCGTCTGGCCATTGCCCGTGCCTTGCTGACTCAGCCGCGTATTCTGATCTTCGATGAGGCCACCAGTTCGCTCGACGTGGAAACCGAACAGGTGGTTCAGCGCAACATGGCTGCCATTTGCGCGGGCCGCACTGTGATCATCATCGCCCATCGCCTGAGCGCGGTTCGTCACGCGCACCAGATTGTGGCACTGGACGAAGGGCGCATCGTCGAGCGTGGCACCCACGCTGAACTGCTGGCGCGCTCTGGTTACTACGCGCATCTGGTGGGCTTGCAAGGGGCGGTGCCGGCATGAGTCGATGGTTCTGGCACGCCTCGGGCGATCTGTGGCGACGCTATGCGGACGTGTTCCGCGCCGCGTGGGCCGAGCGCGGCGCGCACGCGCCGCCAGCGCGCGAGGCCCATGAGGCCGCCTTCCTGCCGGCCCACCTGGAACTGATGGAAACGCCGCTGCATCCGGCACCGCGGTGGACGATGCGGGTCATCGTGGCCCTGGTGTTGCTGATCCTGCTGATCGCCATGCTCGGCAAGCTCGATATCGTGGTGGTCGCCAGCGGCGAACTGATCCCCGACTCGAACGTCAAGGTGGTGCAGTCAGCGCTGACCGGCGTGGTACGTGCCATCCACGTCCATGATGGTCAACCTGTGGTCGCGGGCCAGGCCTTGGTCGAACTGGATGCCCGGCAGGCCGCGGCCGATAGCGCCACGGCGCACGACCATCGCCTTCATGCAGCCCTGGCCATCGCGCGTGCGCAAGCCCTGCTGCAGAGTGTGGCTACGGACCAACTCTCAGCGATGGTCAAGGTGCCGCAAGCTTCGATGCTGGATCAGCAACAGGCAACCGATCTGGTCGCGCAGACGTGGCAGGCGTTTGTGGACAAACGTCAGGATGCACGTGACGAACTCGGTGCTCGGCAGGCCGATCTGGAGAGTACCCGGCAGGAAATCGCCAAGCTGGAGGCGACTGCTCCTTTGGCGCGACAACAAGCCGACGCCTACCGGACGTTGGTTGCGCATAAGGATGTCGCGCAGATCGATTATCTGGATCGCGAACAGACCGCCCAAAATCAGCTCCATGAACTCGACGCGCAACGCAGCCATGCCGCCCTGCTGAGGGCGATGGATATTCCGGCCATGAGAAGCCACCGATCCGGAGCATGGGAAGCCAGTGACGGCGGCCGGTTGGGCGTGGGGATTGCAGTCTAGATTTTCGGGTCGGGTTTGTCCTCCTCGGTGAGGGTGGTGTGCGGGTTTTTCTTGCGCATCGACTCGCCGGTCAGCTCGATGATCTGGGCGTTGTGGACCAGGCGGTCGAGAATGGCGTCGGCCAGGGTCGGGTCCTGGAACTGGCCATGCCAGAGTTTGATCGGCAGCTGGCTGGTGACCAGTACGCTGCCGCGCTGGTGGCGATCCTCAAGCAGCTCAAGCAGCAGCGGCTGGTGGCTGGGACTCATCGGGACGAGGCCAAAGTCATCGAGGATCAGCAGGTCGATGCGGCCGAGCGTTTTCAGCCACT
>JAJYSM010000111.1 GCA_021793575.1 Pseudomonadota bacterium
TCGTCGTCGGCCTGCACCCAATACGCCAGTGAGCCGCCCAGGTCCATCAGCGGATCACCCAGCGTGGCCATCTCCCAGTCGAGCACGCCGGTGATGCGCAGCGGCGCGGCGGGGTCGAGCACCACGTTGTCGAAGCGGTAGTCGTTGTGGATCACGCAGATCGCCGCTTCGCGCGCGGGCTGCTTGTCGGCCAGCCATGCCAGCACGTCCTCGCACGGGTCGCTGACGGGGGTCTGCGCCTTGCGCCAGCGCTCGCTCCAGCCGCCGACCTGGCGCGCGATATAGCCCTCGCCCTTGCCCAGCGCGGCGATCGCCGGGTCGCGGGTGTCGACGCGGTGCAGCTCGACCAGCCGGTCGATGAAGCCGTGGCACAGCGCGCGCACGCCGGCGGCGTCGAGGCCTAGCTCGGGCGGCAGCTCGCGCCGCAGGATCACCCCGCGCAGGCGCTCCATCACGTAGAAATCGCAGCCCAGCACGGCGGCGTCGCTGCAGCTGGCGAGGATCTGCGGCGCCTGGGGAAAGTGCGGCTGGATCGCGGCCATCACGTGCGCCTCGCGCAGCATGTCGTGCGCGGATTTTACCGTGGCGCCCGCCGGCGGACGGCGCAGCACCAGCTCGCGCGCGCCGTAGCGGATCAGGTAGGTGAGGTTGGAGGCGCCGCCGGGAAACTGCTGGATGTCGGGCGTGCCGGCGAGGCCTTCGATGTGCTGTTGCAGGAACGCATCGACGCGCGCGGCGTCGAGTCGATCCTCCTCGCGCACGGCGCGCGGCTGGTCGATCGCGGCGCTCATCGGGCTGCCTGCGCCAGCTGCTGCTTCACTTCGATTTTGGCCACCACGCCGCGATGCACCTCGTCGGGGCCGTCCGCCAGCCGCAGCACGCGCGCGTAGGCGTACAGCGCAGTGAGCGGGAAGTCGTCGGAGAGGCCGGCGCCGCCGTGGACCTGGATCGCCGCGTCGGCGGCCTGCTGCGCCACCGCCGGCACCACCACCTTGATCTGCGAGATCAGGCTGAGCGCGGCCTTGGTGCCGTGGGTGTCGAGCGTCCACGCCGCCTTCAGCGTGAGCAGGCGCGCCTGCTCGATCGCCATGCGCAGGTTGGCCACGATGTCGGCGTTGCCGCCGAGGCGGATCAGCGGCTGGCCGAACGCGACGCGCGTACTGGCGCGCCGGCACAGCAGCGCCAGGGCGCGTTCGGCCGCGCCGAGCGCGCGCATGCAGTGGTGGATGCGTCCCGGCCCCAGTCGGCCCTGGGCGATCTCGAAGCCGCGGCCGGGGCCGAGGATCACGTTCTCGCGCGGCAGCCGCACGTCGCGGAAGCTGAGCTCGCCGTGGCCGCTGGGTTCGTGCAGATCATGGAACACCGGCAGCATGCGCTCCACCTGCACGCCCGGCGCGTCAAGCGGGCACAGCACCATCGCGTGGCGCGCGTGCGGCGCGGCGTGCGGATCGGACACGCCCATGAAGATCACCACGCGGCAGTGCGGATGGCCGGCACCGGTGGTCCACCACTTGCGCCCGTTCAGCACCACCTGGTCGCCCTCGATGATCGCGCTGGCCTGCATGTTGGTGGCGTCGGACGAGGCCACCTCGGGCTCGGTCATGCCGAAGCCGGAGCGGATCTCGCCGGCCAGCAGCGGCGCCAGCCACTGCGCCTTCTGCGCGGCCGAGCCGTAGCGGTGCAGTACCTCCATGTTGCCGGTATCCGGCGCGCTGCAGTTGAACACCTCTGGCGCGATGAACGAGTGGCCCATGATCTCGGCCAGCGGCGCGTACTCGAGATTGCCCAGCCCCGCGCCATGCTCGGCATCGGGTAAAAACAGGTTCCACAGCCCGGCCGCGCGGGCCTTCGCCTTGAGCGTCTCCATCACCGCCGGCTGGCGCCACTGGCGATGGTCGCGGCTGCCGCTGAGCTGCGCGGCATAAGCCCCCTCGGCCGGCTGCACTTCGTCGTGCATGAAGCGTTCGAGGCGCTCGATCAGGGCCTGGGTACGTGCAGAAGGGGCAAAGTCCACCGGCGTTTCTCCTCGTTTTGCGGCAGCCTACGCCCCGTCGTCGTGATTATTGAAATGAATATGCCTAATGACTGGCTATCAGAGGTGCTGATAGCTTTGCGGCTACGTCCCCGGCCAGGAGCCCCCGATGGAGCGCAGCGACAGCCGCATCGACCTCAACCTGTTTCGCGTGCTCGACGCGATCTACAGCCACGGCGGCGTCAGCGCGGCGGCGCGCGTGCTGCACCTGACCCAGCCGGCGGTGACCCACGCGCTGCAGCGGCTGCGCGACCAGCTCGGCGATCCGCTGTTCGTGCGCCAGGGCAACCGGCTGCTGCCGACCGAGAAGGTGCGCACGATGATGCCCGCGGTGCAGCTGCACCTGAAGGGCCTGCACGCCAGCGCGTATGCGCAGCCGCACTTCGATGCGGCGCAGCTGGAGCTGGAGTTCGGCATCGGCCTGCGCGACATCCTCGAATCGATCGCGCTGCCGACGCTGCTGGCGCGCATCGGCGAGCACGCGCCGAAGCTGCGCGTGGCGAGCCGGCGCATTGCGGCGGACGAGGTGGAGCGCGCGCTGGGCGCCGGCTCGATCGACCTGGTGATCGACCGCCCGCTGCGCGCCGGCGCGCGCATCCTGCGCCAGCATCTGCTGGACGAATCGCTGGTGGTGGTGATGCGCGCCGGGCACCCGTGCGCCGCCCAGCTGCGCCGCGGCGACTACCTCGGCGCGCGGCACGTGGCCGTGTCGCCGCTGGGCGAGGCCAACGCGCTGGACACGCTGCTCGGGCAGAACGGCATGTTCCGGCAGGTGCGGCTGGTCTGCCAGCACTATTTCGCGGCCGCCGAGATCGCCGCCGGCACCGAGTTGCTGCTGACCGTGCCGCGCTCGTACGCCAACCACCTGGCTGGCCTGCTGCCGCTGGCGGTACGGCCGCTGCCGATCCGGCTGAAGGCGTTTCCGATCTTCGCCTACTGGCACCAGTCCAAGCACGACGACCGCGCGCACGCGTGGTTCCGCCAGCGGGTGATCCAGGCGATCACCGCGGCGATCGCACCGGCGCGGCGCTGACCGCCGCCGCATCGGCGCGCGCCGCTGCGGCGGGATGCGCGCGGATGAACTGCAGCGTGTCCTCCAGCACCGGGCCCTTGCCGCGCAGCGGCCGCGACAGTGCGAACAGGATCGCGAAGTGGCCGATGCCCGGCATCATCCGCAGCTCCACCGGCTCGTGCTGCGCCTCAAGCGCGCGCGCCAGTGCCTGCGCGTTGCGCGGCCACACGATCTTGTCGGTGGTGCCCTGCATCAGCAGCATCGGCGGCTCGTCGCCGTTGACGTAGTGCACCGGCTGCGAGCGCAGCTGCTCGGCGTGCGTGCTGCCGAACATGTCGATGAAGTCCGGATCCGTCAGCGGCAGGAAATCGTACGGCCCGGCCAGCCCGATGAAGCCGGCCAGCTGGCGCGGCTGCATGCCCACCGCCTGCAGCCAGTGCGCGTCGGTGGCCAGCAGCGCGTCGATGTGCGCGCCGGCCGAGTGGCCCATCACGAACAGGTCGTCGGGGTTGCCGCCGTATTCGGCGGCGTGCGCGTGTGCCCACGCCACTGCGCGCGCGGCGTCGCCCATGAAGCCGTCCAGCTTCACCGCCGGCCACTTGCGGTAGTCGGGAATCACCACCACCAGGCCGCGCTGCGCCAGCACCTCGCCGGCCCAGCGGTACCACTGGCGCTTGCCGGACTTCCAGCTGCCGCCATAGAAGAACACCACCACCGGCAGGTTGCGGCCGTCGCGCGGACGGTACAAGTCCAGCGCCAGCCCGTGCCCGGCGTCGAACACCACGTCGCGGCGGGTCACCACGTCGGCATGGCCGCTGATCGCGTTGAGGCCGCCGAACAGCGTGGCCTGGCAGCCCGCGAGCAGGCCGCTGCCGAGCAGCAGCAGGGCGCGCTTGATCAGGCGGCGCGGTGTGCGCGGGGAAGGGCTTGGCGGGCTGGAGGACATGCGGTTTCCGTGCAGTGGGGAGGCGGGGGCGATGCGCGCGCGGTGCGGCATGTGTAAATCAAATACGTGGCCGGGCCGGCACAGGATGCAGGCGCCTCGGTATGGCTGCCGTGTTCCGCCTACACTGTGGCCGCCTCACGGACCACAGGGAGAACGTCATGCTTGGTCGATCGCTGGCAGTGCTGGCGCTGTGCGTGCTGTTTGCCGCACCGCCGGGGCAGGACATCCCGCCGCCACCGCTGCCACCGCAGGACGCATCCGCGCATGGCTGACGTGCAGGGAGCACTGGCCCTGGCCACGCATCGGCTGGGTGAGCGCAGCGAGGCTGATCTGCTGCTGCTGCACCTGCTGGGTCGGCCGCGCAGCTGGCTGTTCGCACATGCCGACGAGCCGCTGAGCATGGCGCAGCGGCTGGCCTACGACGCGCTGGTGCAGCGTCGTCTCGCGGGCGAGCCGCTGGCCTACATCATCGGCCGGCGCGACTTCTGGACGCTGGAGCTGGAGGTGACGCCGGCCACGCTGATCCCGCGTCCGGAAACCGAGCGGCTGGTGGAGCTGGCGCTGGAACGGCTGCCGCGCGACCGCGCCTGCCGCGTGGCGGATCTCGGCACCGGCAGCGGCGCCATCGCGCTGGCCATCGCCAGCGAGCGGCCGCTGGCGCAGGTGCTGGCTACCGACGCCAGCGACGCGGCGCTCGTCGTCGCGCGCCGCAACGCGCAGCGGCTGGGCCTCGCCAACATCAGCTTCGCGCCAGGCGACTGGCTGGCTCCACTGACCGGCCAGCGCTTCGACCTGATCGTCTCCAACCCGCCCTACATCGAAACCGCCGACCCGCACCTGGCGCAAGGCGATCTGCGCTTCGAGCCCGCCAGCGCGCTGGCCTCCGGTCACGACGGCCTCGACGACATCCGCCGCATCGTCCGCGCTGCCCGCGACCATCTGGAACCCGGCGGCTGGCTGCTGTTCGAGCATGGCTGGAACCAAGGCGCCGCGTGTCGTTCACTGCTGCACGAGACCGGCTACGCCGAGGTATTCACCGCGCTGGATCTGGAAGGGCGGGAGCGGGTGAGTGGGGGCGATGTTCTGATGAACGAATGCAGCGATGCTAGACCTGACCTATGTAGCTTTATTTATTAGCTTTATTTATTAGCTTTATTTATTAGCTTTATTAGCTTTACCTGATTAGCGCTGACCTGATTCGCCCTGATCCTCAGCCATGAAAATTGCTCGCCATGCGCAGAACCGGCTCGGGATGAGGCTTGCAGAGCATCATCGCCCGCGCCAGTCGCGGCAGCATCGCACGCAGATCAAATCGGC
>JAJYSM010000040.1 GCA_021793575.1 Pseudomonadota bacterium
CGCAGCGCCTTGTCGATCTTGGAGATCAGCTTGCGGTAGCGATCGCGGGTGCGCAGTTCCAGCGAGTTCTCGGTTTCGCGGGTGGCCCGCTCGGCCTCGTCGCCGACGTCACGCACCTCGTCGCGCAGGTTGTCCATCGTCTGGCGCGACTCTTCCACCAGCTGATCGCGCCAGTCGCGCAGCTTGTTGCGGAAGTAGGCCAGGTGCTGCGGGTTCATGTACTCCTCGTTGCTGGAGGGGTGGTAACCCTTGGGCAGAGGGATGCTGCTGGTGGAGGGCAGCGCATAGCGTCCGCCTTCACGGGTAATGCCGTTATCGAGTTTTTTTACAGCCAGTTTATTCATGGAGGACGACAAGTTTTTCTGATTTTTGTGGGAGGAATCATGATGCGCGGCAGCCGGGGCTGCACGCGGCGTCACCATGGCGGTAGCGCTCGCCACCTTGCCCTTGTAGAGCGTGGTGGCAGGCGGCGGGGATACTTGCTTCACCGGCTCGACCGCCGCCGGCTTGCTGGCAGACTTGACGACGGCCTTTGTCATCGTCTTGGTCGGCGCGGCGGCCTTTTTGACCGCTGGCGCGGGAACTGGCCTGGCTGGCGCCCTGGCCGCCGTCTTGCCGACCGGAGCCTTCGGGGGCGCCACTTTCTTGGCGACTATTTTCCCGGGCACGGGCTTCTTCACAACTGCCGGTTTGGCGGCGGCTTTTTTCGCCGCTGGCTTGACTGGCTTCGCGACTTTTTTCGGGAGGGGTTTGGCGGCGGCCGCTTTCTTGACGACCGGCTTCTGCGGAGCCTTCCTGGCTGCCGGTTTGCCCACTGGTTTCTTCGCGGCGGCCTTCGGCGCGGCTTTGGCCGCGACGCGCGTCGTCTTGGTAGGTGCCTTGCTGCTCTTCACCGCTTGCCCCTTGCTGGCCACTGCCTTCGACTTGGTCCTGGCATCCAGTGCCTTGGCCGAAGCCTTGCCCTTCTGCACCTTGGCAGCGGTCGAACTACGCGTCGTTTTCGCCATATCCCTTCACCGTTTTTGGCCGTGGCGGCCGGGTGTTATAGCCCATGTGTCCTACACCAGCAAGCAACTTCTGGAATACTTGTACTACTACACGCCGCAAGCCGTCCCGGCAACGTGAACTTCCCTACCCGATTGATACTGTGGTTGCTGCGTTTGTACAAGCGCTGGCTCAGCCCCTTGCTTGGACAGCGCTGCCGCTTCCACCCCGGCTGCTCCGATTATGCACGGATTGCCCTCGTGCGCTTTGGCCCGTGGCGCGGCAGCCTGCTGGCCGGCTGGCGCCTGCTGCGCTGCCAGCCGCTGTGCGCCGGGGGCGACGACCCGGTTCCCGAACACTTCCACTTCCCGCGTTGCCGTGGCCACGGAGATTCCTCCGATGTCCACTGATTGGCTGATCAGGAACGCATGACCGCTCAATGCGGCTGGTCGCCATTCGAGGGCGAGACGTTCAACAGCTCGATCGTCAGCACCTCGTCAATCGGCAACGGGAGGGCGAAACGTGGCTACGGCGTCGAGCCGTAACCGCCCGCCACGCCCTTGCTGGCATAGGCCACCGCGTCATGCGGGTGCAGGCTTTCCTGGTGTTCGACGCGGATGTGGAAATCGCTGAGACGATCATCGGTATCGAGGGCTTTCTGGATCCGCCGGGCCGCGTCCTCGCAGAACATCAGGTTGGCGCCGTTGGCCAGCGCGAAGGCCTGCTCGTCCTCGCGCTTCACCGCGGTCTGCACCGGGGTGCCAAGCGCCTGCTCGACGCAGTCGATCAGCTCGATCAGCTGCAGGCCGGCGCCGAGCCGCGGGCGCACGCGCAGGCAGGCCACGCTGCGCTGCGCATGCGGCGTGGCGACGATGCCCTGCTCGCTGCCCAGCCAGGCCAGCACGGCAGCGCGGTCGATCGACGCGCCGGCGTCGAAGTCGCGTGCAAACTGATCCTGGATCAGCTGGCGCGACAGCGCGGCCGAGGCCGGGCAGGTGGACGAATACACCACCTCGGTGCCCAGTTCGAGCAGAAAGCTGTCGCCGGTGAGGCTGGCCTCGATCGTCACCGGATACGCGCGCCAGCCGCTGTGGTCACTGCGCAGCGCGGGCCGGCGCACCAGCTGCTCGAACTTGACGCTGAGGCAGGCGCGGTCGGCCAGCTCGTGGTGCGAATCGAGAAAGCCGCGCAGCAGCGCCTGCAGCACGGCGACGGTGAGCGGCTGCGTGCTGAGCGCCTGCTCGACCTGCAGGTACAGCCGCGACATGTGGATGCCGCGCTGGTCCGGCCGCTTCAGGTTGACGAACGCGCCGACGCGGGCGCTGACCCGCTGCAGCTCGCCGTCGCCGGCATCGAAATGCACCGGCACCTGGATGTCGGCCATGCCGACCCAGTCCAGCGCGCCGGCTCGATGCGGCTGCGCATGTACGGCGACGTCGGGCAGCAGGCGGGCGGTGTGTTCCTGATTCGTCATCGGCGGATCCTGGCAGCGGCAGACGGATCGCCGCGAAGCACTGCAATCTTGGGGCTGCGCGTCCGTCGCGCAATAGTGGCGCAGCGGAAACGCAGCGTCTTGAACAGTCCGGGCGGCATGCGCCTCAGCCGAGCTGGCGCTGCCAGGCACGGGCGGCGCGCCACGCCTGCAGCGTGGTGGCAAGCCCGCTGCGCGGCTGGCCTGCCTGCAGCGCGGCCAGCGCGTCGGCAGCGGCGGCGGCGCGCTGCGCCAGCCGGCGGGCGTGCTGCGACTCCAGCGCGCGGAACACGCTGAGCGGCCCGGCCAGCGCAGCGGACTCGCGCCAGCTGGCGTGCAGATCCTGCAACTGCGCCCTGACCGCCTGCTGCCGCGCGGCACCGGGCGTGCGCAGCTGCGCGCGGCTCAGGCCGTGTCGCGCCAGCTGCGCCATCGGCAGCGGCAGGCGGTCGCGCTCGGCGTCCCGCTCCAGCCGCAGCAGGGCGTACAGCAGATGGTTGAGCACGGCGACCCGCGCCGCACGCTCGACCGCCGCGTCGGCGCCATACCACCAGGCGGTTTCCAGCGCGGCCAGCGCGCCATGCAACGGCAGGGCGGCCTGCAGCTGGGCCGGAAAATCCGCGGCGGTGCCCTGCTCCAGCTGGGCCATCGCGGCCAGCACCGGCGCCAGCCAGCGCTCGCTGGGGATGGCGTGCGCGCGCGCATCGTCAAACAGCACCTGGGTCAGCGGATGGCGGCCGCCGCTGGTGGCGGCGCCGCCAAGTTCCTCGACCCACCACTGCAGCTTCGCCGCCGCCACTTGCGGTTCGCGGATGCCGTAGGCCGCGGCCAGCAGCTCCTGCTCCAGCGCGGCCAGCGCGAAATGCCCGGGATACTTCGCGCCATCGACGAAGACCAGCGCGACGCGCTGCTGCGGCTGCACCGCCAGCCACTTGTCGATGAAACCCTGCAGCACCGCATCGGGTTCGCCCTGCCCGCTCATGCCGTGACCGGTCGCAACTGCAGCAGCCCGGCGAGCTCGGCGGGGTGATCGAGTACGATGTCCGCGCCCCACGCGTGCGGGTCGCCACCGTCCAGATAGCCCCAGCTCACCGCCACCGTGTAAAGGCCCGCCGCAGCGCCGGCCTCGACATCGCGGCGGTCGTCGCCGACGAACAAGGCGTGCGCGGGTTCCAGCCCGGCGCGCGCGCAGGCCAGCCGCACCGGCGCCGGATCGGGCTTCTTCACCGGCAGCGTGTCGCCGCTCACCACCGCGCTGGCGCGGCCGCCCCAGCCGATGCGCAGCAACAGCTCGTCGGTGAGGAAGCCGGCCTTGTTGGTGACAATGCCCCAGCGCAGGCCGTGGCTCTCGATCCGTTCGAGCAGGCTGTCGATGCCGTCGAATGGCGCGGTCTGCTCGCCCATCACGCGCTGATAGAGTTCCAGGTAACGCGGCAGCAGCGCATCCAGCGCCGACTCGTCGTGCGAGCCGTAGGCGCAGCGCAGCACCGCCCGTGCCCCGCGTGAAACCACCTCGCGCACCGGCGCGTAGGGTGGCGGCGGCACGGCCTGCTCGGTGCAGTGCGCCAGCAGCGCCGCGTACAGATCCGGCGCGCTGTCGAGCAGGGTGCCGTCCAGATCGAACAGCACGCCGCGAATGCGGTCAGGCAGGCGCCGGTTCAAGCGCTGATGCCCGCAGCCGGCTTGCGCGCGCTGAGCAGGTAGTTGACCGCGGTGAAGCGGCTCAGCCAGGCCTTGCGGTTGAGCGGGTTGTAGCCGAGCCCAGCGACGTCCTCCAGCGCCAGCCCGGCGCGGCGCAGCAGGCGGCCCAGCTCGGACGGCTTGAGGAACTGCGCGTAATGATGGGTGCCACGCGGCAGCAGGCGCATCACGTATTCGGCGCCGAGGATGGCCGCGCCGAACGCCGCCGGCGTGCGGTTGAGGGTGGACATGAACAGCAAGCCACCCGGCTTCAGCAGCGCGGCCAGGTCGTTCACCAGCGCCGCCGGATCCGGCACGTGCTCGATCAGCTCCATGCAGCACACCGCATCGAAGCCGGCCGGTTCGGCGGCGGCCAGTTCGGCCGATGACTGCACCCGATAATCGACGCTCAGGTTCGACTCGTGCAGGTGCAGCCGCGCAATGTCGATCACCTTCTGACCCAGGTCGATGCCGGTCACGTTGGCGCCGGCACGCGCCAGCACCTCGCTCAGCAGGCCGCCGCCGCAGCCGACGTCGGCCACCCGCGCGCCGCGCAGATCCAGCCGCGCGGCAACGTAGGCCGCGCGCACCGGGTTGAGGTCGTGCAGCGGGCGCGATTCGCCGTCCGGATCCCACCAGCGCGCGGCCAGTTGGCCGAAGCGGGCGATTTCCTCGGGACTCACGTTGGCGTGGGCGTCGGCTACGGTCGGCATGATCGAATCCTCAGGGGTACGCGCGCAGTCTAATCGGCCTGGCGTCCGCGCATCGTGGGGGCACGACGCCGCAGGCGGCAGCGGCGCGCGTTCAGTGCGTGGCAATGCGCTCGCGCCAGGCGCGCGTGCGGGCAAGCATCGCCTCGATGTCGAAGTCGGTCAGCACGCGATCGGCCAGCCGGCGGCGGCCGGCGATCCACACGTCGCTGACCTGGTGACGGCCGGTAGCGTAGACCAGCTGCGAGATGACGTGGAACAGCGGCTGGGTTTCCAGATCGCTCAGCCGCATGGCCGCCAGATCGGCCTGCTTGCCAACCTCGATCGAGCCGATCGCCGCCTCCAGCCCGAGCGCGCGGGCGCCGTTGAGCGTGGCCGCGCGCAGCGCGTAGCTGGCGTCGAACGCGGCGGCATCCGCGGCCACCGCCTTGGCCAGCAGCGCGGCGGTGCGCAGCTCGCCGAACATGTCCAGATCGTTGTTGGAGGCGCAGCCGTCAGTGCCTATGGCCACGTTCACGCCGGCCTGGCGCAGCTTTTCCGCGGGGCAGAAGCCGGAGGCCAGCTTGAGGTTGGATTCCGGGCAATGCACCACCGACACGCCGGCGGCGGCGCAGGCGGCGATCTCGCCGTCGGTCAGCTGGGTCATGTGCACGGCGATCAGCCGGTCGTTGATCAGACCGAGCTGCTGCAGCCGCTGGAACGGGCGCAGGCCGCTCTTGCGCTTTTCCTCGGCCACCTCATGCGCGGTCTCGTGCATGTGCAGGTGCACCGGAATGTCGAGCTGGTCGGCCAGCATCTGGATGCGTTCGAAGCTCTCGTCCGACACCGTATAGGGCGCATGCGGCGCGAACGCGGTGCTGACCAGCGCATCACCGCGAAAGCTGTCGTGCACTTCGGCGGCGCGCTCGAAGTAGTCGTCCTGCGTTTTCGCCCAGGCGGTGGGAAATTCGATCACCGGCAGCCCCACCACGGCGCGAAAGCCAAGCTTGCGGTAGGTGGCGCCGATCACGTCGGGGAAAAAATAATTCTCGTTGGCGCAGGTGGTGCCGCCGCGCAGCATCTCGGCCACCGCCAGCTCCACCCCGTCGCGCACGAACTCCGGCCCGATCACCTTGGCCTCTGCCGGCCAGATGTGCTGCTGCAGCCAGACCATCAGCGGCAGGTCGTCGGCCAGCCCGCGCAGCAGGGTCATCGGGTTGTGCGTGTGGCTGTTGATCAGGCCGGGAATCAGCGCGTGCTCGAGCAGCTCCACCCGCTCGCGCGGCGCATAAGCGGCGCGGGCCTCGGCGATCGGCAACAGTGCCACGATGCGCTCGCCGTCCACCACCACTGCATGGTTTTCCAGCACCACCGCGTGCGGCTCGACCGGCACCACCCAGCGCACCTCGATGATCAGGTCGACCGGCTGCAGGAAGGCTACGCTCGTCATGGGCTCGCTCGGAGTGCGGGTGGTAGCTGCAACACGGGGCGTACGCCCTGCGGCGGCGCCCCGTCACTTATCTGCGTGCCGCGGCAGACTCGCCAGCGGCGCGCGCGGTCACTTCACGCGGCTGGCGTATTCGCCGGTGCGCGTATCGACCTTGATGATCTCGTCCTGGTTCACGAACAGCGGCACGCGCACGACGGCGCCGGTTTCCAGCTTGGCCGGCTTGCCGCCTCCGCCGGAGGTGTCGCCGCGCACGCCCGGATCGGTCTCGACGATCTTCAACTCGACGAAATTCGGCGGCTGCACCGCGATCGGCCGGCCGTTCCACAATGTCACCACGCACGCTTCCTCGCCCTTCAACCACTTGGCGGCGTCGCCGGCGGCGGTCTTGTCGGCCTGGTGCTGCTCGAAGGTGTCCTGCTGCATGAAGTGCCAGAACTCGCCATCGCTGTAGAGATACTGCATGTCGGCATCCACCACATCGGCGCCCTCGAACGACTCACTGGCCTTCAGGGTCTTTTCGATGGTGCGGCCATTGAGCAGGTTGCGGATGCGGATGCGGGTAAACGCCTGGCCCTTGCCCGGTTTCACGAACTCCGCCTCGACGATCGTGAAGGGCTCGCCATCGACAATGATCTTGACACCGTTCTTGACGTCGTTGAGACCGTAGGTGGCCATGCAGTGAACTCCGGATTGATGGGGATATGGCGCGGCACCGGGACGGTGAAAACACCCTCGGACGCCTTGATCAGCGGTTAAAATGGGAAGTGAACGGGCAGCTGCCCGATGTCCAGGCCGCACATGATAACCGCAAGCTCCAGCGCCCGCCTAACACCTGTCGTGGCCGGCACCACCACGGACTGGCGCCAGCTCTGGCGCGACGCGGTCACCGATGCCGGCGAGCTGCTGGCGCTGCTCGGGCTCAGCCATCTCGCCGGAAACCTGCCCGCCGCGGACGCCGGCTTTGCCATGCGCGTGCCGCGCGGATTTGTGGCACGCATGCGCCACGGCGATGCCTGCGATCCGCTGCTGCTGCAGGTGCTGCCGCAGCTGGCCGAACACGATCAGGTGCCCGGCTTCGTGCAAGACGCGGTCGGCGATCTGGCCGCGCGCGCCGCCCACGGCGTGCTGCACAAATACCACGGCCGCGCCCTGCTGATCGCCAGCGGCAGCTGCGCGATCAACTGCCGCTACTGCTTCCGCCGCCACTACCCGTACGCCGAGGACATGGCCGCCGTCGGCCAATGGCGACAGGCGCTGGAGCATCTGCGCCAGGACCCCTCGATCAGCGAGCTGATCCTCTCCGGCG
This sequence comes from Pseudomonadota bacterium, assembly GCA_021793575.1. Lineage (GTDB taxonomy): Bacteria > Pseudomonadota > Gammaproteobacteria > Xanthomonadales > Rhodanobacteraceae > Rhodanobacter. The sequence continues at coordinate 7,581 of JAJYSM010000040.1, forward strand.
GCGACCCGCTGGCGCTGACCACGCCCAAGCTGGAGGAGCTGACCCGCGGCTTGGCCGAGCTGCCGCAGGTGACCCGTCTGCGTATCCATACCCGCCTGCCAGTGGTGCTGCCCGAGCGCGTCGACGCGCCGCTGCTGGCGTGGCTGGACGCGCTGCCGCTGCAGAAGGTGGTCGTGCTGCACGCCAATCACGCACAGGAGCTGGACGCCGACGTGGACGCCGCCTGCGCCCGGTTGCGCGAAGCGGGCGTCAGTCTGCTCAACCAGTCGGTGCTGCTGCGCGGGGTGAACGACGCCGTGGATGTACTGGCCGCGCTGTCCGAACGCCTGTTCGCCGCCGGCGTGCTGCCGTATTACCTGCATCAGCTGGACCGGGTGCAGGGCACTGCGCATTTCGAGGTGGACGACGCCCACGCGCGCGCGCTGATCGACGGCCTGCGCAGCCGCCTGCCCGGCTATCTGGTGCCGCGGCTGGTGCGCGAAGTGGCCGGCGAAGCCTCCAAGCGCCCGCTGTAAAACGGGCCAGAGCGACACTTGCATGGTTTCCCGCTGGCGGCCGCCGACGGAATCCGTTACAAACATCCATGACGAACCCTCGTCGGGACACATGCATCCGGCCAGCGATGCTCAACGGACAGCTCGGCGCACCATGAAAAAAGATTACGTCATCAAGATCCTTTTCATTGAGAACTCGCTGGAGGAGGCGGAGCAGATCATCTCCCTGCTGCGCAACACCGGCATTGCCGTGCGGCCCGCGCGCGCCACCAACGTCGAGCAACTGAAGGCTGCGGTGAACGAGCTGGAGCCGGACGTGGTGATGTTCGATCCGGCCGTCAGCACGCTGACACTCGCCGAAGCCGTGCAGGTGCTGGAGGCGTCCGGACGCGACTACGCGCTGCTGGGCCTGATCAACATGATGGACAACCACAGCGTGGCCGACCTGTTCGTGCATGGCGTGCGCGGCATCGCCCTGCGCAGCCAGCCCAAGCAGCTGGTGCTGGTGCTGCAGCGCGAGTTCGAGGCGCTGCAGACGCGCCGCCAGCTGCGCCGGCTGGAGACGTCGCTGCGCGAATCGGAGCGTCGCTGTGATGCCCTGCTGGATTCCTCCACCGACGCGATCGCCTATGTGCATGAGGGCATGCACGAGCGCGCCAACCAGGCTTATCTCGATACCTTCGGCTACGACAGCTTCGACGACCTGCTCGGGCTGCCCGTGCTGGACATGATCGACGCCGCCAACGCCAACGAGTTCAAGTCGCTGCTGCGGGGGCACGCGCGGCAGGAAAAAATGCCCACCCAGCTGACCCTGCGCGCGCGCCGCGCAGACGGCAGCAGCTTCGATGCCACGGTGGAGTTCGCCCCCGCCACGTTCGAGGGCGAGCCCTGTCTGCAGATCGTCTTCCGCCGCCAGATGGTCGACCCGGCGGTGCTCGAACAGCTGCAGCGCGATCCGGTGACCGGACTGTTCAACCGGGCGCGCATGCTGGAGTGCGTCGACAACGCGGTGGCCGCCGCGGCCAAGGGCAAAAAAGGCCAGTCGCTGCTGCTGATCGAACCCGACAACTGGGCCTCGCTGGTGGCCGGCATCGGCCTGGGCAAGGCGGACGAACTGCTGGCCGGTTTTGCCGATCGCCTCCGCATGCTGCTCGGCACTGAGGATATGGCCGGCATGCTGGCCGAACACACTCTGGGTGTGGTGCTGGACTCGCGTCAGGACGACGCCATCCGTGACTGGATCACCAAGCTGCAGCAAAGTGTCAGCAATGCGATTTTCGACGCTGGCACGCGCTCGATCAGCGTCACCGCCAGCATCGGCGGCAGCCTGCTGGGCGAGAAGAACGCCAACGCGGAGCTGCTGCTCAACCAGGCCAGTCAGGCATTGCGCACTGCGCAAAGCCTGGGTGGCAGCAAGATGGAGCTGCACGACCCGGCCGCACGCGAAAAGGCCGACGACGAGCGCGACCGCTACTGGCTGGATCTGCTGCAGCAGGCACTCGCCAACGACGGGCTGGTGCTCTATCACCAGCAGACCATCAGCCTGCAGGACGCCGAGGGTGACTATTCCGAAATCCTGCTGCGCATGAACGGACCGCAGGGCGAGGTGCTGCCGGGCTTCTTCATGCCGATCGCCGAAAAGCACGGCCTTACCCGCGCGATCGACCGCTGGGTACTCGACCAGACCTTCGCCAGGCTGCAGGCACGCGAGGCGCAGGGGCAGCAGACCACGTTCTTCATCAAGCTCACAGCCAGCTCGTTGCAGGACGACACGCTGCTGCCGTGGATCGGCGAACGGCTGCGGCAAGTCACGCTGAAACGTGGTCGCATCGTGCTGGAGATGACCGAGAGCAAGGTGATGACCCTACTGCGTCCGGCGCAGGAATTCGTCAACGGCTGGAAGAAGCTCGGCGGCCAGTTCGCGCTGGAGCAGTTCGGCTCGGGCCTGAATTCGTTCCAGTTGCTCAACCACATCGACGCCGACTACCTGAAGATCGACCGCAGCTACATGGCCGAGTTGCCGCAGCATCCGGAAAACCAGAAAAAGGTCACCGAGATCTGTCAGCAGGCGCGCGAGCTGAAACGCCAGACGATTGCCGAATGGGTCGAGGACGCCACCAGCACGTCGCTGCTGTTTTCGTGCGGTGTCGACTTCGTGCAGGGCAACTTCCTGCAGCCGCCACAGCGGCTCGGCTGATCACGCGCGGCGGTCGCCATCCGCCCTCTGAAAGCAAAAACCCGCGGATCACTCCACGGGTTTTTTTTGCTGCCGGGGAACCGTCGTCGGATTATTCGGCGACGACCGTCTTCGCCGCGGCTTTGGCCGCTGCCTTCGCGGCGGCAGCACCGGCCACGTCTTCCTTGATACGGGCAGCTTTGCCTTCCAGGCCACGCAGGTAATACAGCTTGGCGCCGCGCACCTTGCCCTTGCGCTTGACGGTGACCGAGTCGATCGCCTGGCTGTGCGACTGGAACACGCGCTCCACGCCGGTGCCGTGCGAAATCTTGCGCACCGTGAAGGCCGAATGCAGGCCGCGACTGCGGCGTGCAATCACGATGCCCTCGAACGCCTGCACGCGCTCGCGATTGCCTTCCTTCACCTTGACGTTGACCACCACGGTGTCGCCAGGGCCGAACTCCGGCAGCTGGCGGGTGATCTGCTCGGCTTCGAACTGTTCAATGATCTTGTTCATGGCAACACCTGTGTATTTTCGATAACTGCGGTCAATCATCGACCGTTTCGTTGGGCCGCGCCTGCTCCGATGGAGCATGCTCACGGCGGAATTCGTCCAGCAATGCACGCGACGACGTGTCCAGTGCACACTGCGACAACAGATCGGGGCGCCGCAACCAGGTGCGTCCCAGCGATTGTTTCAGGCGCCAGCGGGCAATCGCCGCATGGTCGCCAGACAACAACACCTCCGGCACGCTGCCCAGTGCATCGTGCACCGGTTTTGCATAATGTGGACAATCGAGCAGGCCATCGGAGAAGGAATCCTGCTCCGCCGACTGCGCATCGTTCAATGCGCCGTGCTGCAAGCGACCCACGGCGTCGATGATCACCGCCGCCGCCAGCTCACCGCCCGACAGCACATAATCGCCGATTGAAACCTCTTCGTCGACCTCGCGCGCCAGCAACCGCTCGTCCACACCCTCATAACGTCCGCAAAGCAGGCCGATGCGCGGCAATTTCGCCAGCGCCGCCACCCTGCCCTGCGTCAGCCGCGCTCCCTGCGGACTGAGATACATCACATGCACCGGCTCCGGTGCGGCATCGCGCATGGCCGCCAGGGCCGCACGCAACGGTTCGATCAGCATCACCATCCCGGGACCGCCGCCGTACGAGCTGGCGTCCACGGTGCGGTGGCGATCGCGGGTGTAGTCGCGCGGGTTCCATGTTTCCACCTGCAGCAGTTCGCGCTGCTGCGCGCGTCCCACCACACCCACCGCAGCACACTGGCGCACGAAGTCGGGAAACAGCGTAACGACGTCGATGCGCATGCTCTTCGCCTTCAGCCCGACCGACTGCCCGAACCCGGATGAAGTCAGAATTCAGGGTCCCAATCCACCACCATACGGCCTGCGGACAAATCCACTGAACGCACGTACGATCCCATGACATAAGGCACCAGCCGTTCGCGCTCGCCGTCCCGGATCACCACCACGTCGTTGGCACCCGTCGCAAAAAGATGCGTAACCCGGCCCAGCAAGACGCCTTCCGTGGTAACGACCTCCAGCCCTTCGAGATCGACCCAGTAATACTCACCTTCTGCCGGAGCCGGCAGCTGAGCACGATCGACATGAATGTCACTGCCGATCAGTACCGCGGCCTGTTCGCGATCATCCACTCCGGGCAGCTGGGCAACGATACCTTTGCCCTGTGTACGGCCTTTGGCTCCGGCGATCTGCGTTTCCCCACCCGCTGCTGCACTGAGCAGCCACGGCTGGTAATCGAAGATCCGCATGCGCGGCTCAGCCCAGGATTCGATCTTGAGCCAGCCCTGTACGCCGTAGAGTCCGACGATGCGTCCGATCAGGACGCGCCGACCGGATTGACTCATGCTCAGGCAGCCTGCAGCTTGCCGGCTTCCTTGACCAGCGCGGCGACCTTGTCTGTCAGCTGGGCGCCCTTGCTGACCCACTCCTTGACACGCTCGACGTTCAGTTCAAGGCGCTTGTCCTTGCCCGATGCGACCGGGTTGTAGTAACCGATGTTCTCGATGTTGCGGCCGTCGCGCTTGCTGCGCTGATCGGTCACGACGACGTGGTAGAACGGACGGCCCTTGGCGCCACCGCGCGAAAGACGAATCTTGACCATGATAAAACTCCAGAGTTGCCGCACTGTCGGCAGCCGCACGAGAACCGTGCGCGGTAAATCGGGCATTTTAGCGGTTTACGGAGAAAAAGAAAGGGGTTGAGAGCGAGGAACGGCGCCGTGCCGACTCGCCGTGAGCACAGCCACGATCGCGGGGCATTCCGCGCATCCGGATGCTCACTGCAGTCCTGTCACGGCATCGGCGGCATGCCGCCGCCCATGCCGCCCATGCCCTTCATGGCGCCGCGCATCTGCCGCAGCAGGCCCTTGGTGCCACCCTTGGACAGCTTGGACATCATCTTTTCCATCTGCATGTATTGCTTGAGCACGCGATTGACATCGGCCGGCTGGGTACCCGAGCCACGCGCCACGCGGGCGCGACGCGAGCCGTTCAGCAGGTCCGGATGCCGGCGCTCCTTCTTGGTCATCGAGCTGATGATGGCGATCATCCGCTTCATCTCGCCGTCATTGACTTTGGACTTGACGCTGTCCGGCAGATTCAAGCCGCCCGGCAGCTTGTCCATCAGGCCGGCCAGGCCGCCCATGTTGCCCATCTGCTCCAACTGGTCCTTCATGTCGTTGAGGTCGAAGCGCTTGCCCTTCATCACCTTCTGGGCCAGCTTCTGCGCCTTCTCCTGATCGACCTTGCGCTCGACCTCCTCCACCAGCGACAGCACGTCGCCCATGCCGAGGATGCGCTGGGCCAGGCGATCGGGATGGAACGGCTCCAGCGCGTCAGTCTTCTCGCCCGCGCCGAGGAACTTGATCGGCCGACCGGTGACGTAGCGCACACTCAACGCCGCGCCGCCGCGCGCGTCGCCGTCGGTCTTGGTCAGGATCACGCCGGTCAGGGGCAGCGCCTCGCTGAATGCCTTGGCGGTATTGGCCGCATCCTGGCCGGTCATCGAGTCGACCACGAACAGGGTTTCGATCGGGTTGATCGCGGCGTGCAGCGCCTTGATCTCGGCCATCATCGCCTCATCCACGGCGAGGCGGCCGGCGGTATCGACGATCAGCACATCGACTAATTCGCGGCGCGCGGCCTGCACCGCCGCCTTCGCTATGGCGACCGGATCCTGCCCGGCCTCGGATGGAAAGAACTTCACACCGACCTGCTCGGCCAGCGTGCGCAGCTGCTCGATCGCCGCCGGGCGATAAACGTCGCAGCTCACCACCATCACCTTTTTCTTCTTGCGCTCGGTCAGCAAGCGCGCCAGCTTGGCCACCGTGGTGGTCTTGCCGGCACCCTGCAGGCCGGCAAGCAGCACCACCGCCGGCGGTGTCTGGGCCAGATTCAGTTCACTGTTGGCGGTACCCATCACCGTGGTCAGCTCGTCGCTGACCACTTTCACCAGCGCTTGCCCCGGCGACAGGCTCTTCATCACATCCTGGCCGACCGCGCGCACCTTGATCCGCTGGATCAGCGCCTGCACCACCGGCAGCGCCACGTCCGCTTCGAGCAGCGCGATGCGCACTTCGCGCAGCGATTCGCGGATGTTTTCCTCGGTCAGCCGACCGCGGCCGCGCAGGCGATTGACGGTGGTGGAAAGGCGTTGGCTGAGCGACTCGAACATGACGGAACCGGCGAACAGGAAAGGCGTCGATTATAGCGGACGCGGCGAGCGACCCCGCATGCACAGCCGGCGGAGCCTGTGCGACACTGCCCGGCCATGATCATCCACGTTTTCGCCCTGCTCGCCATCGTGCTCTACCTCGTCGCGGCGGGCGGGCTGGCGCGCCCCCTGCTGAGCGGTGGCCAGCCGCTGAACCGGTTGGCGCTGAGCCTGGCCGGCGTAGCCGTGGTGATTCACGCCGGCATCCTGCTGGGGATGCATCGCGGCGCACTGGATCTGCACTTCTTCGCCGCGCTGTCGCTGGTCGCCTTCGTGGTGTCCACGCTGACCCTGCTGGTGAGCCTGTCGCGCCCGGTCGCTGCACTGGGCGTGATCGTGTTTCCGCTGACTGCCGTGCTGATCGCGGTGGACAGCTTCCTGGCGCCGCCGACGCTGCCGCACGCGATGGACTGGCAGATCAAGCTGCACGTAACGGTGGCGCTGATCGCCTTCAGCGTGCTGTCGATGGCCGCTGCGCTGGCCATCCTGCTGGCCGTGCAGGAACGCGCGCTGCGCCATCGCCAGTTCGGTCCGTGGCTGCGCGCGCTGCCGCCGCTGACGCTGACCGAAATGCTGCTGTTCCGGCTGATCGGGGCGGGTTTTGCGCTGCTGACGCTGACCCTGCTCACCGGCGCGCTGTTCGTCGACAACCTGTTCGGTCAGCACCTGGCGCACAAGACCATCCTCTCGATCGTGGCGTGGCTGGTCTTCGGCACCCTGCTCTACGGCCGCTGGCGGCACGGCTGGCGCGGCCAGCGCGCGGTGAACCTCACGCTGCTCGGCATGGCGATGCTGGTGCTGGCGTTTTTCGGATCGAAATTCGTGCTGGAGCTGATCATGCACCGGCCGCTGGACTGATCGCCGCTGGCGTGCTCAGCGGCAGGCGTCGATCGCCTCGGCCAGGCGCTCCACGCCGAGCACCTCCATCTCGCCGACGCGGCCCTTCTTGGGCGTGTTCGCCTTCGGCACGATGGCGCGGCGGAAACCGTGCGTGGCCGCCTCGCGCAGGCGCTCCTCGCCGTTCGGCACCGGACGGATCTCGCCCGAAAGACCCACCTCGCCGAACGTGATGGTCTGCTCCGGCAGCGGGCGGTCGCGCAGCGACGACAGCACCGCCAGCAGCACCGGCAGGTCGGCCGCGGTTTCCTGCACGCGGATGCCGCCGACCACGTTGACGAACACGTCCTGATCGTAGGCTGCCACGCCGCCGTGCCGATGCAGCACCGCCAGCAGCATCGCCAGCCGGTTCTGCTCCAGCCCGAGCGCCACGCGACGCGGATTGCCCAGCGAGGACTGATCGACCAGCGCCTGCACCTCGACCAGCAGCGGCCGGGTGCCCTCGCGGGTAACCATCACCGCGCTGCCGGCGGTCGGACCGCTGTGCACCGAGAGGAAGATCGCCGACGGATTCGGCACCTCGCGCAGCCCCTTGTCCGACATCGCGAACACGCCGAGCTCGTTGACTGCACCGAAGCGGTTCTTGAACGCGCGCAGGATGCGGAAGCGGCTGCCCGATTCGCCCTCGAAGTACAGCACCGCGTCGACCATGTGCTCCAGCACGCGCGGGCCGGCGATGCCGCCGTCCTTGGTGACGTGGCCGACCAGGAACACCGAGGTGCCAGTCTCCTTGGCGAAGCGCGTGAGCTTGGCGGCGGACTCACGCACCTGGCTCACCGAGCCCGGCGCCGCGCTGAGCAGCTCGGTCCAGATGGTCTGGATCGAGTCGATCACCAGCACCCGCGGCTGCGTCGCCAGTGCCTGTTCCAGGATGCGTTCGATGCAGGTTTCGGCCAGCGCCTGCAGCGGCTCCAACGGCAGGCCCAGCCGCTGCGCACGGGACGCCACCTGCGACAGCGACTCCTCGCCCGTCACATACACGCTGGGCAGATGCGCGCCCAGCGTGCCCAGCATCTGCAGCAGCAAGGTTGATTTGCCGATGCCCGGATCGCCGCCGATCAGCACCACCGACCCCTGCACCAGACCGCCGCCGAGCACCCGGTCGAGCTCGCCGATGCCGGTCTGCGTGCGCGCCTCGGTGGTCAACGCCACCGCGGTCAGCGGCGTGATGCGCGCCGAGCCGGCGGCATTGCCCGCATAGCTTGAGCGCTGCGCGCCCACCGACGCCACCGCCGCGGAGGACGGCGTCAGCACCACCGCACTCAGCGTGTTCCACACCCCGCACTCGATGCACTGCCCCTGCCACTTGCTGTGCTCGGCGCCGCAGTCGGTGCAGACGTAGGCAGTCTTGGCTTTGGCCATGCGGGTTCTCGACGAAGTCTGAGATGAAAGTGATGGCCAGCTTAGCCTGTCGCCATCGCAGGCCGCGAGACGGCATTACCGGGCCGCGCTGTCAGCTTTCGTCCTCGACGAACAGCACGCGTCGGGTCATGCCGCAGGTGAGGTCGTAGCTGATGGTACCGGCGTGAGCGGCGACGGTTTCCACCGGCAGTTCGGGGCCCCACAGGGTGACGCGATCGCCCACTTTCGCCGCGGGCGCGTCGCGCAGATCCAGCGTGATGAGGTCCATCGACACGCGGCCGATCAGCGGCGCGCGCCGGTCGCCGAGCAGCACCGGCGTGCCGGCAGCGGCGCTGCGCGGGTAGCCGTCGCCATAGCCGATCGCGGCCACGCCGACCGGCATATCCTCGGGGCAGGTCCAGCTGCCGCCGTAGCCGATGCGTTCGCCCTTGCCGATGCGGTTGATCGCGATCAGCCGCGTGCTCAGGGTCATCGCCGGGCGAAAGCCGAAATCGGCGCCGCTCTTGCCGCCCACCACCGACAGCCCGTACAGCAGGCCGCCGGTGCGCACCCAGTCCGCGCGCGCTTCGGGCCAGCCCAGCACGGCGGCGGAATTGGCCAGCGAGCGCGGACCGTCGATGCCCAGGGTGACGGCGTGGAAACGCGCGATCTGCGCCTGCGTCACCGCACCGCCAAATACTTCGGACTCGGCGAAATGGGTGAGCAGGCCGATCTGTGGATCGATGCCCGGCATGGCGGCCAGCCGCGTGTGCACGGCGGCGACCTGTGCGGGCGCGAAGCCGAGCCGGTGCATGCCGCTGTCGATCTTGATCCACACCCGCAGCCGGCCGCGCTGCGGCGCGGCCTCGGCCAGCCACTGCAGCTGCGCCTCGTGATGGATCGCCGCGTCCAGCCCCAGCCGCTGCATCTCGGCGATGTCGCCGGGCTGATCGGGGCCTGACAGCACCGCAATGCGCTGCCGCTGCCCGGCCGCACGCAGGCGCAAGCCATCGCCGAGCGCGGCGACCGCAAACGCATCGGCGCCTTCGTTCAGCGCACGCGCCACCCGCTCCAGCCCATGCCCGTAGGCATCGGCCTTGACCACCGCCATCACCTTCGCCGGCGCAGCCAGCGCCTGCAGCCGCGCCAGGTTGTGGCGCAATGCGCCGAGGTGAATGGTGGCGACGGTGGTGCGGCTCATGCGCGCGGGGAACGGGGAACGGGGAACGGGGAACGGACAGCCTGCGCAGACCCGGAGAGTCCCGACGCGTACAGAGCTTCTGCGAACTTGTTTCGACGTGCACACGCGCCGGAGCGGGTGAGAACCTCCGCGTTCCCCGTTCCCCGTTCCCCGTTCCCCGCTTTCAATCGAAGGTCCCGGCGAACGAATCGGCGGCGTAGTTCTCGAACTTCGTGTAATGACCGAGGAAGGTCAGCTTGCACATGTCGGTGGGGCCGTTGCGCTGTTTGCCGATGATGATCTCGGCCATGCCCTTGTCCGGCGATTCCTTGTTGTAGTACTCGTCGCGGTAGATGAACATGATCACGTCGGCGTCCTGCTCGATCGCGCCGGACTCGCGCAGGTCGGACATCATCGGGCGCTTGTCGGCACGCTGCTCCAGCGAGCGATTCAACTGCGACAGGGCGATCACCGGCACGTTCAACTCCTTGGCGAGGCCCTTGAGTGAACGTGAGATTTCTGAAATTTCGGTGGCGCGATTCTCCTTGTTGCCGGGCACCTGCATCAGCTGCAGGTAGTCGATCACGATCAGCCCCAACCCACCGTGCTCGCGGTGCAGCCGGCGCGAGCGCGAGCGAAGTTCCACCGGCGACAGGCTGGGCGTGTCGTCGATGAAGATCTTCGCCTCGGACAGGATCGAGATGGCGTTGGAGACGCGCGGCCAGTCCTCTTCCTGCAGGTCGCCGTTGCGCAGGTGCTGCTGGTGGATGCGGCCGACCGAGGAGATCAGGCGGAACGCCAGCTGCGAGGACGACATCTCCATCGAGAACACCACCACCGCCTTCTTACTGCGCAGCGCGGCGGTCTCGGCGATGTTCAGCGCGAACGCGGTCTTGCCCATCGAGGGGCGCGCCGCCACGATGATCAGATCCGACGGCTGCAGACCGGAGGTGAGGTTGTCCAGATCGGTGAAGCCGGTGGTGACGCCGGTGAGCTGGCCGCGGTTCTCGTAGCGCTCCTTGAGCAGGCGGAAGGCGTCCGTCACCGCCTCGCGCATCGAGACGGAATCCTTCTTGCCGCGGGCGCCCGACTCGGCAATGTGGAACACTCGCTGCTCGGCGTTTTCCAGCACCTCCTGCACGCTCTTGCCTTCGGGCCGGTAGCCGTCCTCGGTGATCGAGGTGCCGGCGTCGATCAGCTGGCGCAGCACGGATTTCTCGCGCACGATCTCGGCGTACGCGGCGATATTGGCGGCGCTCGGCGTGCTGTTGGCCAGCTCGATCAGATAGCTCGCGCCGCCGATCATCTCGGCCAGCCCGTTGCTCTCGAACCAGTCGCCCAGGGTCACCGCGTCGCACGGCATGCCCTTGTTGGCCAGCTCGTTGATGGCGCGCCAGATCAGCCGGTGATCCTTGCGATAGAAGTCCAGCTCGGCCAGCTTGTCGGCCACCTTGTCCAGCGCATCGGGGGCCAGCATCAGGCCGCCGAGCACCGCCTGCTCGGCGTCGATCGAATGCGGCGGAACGCGCAGCGCCTCGATGGCCGGGGAGGAGGATTTGCGCTCGGGTACAAAAGACATCGACTTACCTCACGGAGGACAACCTCGCGAAAACCAGCGGCACCTCGGAGTCGGCAGGAGAGCGGCTTGGCTGGTCATCATACGCGGCGCGATCTCAGCCGCCGAGACAACAACTCTGTGGATAAGCTGTGCGTTGCTGTGGATAGAAGTGGTCACTGCAGCACTTGCGCGAGCCCTGCGGCGGCTGAAAGCAGACGGGCGCCCGAAGGCGCCCGTCCATGACCATCCGCGATGCCGGCTGGATCAGTTGTCGCCGACCACGATCACCTTGACGGTGGTATGCACGTCGGCGTGCAGGTGCACGGCCACGGCGTACTCGCCGGTCTGGCGCAGCGGGCCTTCGCCGAGGATGACTTCGCCCTTGTTGACGCTATGACCGGCGTTGGCCAGCGCCGCGGCGATGTCGCGCGGGCCAACCGAACCGAACAGCTTGCCTTCCGCACTGGCGTGCGCGGCGATGGTCACCGACGCGTCAGTCAGCTTGACCTTGCGCGCCTCGGCGTCGGCCAGCAGCGTGTCGGCCTTGGCCTCGTATTCGGCACGACGCTGTTCGAACGCAGCCAGGTTGGCGGCATTGACGCGCACGGCCTTGCCCTGCGGCAGCAGAAAATTGCGGCCATAACCGGGCTTCACGACGACCTTGTCGCCGAGCGTGCCGAGGTTGCGGACTTTCTGCAGAAGAATGAGTTCCATGATGGTTCCTTGAGTTCGTTAGCGCCGGTGTGGCCCGACGCAGCCGTGGACGGCTGTCCGAATCACAGGCACCTCGCTGCGGCGAGGCGCCTGTTTGTTGCGCCTTCTCCCCGCGCGGGAAGAAGAATCCCGTCAGACGTCGTGGTTGTCGGTGTACGGCAGCAGCGACAGGAAACGGGCGCGCTTGATCGCGGTGGCCAGCTGACGCTGGTAGCGCGCCTTGGTGCCGGTGATGCGACTCGGCACGATCTTGCCGTTCTCGGTGACGTACTGACGGAGCGTGTTGAGATCCTTGTAGTCGATCTCCTTCACGTCTTCGGCAGTGAAGCGGCAGAACTTGCGGCGGCGGAAAAACTTGGACATGGTCTGGATTCCTAATCAGTCGTCGCTGTCGCGATCATTGTCGTCGCGGTCACGCCCGCGCGGGCGGCTGTCGCCTTCGCCATCGTCATCATCGCGGCGACGGGTGGACTTGGCGTCGTCCTTCTCCTTCGACTTCAGGATGAACGACGGCTCGATGTCGGCCTCGTCGCGACGCACCACCAGATGGCGCAACACCGCGTCGTTGAAGCGGAAGCCCGACTCCAGCTCGTTCAGTGCATTCTGGCTCACTTCGATGTTGAGCAGCACATAGTGTGCCTTGGCCAGATTCACGATCGGGTAGGCCAGCTGACGGCGGCCCCAGTCTTCCAGGCGGTGGATCTTGCCGCCGTCGGTCTCGATCAGCGCCTTGTAGCGCTCGATCATCGCCGGAACCTGTTCGCTCTGGTCAGGGTGGACCAGAAACACGACTTCGTAATGACGCAGGGTCATTGAGGTTTGACTCCTTGTGGATGCGGCCTCGCGGCCTGGCAGCCTCCCGCCGATGCGGTGAGGCAAGTGCCCGCCGGCGTCTTTCGGACGCAGGCAGAAGCGGAATTGTACGTTGCGCGCGGATATCGGCGCAAGTCGTTGAAAAACATGATGGGCAATGCCCGTGCGCGATCAACTCACGGTGAAACTCTCGCCGCAGCCGCAGGCACCGGTGGCATTCGGGTTGTGGAACACGAAGCTGGCATTGAGGCCCTGCCGCTGAAAGTCGATCACCGTGCCATCGACCAGCGCCACGCTGTTGTCGTTGACAACGAGTGGCAGGCCATCGACTTCAAGCACGCGATCGCCTTCGCCCAGACCCTCGGCCAGATCCACCACGTAGGCGAAACCGGAGCAGCCGGTACGCTTGACCCCGAAGCGCACGCCCGCCGCGTTCGGCGTGTGGGCCAAAAAGTGGCGCATGCGTTCGCTGGCGGCAGACGTGATGGTGATGGTCATGAAGGCGGGATTCCACTGTGTGAAGTGACCCGGAAAGTCGCAGCCCGGGCGATGGCTACATTATCATGCCGAACCGGACTCCGGGCCGGGCGCCCCGGCGCAGGCCGCAGCGACCTGCGCGTCCTGATCCCACCTCAACGATATGCGGCATGCCGCAGGAGTTTCAATTCATGGCAATGGTCAGTCCGACGCCAGGCAGCCCGACGGTATGCAGTGTGAAACAGGCGCTTTCCGGAAAGCTTGAGGCCGGCAGCACGGTGACCGTGCGCGGCTGGGTGCGCACGCGGCGCGATTCCAAGGCCGGCCTGTCGTTCGTCAACGTCACCGACGGTTCCTGCTTCGACCCGATCCAGGCGGTGGTACCGGCCACGCTGGCCAACTACGACAGCGAGGTGAAGCACCTCACCGCCGGCGCCGGCGTGATCGTCAGCGGCACGCTGGTGGCGTCGCAGGGCCAGGGCCAGCGCTACGAGCTGCAGGCCAATGCGGTGGTGGTGACCGGGCTGGTCGACGATCCGGAAACCTATCCGATCCAGCCCAAACAGCATTCGATGGAGTTCCTGCGCGAGGTGGCCCACCTGCGCCCGCGCACCAACCTGTTCGGCGCGGTGACCCGCGTGCGCCACACGATGATGACGGCGATCCACCGCCACCTCACCGCGCAGGGCTTCTTCTGGATCAACACGCCGATCATCACCACCTCCGACGCCGAGGGCGCCGGCGACATGTTCCGCCTCTCCACGCTCGACCTCGCCAACCTGCCGCGCCTGCCGGATGGCAAGATCGACTTCCGCCAGGACTTCTTCGGTCGCGAGGCCTTCCTCACCGTCTCCGGCCAGCTCAACGTCGAGGCCTACTGCCTGGCGCTGAGCAAGGTCTACACCTTCGGTCCCACTTTTCGCGCAGAGAACTCCAACACGCCGCGCCACCTGGCCGAGTTCTGGATGGTCGAGCCGGAAATCGCCTTCGCCGATCTTGCCGCCGACGCCGACTGCGCCGAGGCGTTCCTGAAAGCCATCTTCCAGGCGGTGCTGGACGAACGCGCGGACGACATGGCGTTTTTCGCCGAGCGCGTGCAGAGCGATGCGATCACGCGGATGGAGGCGTTCATCCGTCAGCCGTTCGAGCGCATCGACTACACCGACGCCATCACGATCCTGCAAAAGTCCGGACAGAAGTTCGACTACCCGGTGGCCTGGGGCGTGGATCTGCAGACCGAACACGAGCGCTATCTGGCCGAGAAACATATCGGCCGCCCGGTGGTCGTAATGAACTACCCCGAGGCGATCAAGGCCTTCTACATGCGCCTCAACGACGACGAGAAAACCGTGGCCGCGATGGATGTGCTGGCGCCCGGCATCGGCGAGATCATCGGCGGCAGCCAGCGCGAGGAGCGGCTGGACTACCTCGACGCGCGGATGGACAAGTTCGGTCTCGACAAGACCACCTATGGCTGGTACCGCGACCTGCGCCGCTACGGCACGGTGCCGCACGCCGGCTTCGGCCTGGGCTTCGAGCGGCTGCTGGTGTATGTCTGTGGCCTGGCCAATATCCGCGATGCCATTCCCTACCCGCGCGCGGCCGGCACGGCCGAATTCTGAGTACCCTTGCCGCCATGCCGTACCGCCTCCCTGCCATTGCCGCCGTGTTGATCTGGGCCACTCTGCTTGGCGGCTGCCAGACCGCCAAGGTGCTGATTCCGCCCAACCTGCGGCCGCCGGCGGAAGATGACGGCGCCGCGCTCAAGCTGGCCGAACAGCGCCTGCAGCAGACCACCCCCTGCTGCAGCAGCTTCGCCGATTTCTCCTACCAGACGATGCTGCCGTGGCAGCCGCAGAAGTTCACCCTGGGCAGCGCCAGCATGGTGGCCAACCTCGATGGCACGCACAGCTATTTCCTCGCGTTCCGCCTGCCCACGCACGCCAAGCTGCCTTACCGGATTGCCCTGAAAGCGGAATTGAATGGCCGCTGGCTGCACGCCAGCTATCTGTTTGCACCCACCGTGGTGCTGCTGGACGACGGCTTCCAGCCGATCGGCACCCAGGACATCGGGCTGTGCGAGCACATGGGCTGGAGCGACGAAACCACCGGCGCGTTCGGCAGCCTCAGCGTGACCAGCGACAAGGCGCACTACCTGCTGGTCTACAGCTCGGCCGCGCAACAATCCGGCAAGACCTACTGGGAGCAGTCGCCCGCGACGTTTTCCACCAAGGCCACGCTGAACATGAATTCGGCCGGCAGTTTCAGCGTGCCGCACGGGCCGGACGGCGTGCTGTGGATCGGCATGATGAACACCACCTACGCCAAGGCCGTCGACAACGCGGTCTGCGGCAAGCCGGCCAAGGGCGACGGCGTGCTCAACACCTTGCGCACCAGCCTGCCGCTGCCGTGGAGCAGTGCCGGCAAGGCCGCCGAGCCGGCCGCGCAAAAAACCGGCAGCGCCGGTAGCGGCTCGCCGTGATCATCCTGTATCTCGGTCTGCTGGCCGCCGGCATCAGCCTGTTCCTGCTGTCGTACTTTGCGCAGTTCCGGCTCGCCGCCCTGCTGCGCCGGCGCTACCCGCAGCAGTGGAAGATCATTGCCGAGCCGGAGCGCGGCAAGGCCTCGCGATGGCGCACCTGGATCCGCCTGCAGCACGTGCTGCGCTCGCCCGCGCTGCCGGCGCTGGACGACACCACCATCAACCGCTGGCAACGAACGTGGCGCTACAGCCCGTGGCTGGGCTGGCTGTGCTGGCTCGGCGCGCTGGCCATGCGCCTGTTGCTGCCCTGAGAGGTTGAATGTTTCAACCTCTCAGGCCGGCTTGGGATGGCCGGTCGCGGATAGCGCACGCAAGTGCATGACTCGCGATGGAAGAAAGCCACAGGATGTGGTTTTCTTCGCAAGCGCTGAGCGACGGGAGAGAAACTACATGCAACTGGATCTTGCGGGACGCCATGCGCTGGTCTGCGGTGCCTCGCAGGGCATCGGCCGCGCCAGCGCGATCGAGCTGGCCGAACTGGGCGCCAGCGTGACCCTGCTGGCGCGCTCGGCCGCTGCGCTGCAGGCGCTGGCAGCCAGCCTGCCGCGCCCGCGCGCCGGCCAGCAGCACGACTGGCGCAGCGTGGACATGCTCGATACCGCGCGCCTGCACACCGTCGTCAGCGAGCTCGCCGCCACCCAGCCCGTGCACATCCTGATCAACAACAGCGGCGGTCCGCCCGCCGGCCCCGCGCACACGGCCACGCCGGACGCCTTCGAAACGGCCTTCCGCCAGCACCTGCTGGCCGGCCAGACGCTGCTGCAGGCGCTGCTGCCGGGCATGCGCGCCAGCGGCTACGGCCGCATCGTCAACGTGATCTCCACCTCGGTGAAGGAGCCGCTGGCCGGGCTGGGCGTGTCCAACACGGTGCGCGCCGCGGTGGCCGGCTGGGCCAAGACGCTGGCCGGCGAGCTGGCCGCCGACGGTATCACCGTCAACAACGTGCTGCCCGGCTACACCCGCACGGCGCGGCTGGACGGGCTGATCGCGGCCAGCGTCGCGCGCAGCGGCCAGTCCGCCGAGGCCATCGAGACGAACATGCTCGCCGGCGTCCCCGCGCGGCGCTTTGGCGAGGCGGCGGAAGTGGCGGCGGTGGTCGCGTTTCTATGCACGCCGGCGGCGGCCTACGTCAACGGCGTCAGCCTCGCCGTCGATGGCGGCCGCACGCGCGCGCTGAGCTGAGCGGCTGAGAGAAAATCGCCCGCCTGCTGCGACTGCCGCCCGTTCCAGACCTGCCCCGGCTGCCAGCGTCGAGCGCGCGCGCTATGCTGGCACGATGAATTCGGCGCCGCTCTCACACCTGATCCACGGCCGACCGCAGCCGCCCGCCAGCGGCCGCTACCTGGACGTCTACGAACCGGCCACCGGCGTGGTGTTCGCGCAGTGCCCCGACGGCAACGCGGCCGATGTCGATGCGGCGGTGCGCGCGGCGCAGGCCGCGGCGGCCGGCTGGGCGCATACGCCGGTCGAGCAGCGCTCGCAGCTGCTGCGGCGGCTGGCAAACGCAGTGGATGCCCAACTCGATGTACTGGCCCGGCTCGAGTCACGCGACAGCGGCAAGCCGCTGGCGCTGGCGCGCAGCCTGGACATTCCGCGCGCCGCCGCCAACCTGCGCTTTTTCGCGGCGGCGAGCGAGGCATGGGCCAGCGAGGCGCACCCGATGGCAGTCGGCGCCATCAACTACACCGTGCACCAGCCGCTGGGCGTGGTCGGCTGCATCAGCCCGTGGAACCTGCCGCTGTACCTGTTCACCTGGAAGATCGCGCCCGCGCTGGCGGCCGGCAACACCGTGGTGGCCAAGCCCTCGGAGCTGACACCGTGCAGCGCCGCGCTGCTGGGCGAGCTGAGCATCGAGGTCGGTTTCCCGCCGGGGGTGCTGAACATCGTGCACGGGCGCGGGGCAAGCGTGGGCCAGGCGCTGGTGGAGCACCCGGCGGTAAAGGCGATCTCGTTCACCGGCAGCACCGCCACCGGCGCCCGCATCGCCGCCACCGCGGCGCCCCAGTTCAAGAAAATCTCGCTGGAGCTGGGCGGCAAGAATCCGGCGATCGTGTTTGCCGATGCCGATCTCAACGATGCAAACCTGGACACGCTGGTGCGCTCCGGCTTCGCCAACCAGGGCGAGATCTGCCTGTGCGGCTCGCGCCTGCTGGTGCAGCGCTCGATCTACGCCAGCTTCCGCGAACGCTATCTCGCACGGGTGCAGGCGCTGCGCGTGGGCGACCCGGAAGCCGCCGGCAGCGACCTCGGCGCGCTGGTTTCGCGCACGCACCGTGACAAGGTGCTCGGCTGCATCGAGCAGGCGCGGGCCGAGGGCGGCCGCGTGCTGTGCGGCGGCCATGCGCTGCAGCTGCCCGGGCGCTGCGCCGCCGGCTGGTTCGTGGCGCCCACGGTGATCGAAGGACTGCCGTCGGCCGCCTCCACCAACCAGCAGGAAATCTTCGGCCCGGTGGTCAGCCTGATCCCGTTCGAGGACGAGGCCGAGGCGCTGGCGATCGCCAACGACAGCGCGTATGGACTGGCCGCCTCGCTGTGGACGCGCGATCTTTCCCGCGCGCACCGGCTCGCCGCGCAGCTGGAGTTCGGCATCGTCTGGATCAACTGCTGGATGCTGCGCGACTTGCGCACGCCGTTCGGCGGCATCAAGCAATCCGGGCTCGGCCGCGAGGGCGGCAGCGAGGCGCTGCGCTTCTTCACCGAGCCGAAAAACATCTGCATCCGCTACTGAAATATCGATCACGACGGACTGACCATAACCCGTTCGCCAGATCGCCCACTTGCCCCTATGGAAACCGCCTTCTTGACCAGCCCACTGCAAGACCTGCTCGACGGCAACCGCCGCTGGTCGGCCGCGATGCATACCGCCGATCCGCATTTCTTCCAACAGCTGGCGACCCAGCAGTCACCGAAGTACCTGTGGATCGGCTGCTCCGATTCGCGCGTACCGGCCACCCAGATCGTCGATCTGCCGCCGGGCGAGATCTTCGTGCAGCGCAACGTGGCCAACGTGGTTGCGCACAGCGATCTCAACTGCCTCAGCACGATCCAGTTCGCGGTGGACATCCTCAAGGTCGAGCACATCATCGTGGTCGGCCACTACGGCTGCGGCGGCGTGCAGGCGGTGCTGGACGAGCGCCGGCTGGGCCTGGTCGACAACTGGCTGCGGCATGTCGGCGACGTGGCGGAAAAGCACTCCGCGATGCTCGCCGCGCTCGATCCGATGGCGCTGCGCAACGCCCGCCTGTGCGAGCTCAACGCGATCGAGCAGGTCACCAACACCTGCCGTACCACCATGGTGATGGACGCGTGGGAGCGCGGTCAGAAACTGGCAGTGCATGCGTGGTGCTACAGCCTCGACGACGGCCACATGCACGATCTGGCAATGCATGTCGATTCGCGCGCCGCGCTGCAGCCGGCCTACGAGAGTGCGCTGCAGCGACTGCAACGGCTGCCGGCCGCACTGCGGTGAACGGCGTCGTGCGCACCGATCGCGCACCGACACCGGTCGGCGCCTATCCGCACGCGCGACGCGTGGGCCAGTGGCTGTTCCTGTCCGGCGTGGGTCCGCGCGAACCGGGTAGCCAGGCGATTCCGGGCAACCTGCACGACGCCGACGGACGCCTGATCGCCTATGACATCGAGGCGCAATGCCGCCAGGTATTCGCCAACGTGCGGGCGGTGCTGGAAGCCAGCGGCGCGGCGTGGACCGACCTGGTCGACGTCACCGTGTTTCTGACCGACATGTCGCGCGACTTTGCCACCTACAACCGCCTTTACGCCGAGCACTTCGCCGGCGTCGAGGCCTGCCGCACCACCGTGGGCGTCAGCACGCTGCCGACACCGATCGCGATCGAGCTGAAGTGCATCGCCGTGCTGCCGACGGCGGCCGGCTGAGGCGCCCACCCGCAGCGGCGTTGCATCGGGTAGGGAGCCGGAATACTCCGGCCCCCTCCCACACCACCGTACGTGCGGTTCCGCATACGGCGGTTCCTGTCGGCCATGTAGTTCATGCGAACTTCGAAGCCTTGAGCTTGTTTCGTTCGTTGTGTCGCCTGTCGTCCTATAGACACCCCGATCACCTTCCGGACTTCCGGCCCTTCCAGCTCTGATCAAGGCTCCCGGCTTGCACCGGAACTTCTGCCCAAGACGCAATACTGTTCAGATAAAATTTTCTCGTGCACAATCGTGCTCCATCGAGGCTTCGATGGACAGAAACGATGGCGAGAACTCGCAAGGCACTGGCGGCGCAAGTTGACGTTGCCCATCTGATCAGC
>JAJYSM010000041.1 GCA_021793575.1 Pseudomonadota bacterium
TGACGAGCCCACGCACCGACCCAACCGCACCTACGCCATCGGTACGCTCAAGCCCCTCCTCGCCGGCTGTCTGCTGCAACTGGCCCACTGTCTGAGTGCGCTCCCCGCCGCGCTCGCCGCCATCGCCAAGGCACGCTGCCGCGTGCAACCGAACCGCCTCTACCCCAGACCACCTCGACCCAAACCCCATCTCCACCTCGCGTACAAGCTGGCGTGCTGAGGCTTAAGTTGAGAGCATTGGTCAGAGATGGGCTCCCGTTCTGAGAGAGGCTCAAATTCTGAGCTCGACGTAGTCGTGTCACCCACAACGTCTACGTCCATGCTGTTATCAGCGGCCGTGCTTCTCAGCAGCTGCATCGTTGCGCTTTCCACTTCGCCCCCTACGTCCGTCGAAATTTAATTTGATGCTTTCGGCAGCATACTCCCCCAACTACCCGCATGCGGACAGTAGTTGCACGAGCCATCCATGGCCGAGATTTTCGCGGACTTCACGGGGACTAACTAACAGGCTGTTGAAAAGCGCCCTCAGCTGCGAAGTTTTCCTCGAGCGGTGCGCGTTTTCGTTTGCGACGGCATGATGATCCGATCGATTTTCATGCCGTGCACGGTGTCTTCCTCACGGCATGCTCCGTGATCCGGCCTCACGCGCTGCTTGCGGCCAGGAGATTGCGCATCCTGACCAAATTCCAGCCCATCATGGTCAGCTGGAACAGCGCATTCACCTGCGCCTTGCCGCGCTGCTTGACTTGCCGGATCTGGCCGATCACCTTGCCCCAGCCGAACGGCTCCTCCACGCGTTTTCGCTTGCGTTGGCTGATGGTGTAGCCGACATGCCGGCGGGTGCGTTGGTCGGTCGCGCTGCCTTTGTCCTTGGCCGCCACGTGGGCGGTGATGCGCAGTTCGCGACATTTCTTGACGAATGACTTCACGTCGTAGCCCTTGTCCGCGCCCACGGTCTTGCGACGCTTGCCGGGCAACGACTGCAACAGTTCCAGCGCGGTGTCGCGTTCGGCCGTGCCGGTGGCATGGCTGACTTGCGCACGCACCACCAGTCCGTGGCGATTCTCCACCACCGTATGGCCCTGGTAGCACAGCACCGCGGCCGTGTTGGCTGACTTGCGATACAGCCGGGCGTCCGGATCGGTGCTCGAGGCATGCGTGTCATTCTTGCGCTGCTCGCCGTGGAAGTCGTGTTCCTGGTTGCGGCCGATGCCGCCCGGGCCCTCGTCCTTCGGGCGAAAACTCTTGTGCGAGGCCCATGCCTGAATCAGCGTGCCATCCACACTGAAATGATCCTTCGACAGCAGCCCGCGCTGCTCAGAAAAATTGGGACGGAGGCAGTTAATCAATTACCTCCGTCCCTGCTATTTCCCGACAGCCTTGCGAGCGGCCTTGACTGACTTCGCCGGCTTGGCCTGACCCGCCACCACCTTGGCTCGGCCGGGCGACTTCCTCGGCGACTGCTTGAGAGCAGCGGGCGCAGCTTTCGTCGACACGGCGGTTTTCTTCGCGCCGGCCTTTTTTGCCGGCTTGGCGGCCGGCATGGTCTTTCCGGCCTTGGCCGGTTTCTTCGCCGGGCTGCCGGTGGCGACGGCGGCGCTCACGGTGACGGAGGGAGCATCCGGCGTCCACGCCTTCTGGAACTGCTCGACCATGTCACGGAAGACCTTGCTCTGGTTCAACATCATGTCGAACAGGTCGAGGTGCTTCCATTTGTCCTTCTTGCCTGCTTTGTCTTTGCTCATGGCTGCGCTCCTCGGGTAGTGGTTGGGATGGACCTGCCGTGACGTTCGCAACGCCGCCTGCGCCTGCGCCTGGTGCACTGGAGCCGGCGGCCGATGGGCCGCGCTGGCTTCGCTTCCGCTGCGCCGAGTGGCAGACGTCTCCGCAAGTGTAGGAGAAACCGGGCCGAGGCGCGCCCGTGTTTTTGATCCCGCGCGGACGCAAGAATCTGCTGCCCAGTGCGCGTCGCGGCACGAGCGGCCGGGCGCAGGCGCCTGGCGCTCCGCTCCACCATCGTCCAGTTGCCTTGGCGTGTCGCCTCATACACAGTGCAACCCGGCCTGCATGCGCTCGGCACCCGCGCCGGTGCGCGCTGCCGATGCCGGGCGCAAGCCGCTGCCATCCACATCAACGCGCGCCTGTGCGGGCGCCGGGGAAAGCCATGAAGACCCGTCGCGAATTTCTTGCCCAGGCGCCGCTCGGTCTGCTGGGTGCCGTGGTGGCCGGACGCGCGGGCGCGCAGGCGGCGTCGGCCAGCGTGACGCCGCCGCCGGGTTCGCCGGGTGCGTTCAACACTGCGCCGCCGGTGGGGCCGGCGCTGACTCCGGCCACCTTTGCCGAGGCGGAGAAGCTGGAGCAGGTGACGCTGACCGCCGCGCAGCGCGCGATGGCGGTGGGCAGCTGGCCGACCTCGATGGCCGGCCTGCTGGAGCGGCGCACCGGGCCGAACAAGATCGCGCTGGCGGACAGCCTGGCGCCGGCCACGGTGTGGGATCCGATCCTGCCCGGCCAACACGTGGGTCCGGCCCGCGACCGCTTCGTCGCCAGCGCCCTCACGGTCGGGCCGCTGCCCGCGCATGACGAGGACATCGCGTTTGCGCCGGTGACCCATCTGGCGCACTGGCTCCGCACGCGCCAGCTCACCTCGACGCGGCTCACACATATCTACCTGGCGCGCATCAAGCGGTTCGATCCGCAACTGCGCTGCGTGATCACCCTGTGCGAAGAGCACGCGCTGGCACAGGCGCGGCAGGCTGACCGCGAGATCGCCGCCGGCCACTATCGCGGCCCGCTGCACGGCGTGCCGTGGGGCGCCAAGGATCTGCTCGACACGGTGGGCATAGCCACCACCTATGGGGCCGAACCGTTTCGCCATCGCGTGCCGACCGAGGATGCCGCGGTGGTGCAGCGGCTCAACGCCGCCGGCGCGGTGCTGCTGGCCAAGCTCAGCCTGGGCGCGCTCGCCCTCAACGACATCTGGTTTGGCGGCCAGACGATGAACCCGTGGCTGCTGCAGGAAGGCTCGTCCGGCTCCAGCGCCGGGCCGGCGGCGGCCACCGCGGCCGGCCTGGTCGGCTTTGCCATCGGCAGCGAAACGCAGGGCAGCATCATCAGCCCGTGCATGCGCTGCGGCACCACCGGCCTGCGCCCCACCTACGGCCGCGTGCCACGCAACGGCGCGATGACGCTGTGCTGGACGATGGACAAGCTCGGCCCCATCGCGCGCTCGGTGGAGGACACCATGCTGGTGCTGCACGCCATCAGCGGGCCGGACGTAGCCGACGTGGCGAGCCTGCCCAGCCGTCTGGATTACGACGCCAGCGCGCCGGTGAAGGGGCTCAAGGTCGGCTACGTGCCTGCGTGGATGAAAGAAGCGCCGGCCACCGCGGTGGATCGCGCTGCGCTTGAATCGTTGCACCAGCTGGGCCTGGTGCCCACGCCGGTGGCGCTGCCGGACTGGCCGTACGACACGCTCAACCTGCTGCTGTTTGCCGAGGCCGCCGCCGCGTTCGAGGAACTCACCCTGAGCGGCGCGGCCGACCAGCTGCGCATGCAGACGCCGGACGCGTGGCCCAACCTGTTCCGCGAGGCGCGCTTCCTCTCGGCGGTGGATTTCGTGCAGGCCGACCGGCTGCGTCGCAAGGTGGCGCAGGAGATGGCGCGCGTGATGGGCGAGGTGGACCTGCTGCTGGTGCCGTCGCTGCGCGACGAGATGATGGTGATTAGCAACATGACCGGGCATCCCTCGCTGACCCTGCGCACCGGTTTCGTCGAGGTGGCGCAGGCGCGCAGCGACTGGGCGCCCGATCCGCAGCACCCGCTGCCCACCTTCGCACCACCGCGCCGCGTGCCCTACGGCGTCACGCTGATCGGACGTCTGTTCGAGGAAGGTACCGTCGCCCGCGTGGGCCTCGCGCTGGAGCGCGCCGCCGGTGTGGCGGCGCAGCGCCCGCCGGGGTTCTGAGCGCGAAAGCTGCGTCGCGGCAGCCGGTCACGCGCTCACAGGTGGTGGCTGCCCGACGATCTGTGGCACCGCCATGCGGCAGCCCGCGCAGGCATCCGCGGCGCAGGCGCGGACACGGCCGTGCCTTGCAGCCGATGGTTTCTACCGCGTCGACGCGTCGCGACGTTTGCGTCGACAGATCGGGTGCTCACGCAGATTCCATCGACACGTCGGCCATTTCATTCACCAAACTCCCCGTAGTGCCCGCAACGCACCTTGTCACGCGCGCCCGGCGACGCCCTCGCTACGGGGGTCGGATTTTTCACAGCCTCTGTGCACAGCCAAAGGGCCGTAGTGGGTACCACGGCTCTGATCGCTTGGCGACAGGCGACTGCGGCCGTTCTCAGCGGAACAACGGCCACGGTGCCAGGAAGATCAGCCACATCAGCAGCAGCATGCCGAAGTATTTGGCGGCCTTGAACAGCTTCTTGTGGCGGCGCTTGAAGGCCCGGCTGAAGCCGCGCCTGCGCTGGCTGAGCGCGAACAGGCGATTGATGAAGCCGGTTTTCTCCGTCCCTGCATCGGTGTTCGGCGAGGCCGTGATGCGGCCCATGAACGCGCCCACGCGGTGATTGATCGCACTCATCCAGCGCGTGCGCAGCGGGCGCTCCACGTCGGCGAACAGGATCACCCGCGTCTGCTTGGTCTTGTTCTCGGCCCAGTGCACGTAGGTCTCGTCGAACACCACGTCCTTGCCGTCGCCCCAGGCGTGCTCCTCGCCGTCGACGAAGATCCGGCAGTCGCGCGAGTTCGGTGTGATCAGGCCGAGGTGGTAGCGCAGCGAGCCGGCGAATGGGTCGCGGTGCGGGTTGAGCTTGCTGCCCGGCGGCAGCAGCGCGAACATCGCCGCCTTCACGCTGGGAATCGACTTCAGCAGCGCCACCGTTTGCGGGCACAGCGCCTCGGCCGAGGCCAGCGGCTCGCCGTACCACTTCAAATAAAAGCGCTTCCAGCCCTGCTTGAAGAAGCTGTTGAAGCTGGCGTCGTTGTGCTTCTCGGCCGCGCGGATGTGGCCCTCGTCGAACAGGTGCGTCGCCTCGTCGCGGATGACCTGCCAGTTGGCCTGCAGCAGGTCCAGCTGCGGAAACCCGCGGCGATCGAGGATCGGCCGCGCCGGCACCGCCGAGAACGCGTACATCAGCAGGTTGTACGGCGCGAACAGCGCCGAGTGATCCACCAGCTGGCGGTCGAAGCGCAGCCGGCTGCGCCCACGCAGGTGCACCAGCAGCGCGCACAGCACGTACAGCGCCAGCAGGATCAGCAACAGGAGGCGGGGCGTCAGGGACATCGGACGGCGGCAGCTCGGCAGGCAACGGTGATGCCCGCATTCTACTCGCGCCGCGCTGGCGGTGTTTCCGCCACAGCCACCGCCAGCCGGTGGCTGTGGGCTGGCTCAGAGCGCCTCGGCCGCGAAATCCGCCAGCCGCGAACGCTCGCCCCGGCGCAGCGTGATGTGCGCCGAATGCGCCCACTGCTTGAAGCGGTCGACCGCGTAGGTCAGCCCCGAGGTGGTCTCGGTGAGGTAGGGCGTGTCGATCTGCTCGACGTTGCCCAGGCAGACGATCTTGGTGCCGGGTCCGGCACGGGTGATCAGGGTTTTCATCTGCTTCGGGGTGAGGTTCTGCGCCTCGTCGATGATCAGGTAGCGGCTGAGGAAGGTGCGTCCGCGCATGAAGTTGAGCGAGCGGATCTTGATGCGCGAGGCGAGCAGATCGTTGGTGGCCTGACGGCCCCAGCTGCCACCATCCTCGGGGTTGGCCAGCACTTCGAGGTTGTCGGTGAGTGCGCCCATCCACGGCGTCATCTTTTCCTCCTCGGTGCCGGGCAGGAAGCCGATGTCCTCGCCCACCGACACCGTGGCGCGGGTCATGATGATCTCGCGGTAGCGCTGCTGGTCCATCACCTGCGCAAGCCCGGCGGCAAGCGCGAGCAGGGTCTTGCCGGTGCCGGCGTTGCCGAGCAGGGTGACGAAGTCGATGTCCGGGTCCATCAGCGCGTTGAGCGCGAAGTTCTGCTCGCGGTTGCGTGCGCCGATGCCCCACACGTGGTGGTTGGCGTGCGAGTGATCGTCCAGCAGCACCAGCGTGGCGCTGACCTCGTCCAGCTTCAGCACGCGCAGCTCGACGCTGTTGTCGCCGGGCAGGAACAGGCACTGGTTCGGATGCCAGGCCTCGTCTTCGCGGCGATCGATCTGGTAGTAGGTGCGCCCGCGCTCGGTCCACGAGCGCACTTCCGGGTGGCGATCCCAGAAGTCCTCGGTGAGTTCGGCCGCGCCGGTGTAGAGCAGGGAGAAATCATCGAGCGCGCGGTCGTTCTCGTAATCCTCGGCGACGATGCCGTCGATGCTCGCCTTGATCCGCAGGTTGATGTCCTTGGTCACCAGGATCACCGCGCGGTCGGGGTGCTGATCGCGCAGCTCGACCACCGACGCCAGGATCTGGTTGTCCGCCTTGCCGTGCCCCTGGCTGCTGCGCTGCTGGAAATACAGCCGGCCCACCGCGGCGGCGCGCTTGAGCTTGATGCCGTGCGGGTTGCTCAGTTCCAGCCCGTCGTTAAGGTCGTCCTGCTTGCCGCGTTCGATCAGCTCGTTGAGGAAGCGGCTGACCTGGCGGCCGTTGCGCGAGACCTCCGAGGCGCCCTTCTTCTTTTCGTCCAGTTCCTCCAGTACGGTCATCGGGATGAAGACGTCATGCTCCTCGAAGCGAAACAGCGAGGTCGGGTCATGCAGCAGGACGTTGGTGTCGAGAGCGTAGATGCGCTTGCTTCCGGTCATGCGGAAGAGTCCTCGCTGGTGGGTGGGTGGCAGAATCGTGGCGCACGGCGGGCCACGGACGGGTGTTCACGGCGCTCAGGGCGGGCAGCGCGCCGGTGCGCGGCACGGATGCAGGCGATGGACGGTGCTGTGTTCACGCAGCGGGGATGGCAGCGAGCACGGCCTGCGCATGGCCGGCGACCTTCACGCCACGCCACGCCTGGCTCAGCCGGCCCTGCGGGTCGATCAGGAAGGTGCTGCGCACCACGCCCGGGTGGCGCTTGCCGTAGAGCACCTTTTCATGAATCACGTCGAACGCCTGGCACCAGGTTTCGTCGGTGTCCGCCACCAGCGCAAACGGCAGCTGCTGCTTGCTGGCGAAGTTGGCATGCGATTTCTGCGAATCGCGCGACACGCCGATGACCTGCGCGTTGCGGCGACGGAACGTGGCGTGCAGATCGCGAAAATCCTGCGCCTCGGTGGTGCAGCCGGGGGTGCTGTCCCTGGGATAGAAATACACCACCACCCACTGTCCCTTGAGGTCGGCAAGCCGGATCGGCGAGCCGTCGCCGAGATGACCCTTGAGGGCAGGAATCTGCTTGCCGATTTCGGGCATGGTTACTCCTGCGCGGCGAGCCTGCGCCACGCATGCAGTGAGGTGGAGGGGAGTGCAAAGGCGGTGGCGGCGCCTGCGGCGCCCGGCGTGCAGAAAAGGTTCAACAGGAATCGACAGCTTGACTGCAACGCCATGTTCCTCGCAGGTGCGCCCACAGACTAGCGCGTGCCGGCCCGCGAAAAACAGCCCTTGTCAGGGTCCGCCGTTCGCGCGATCCTCAGAATTTCACCGGATCCATGATCGCGTCCAGATTCAGGCCGTCGCACAGTTCGAGAAAATCATCGCGCAGCGCGGCAATATGAATCTCGGCCGGCACGCCGATGGTGAACTGGGCCTGGAACATTTCGGCGCCGGTCTGCATCGCCTGATAACGGGTGGAATTGAGCTGCTCCACGCTGATGCCGTGCTGGGTGAAGAACTCCACGATGCGCGCCACGATGCCGGCCCGGTCGGCCGCCACCACCTCCACCAGATACGGCAGCAGGTGCGAGCTGTTCTCGCGCGGACCAGTGCGGTAGTGCACCAGCCGCAGGCTCTCGTCGCGGCCCAGCTTGGTCAGCGCGGTTTCCAGCTTGGCCAGTGCGTCCCACGCGCCGCTGGCCAGCAGCATCAGCGAGATTTCGGTGCCGATCGTCGACACGCGCGATTCGGACAGGTTGCAGCCGGCGTCGGCGATGCGCTTGGCGATCGCCAGCAGCGGCGACTTGCTGCTGGGCGTGAGCGCCTGGATCAGCAGCTGGTTGTCGTTGCCCGAGCGCGCCGTGGCGGAGGAAGAGGCGGTGGAGGGTTTCAAATGGGCCTGCCTGTGACGTCGCTCCGCGCGATGCGGAGACGTGAGATTACTCCGATCGAGCTTACTTGCCCCTCGCGCGAGGCGGCAAGTAACATGCACGGCTTGCCCTGGAGCGGAATCGAGCCTTGAACATTCGCGGAAGCATCTGCGCGCTGGCCACTCCGTTCACCGCGGATGGTGGGCTCGATCTGCCCGCTTTCGCCCGGCTGCTCGACTACCAGCTGGCCGGCGGCACGCAGGCGCTGGTGGTGGCCGGTTCCACCGGCGAAGCGCACATGCTCGAACACGACGAATTCGATCGGCTGCTGGCGTATGCGGTCGACCGCGTGGCCGGTCGCGTGCCGGTGATCGCCGGCACCGGCGAGGCCGGCACCGCCAAGACCGTCGCGCTGACCCGCCGCGCCCGCGCGCTGGGCGCGGATGCCGCGCTGGTGGTGGTGCCGTACTACGTGCGCCCACCGCAGCAGGGGTTGCTCAGGCATTATCTCGAAGTGGCCGAACACGGCGGTCTGCCGGTGCTGCTGTACAACGTCCCGGGCCGCACCGGCTGCGATTTGCTGCCGCACACCGTCGCCGAGTTGCGCGAGCATCCGGCGATCATCGGCATCAAGGAGGCGCGCGGCGATCGCGAGCGTGTCGCCGCGCTGGCGGAACTTGCGCGGCCGGATTTCGTCTATCTCTCCGGCGACGACGCGACGGCGGGCGAGGCGATGCTGGCCGGTGCGGGCGGCACCATCTCGGTGGTGGCCAACCTGGTGCCGCAGGCGTTTCGCGCGTTGTGCGACGCGGCCACCGGCGGTGATCGGGCCGGCACGGCGCGTTGTCATGCCGCGCTGGAACCGCTGCTGCAGGCGCTCGACTGCGCCTCCAACCCGATCGCAGTCAAGGCCGGGTTGCCGGCTCTGGGCCTGGGGCAGGCGAGCGTCCGGCTGCCGCTGGTGGAACTGAACGACGGTCCGGATCGCGCCCGATTGCACCAAGCGCTGTCCAGTCTGGCATCCTTGTCGACTGCAACCGGCTGACGGTTGCCTGACTTACCTACGGAATCCCATTACATGAAGAAAACTTCGCTCCTCGTGGCTGTGCCAACGCTGGCCCTCGCGGGACTGCTGCTCTCCGGCTGCGGCATCTTCCGCTCGCACAAGGCGTGGAACACCGCCAAGCAGGAGTCGCCGCTGGAAATTCCGCCGGGGCTGGATCGGCCCTCGACCAGCGCCGCGCTGGTGATCCCGCCGGCCGGTGCGAATCTGCCCACCGCCAATGGAGCCACCGCCAATGTCGGTGCCGCCAGCGGCCAGATCGCCGACGGCTTCGTGCTGGCCGACAACGTGGATGCCGCTTATCAGCGTGTGGGCAAGCTGCTCGAGAGTGGCAGCCTCGGCCGGCTGGTGAGCCATGACGATGCGACGCACAGCTACACGCTGAGCGTTGCCGGCATGGCGCCGGCGAAGAAGGTGGGCTTCTTCAGCCGCCTGTTCGGGCATGGCAAACATGCTGCCGCCGACGCCCAGGCGGGCACCGCGCAGCAGGTGCTGATCAGCATCAACGGCAGCGGCACGACTTCCAGCGAAGTGCGGGCCGAGGGCAGTGCTGCCGCCGTGGCCAGGGTCATCGACAGCCTGAAATCCAGCCTGGGCAACTGAAGCCGGGTCGCGCATCGCGCCACCGCGCACACGAAAACGCCGCCCATCGAGGCGGCGTTTTTGCGTGCGCGAGGTGACTCAGCGCTGAAGCAGGGTCAGCTTGTCCGGCTTGCCTTCCCAGTCCTTGGCGTCCACCAGGCCGTCCTTGCGTTCGGTGATCACCGGCCAGACTTTCGCCAGCTCGGCATTCAGTGCCACGAAGGCTTCCTGGCCGGCGGGCACGTCGTCTTCCGGATAGATCGCGTTGATCGGGCACTCCGGCTCGCACAAAGTGCAGTCGATACACTCGTCCGGATCGATCACCAGAAAGTTGGGGCCTTCATGAAAGGCATCGACCGGACAGACCTCAACGCAATCGGTGTACTTGCACTTGATGCAGTTGTCGATGACGACGAAAGTCATGGAGGCGTTTCGGCTTTAAAAGAAGTGGTCGAGAGGCTCTTGTGAAGAGTGCGGCCACGGATGGCCGCTTCTGATCTGGCCAATAGCCGAGGTGCGTGAGTTGTCGGCACCCTTCCAGACAACGGCGATCATGGAAGATTGCACAAGTAAATGGTGCTCCCTACGAGGTTCGAACTCGTGTTCCCGCCTTGAGAGGGCAGTGTCCTGGGCCACTAGACGAAGGGAGCGTTATGCTGCGAGGCGCGCTAGTATAACGGAATTGTCCGGCCCGGCAATGCACGCCGTGGACCTGTTTTCCGACAGGCACGATCGGCACCGGCCACGCCGATGCGCGGTTGGAAAACGCCATTTTTTGAACCCATGGGCGGCTTCGCCCCGCAAGGATTTTCACCGCTTGAACCTCCAATCAGGGACCGACATCACGCCAGCGCTGCGGATCATTCCGCGCGACCAGCACATCATTTCCCGCAAGAACATCAGCAATGCGGCGCTGCGCGTGCTGTACCGGCTGAACGAGGCCGGCTATACCGCCTACCTGGTCGGTGGTGCGGTGCGCGACCTGCTGCTGGGCCTGCATCCAAAGGACTTCGACATCGCCACCAGCGCGACACCGGACGAGGTGAAGCGGCTGTTTCGCAACTGCCGCCTGATCGGTCGACGCTTCCGCCTGGCGCACGTGGTGTTCGGCCCGGAGATCATCGAAGTGGCGACCTTTCGAGGCCTCGGCGAGGAGGGCGGCGAGGGCGACCGCCACATCGTCGACGGCCGCATCGTGCGCGACAACATCTGGGGCACCATCGAGGAAGACGCGATCCGCCGCGACTTCCGCGTCAACGCGATGTACTACGACATCAGCGATTTCTCGGTGCGCGACTACGTCGGCGGAATGCAGGATCTGCAGGATCGGGTGCTGCGGCTGATCGGCGATCCGGTGACCCGCTATCGCGAGGATCCGGTGCGCATGCTGCGCGCCGCGCGACTGGCGGCCAAGCTCGACATGCGCATCGACGCGGCCGCGATGGCGCCGTTCGAGTCGCTCGGACCACTGCTGGCCGAGGCGGCGCCGGCACGCCTGTTCGACGAATCGCTGAAGATGTTTCTCGGCGGCCAGGGCCTGAAAAGTTTCCGTATGCTGGAACACAGCGGCCTGCTGAAATTCCTGTTTCCCGTCACCGCCCGCGCACTCGCGCGCGGTGACGACGCGCTGCGCTCGCTGGTCGGGCAGGGCCTGGCGAATACCGATGCGCGCATCGCCGAAGACAAGTCGGTGACCCCGGCGTTCCTGTTTGCGGTGCTGCTGTGGGGCGAGGTGCGCGACGTGGCGCAGCACTGGATGGCCCGCGGTCAGGATGGTAGCGAGGCGTGGGCACGCGCCGCTGCCCAGGTGGTGGCCGAGCAGTGCCAGCGGGTGGCCATCCCGCGCCGGTTCACCTTGACGATGGAGGAGATCTGGTCGCTACAGCCGCGCTTCGAGCAGATCCAGCGCAAGCGCGTGTTCCGCCTGATGACGCACCCGCGCTTCCGCGCCGCCTTCGATTTTCTGCTGCTGCGCGCGGACGAATCCCCGGCGATCCGCGAGCTCGGCCTGTGGTGGGCGCACGCGCAGCAGTTGCCGCAGGACGTGCTCTCGGCGGCGCTGCCAGTCGGTGGCGGCAGCGCCGTCAGTGACCACGCCGCGCTGCCGGTGGCCGCGCGCCCGTCGCGTCCGCGCCGGCGCCGGCGCAAGCCGGGTGACAAGTCGGGTTCGGCGTGACGCTGGCCTACGTTGCACTGGGCAGCAACCTGGGCGATCCGCAGCAGCACTTGCTCGATGCAATGCAGGCACTGGCCGCCACGCCGGGCCTGCGCCTGCTGCAGCGCTCGGCGCTTTACCGCACGCCGCCGTGGGGCGTGCTGGAGCAGCCCCCGTTTGTCAACGCGGCGGTGCAGCTGGACAGTACGCTGCCGCCGCATGCGCTGCTCGACGCGCTGCTGGCGATCGAGCAGCGGGCCGGCCGCGTGCGCGGCGAACGCAACGGCCCGCGCACGCTGGATCTGGACCTGCTGCACGTCGACGGCGTGCAGCTTGACGATGCGCGGCTGAGCCTGCCGCACCCGCGCATGGCGCAGCGCGCCTTCGTGCTGCTGCCGCTGCACGACATCGCGCCCGCGCTGCAGCTGCCCGGTTACGGCCGCGTCGATCAGTTGCTGGCGGCGCTCGATCCGGCCGGCTGCGAAAGATTGCCTTGAGCCGGCGTCGCGGCAGGCCGGATAATCGGCCTCCGCCCTCCCCGTAAGGAATTGCCTTGTACGTGCTCAACGCCAGCGTCCCCGAGCGCAAGCCGGTCACCGTGCCCGGCCTGCAGTCGATGAAAGCGCAGGGGCAGCGGATCGTGATGCTCACCGCCTACGACGCCAGCTTTGCGTGGCAGCTGGAGGCGGCCGGCGTCGATGTGGCGCTGGTGGGCGATTCGCTCGGCATGGTGGTGCAGGGGCATCGCAGCACGCTGCCGGTGACGCTGGAGCACATGGTCTACCACACCGCCGCGGTGGCCCGCGGGCTGTCGGCCACCCTGCTGGTGGCGGATCTGCCGTTCATGGCCGATCGCGATACCGCGCATCTGCTGGAGGCCAGCGCCCGGCTGGTGGGTGAGGCGGGTGCGGCGATGGTGAAGGTCGAAGGCGCGGCAACGCACATCCTGGACGGCATCGCCGCGCTGGCCGCGCGGGCCATTCCGGTTTGCGCGCATCTGGGGCTGACGCCACAGTCAGTGCACAAGTTCGGCGGTTTCCGCATCCAGGGCCGCGAGCAGTCGGCGGCCGAGCACATCCTGGCCGAGGCGCTGGCGGTGCAGGCGGCCGGCGCCGACCTGCTGGTGCTGGAAGGTGTGCCGACGGCGCTGGGTCAGCGGGTCACCGCGGCGGTCGGCATTCCGGTGATCGGCATCGGCGCCGGCCCGCACTGCGACGGCCAGGTGCTCGTGATCCATGACCTGCTGGGCATCACCCCGGGCAAGCGGCCGAAGTTCAGCAAGGACTTCCTGGCCGGGCGCGATTCGGTGGCCGCCGCCATCGCCGCCTATGCCGCGGACGTGCGCAGCGGCGCGTTCCCGGCGCCTGAACACGGCTTCAACTGAGAAATCTTCATGCAGACCGTCCAGGATGCACCCGCCCTGCGCGCCGCGATCCGCGGCTGGCGCAGCAAAGGCCAGACGGTCGGATTCGTGCCGACCATGGGCAACCTGCATGCGGGTCATCAGTCGCTGATCAAGCTGGCGCGGGCGCGCACCGACCGGGTGGTCGCCAGCGTGTTCGTCAACCCCACCCAGTTCGGCCCGCACGAGGACTTCGAGCGCTACCCGCGCACCCTGCTGCAGGATCAGACCGCGCTGACCGACGAGGGCTGCGACCTGCTGTTTGCGCCGGAGGTGGCGACCATCTACCCCTACGGCGCCGGGCACAGCGTGAGTCTGCATGTGCCGCAGATCACCGACACGCTGGAAGGCGCGCAACGCCCCGGCCATTTCGACGGCGTGGCCACCGTGGTGTGCAAGCTGTTCAACCTGGTGCAGCCGGATCTGGCGGTGTTCGGGCAGAAGGATTTCCAGCAGCTGAAGGTGATCGAGCGGATGGTGCGCGATCTTTCACTGCCGCTGAAGGTGATGGCGGCGCCGACCCTGCGCGCCGACGACGGCCTGGCGCTGAGTTCGCGCAACCAGTACCTGTCGGTCGCGGAGCGCGCGCGGGCGCCGCTGATACACGACACCCTGCTCAAGATGCGCGAACTGCTGGCCAAGGGGCACGCCTGGCGGGCGCTGGAGCAGGTCGCCGCGGCGCGCCTGCTGCGGGCCGGATTCGTCCCCGACTACGCGGTGATCCGCTGTGCCGAGGATCTGGCCGAGCCGGCCGATGGCCGGCGCGAGGGCCTGATCGCGCTGATTGCCGCGCGGCTCGGCAGCACGCGCCTGATCGACAACTTGATGTTCGACTGAGCTACCCTCGGACGGGGTTAGGTGGAGCGCTTGGCGCCCGCGATGTTGCAGTGCGGCGGCGGCGCTTCGATAATGGCACGTTGCGCAGGGATGTCCCTGCCGGATAGAACGTCATGCACCTGAACATGCTCAAGGCCAAGATCCACCGGGCCACCGTGACCCACGCCGAGTTGCATTACGAAGGCTCGATCGCGATCGACGGCCTGCTGCTGGATGCGTCCGGCATCCGCGAGTACGAGCAGATCCATGCCTGGAACATCAACAGCGGCCAGCGTTTCGTCACCTATGCGCTGCGCGCGGAGGAAGGCTCCGGCATCATCTCGGTGAACGGCAGCGCCGCGCGCTGCGCGCAGGTCGGCGATCTGATCATCATCGCCGCGTTCGCCCAGCTCAGCGAGGCCGAGCTGGCGCAATTCCAGCCGACGCTGGTGTACGCCGACGCCAACAACCGCATCTCGCACACCAACCGCGCCATCCCCAAGCAGATGGCCGCTGCCTGAAGGCGACGCTCCGCGTCAGCGGCGCTGGCGCGCCAGCGCCCACGCCACATGTTCGCGCACGATCGCCGACGGATGATCGGCGCGCGCGTTGAGCGCCTCGCACGCTGCCGCTGAACGCGGCGCATTGCCCAGCGCCACCGCGATATTGCGCAGCCAGCCTTCGTAACCGGTGCGGCGGATCGCCATGCCTTCGGTGCGGCTGAGAAACTCCGCTTCGCTCCAGCCGAAGAGCTCCACCAGCCTGGCACCGTCGAGGCGGTGGCGCGGGGCGAAATCCGGCTCGGCCGTCGCCTGCGCGAACTTGTTCCATGGACACACTAGCTGGCAGTCATCGCAGCCGAAGATGCGGTTGCCGATCGGCGCGCGCAGGTCCTCGGGAATGCTGCCCCTGAGTTCGATCGTGAGGTAGGAGATGCAGCGCCGTGCGTCCAGCCGGTACGGCCCGAGGATCGCCTGGGTCGGGCAGATCGCGATGCAACGGCTGCAGCTGCCGCAGTGCGCGCTGGCCGGCGCATCGACAGGCAGCGGCAGGTCGGTATACAGCTCGCCGAGGAAGAAATACGAGCCGGCCTGACGATTGATCAGCACCGTATGCTTGCCGATCCAGCCGAGCCCGGCCTGGCGCGCCAGCGCCTTCTCCAGCACCGGCGCGGAATCCACGTAGGCGCGGTAGCCGAAATCGCCGACCACGGCGTGGATGCGCTCGGCCAGCTGCTGCAGCCGGCTGCGCATCAGCTTGTGGTAGTCGCGGCCCAGCGCGTAGCGCGACACGTAGCCGGCCTCGCCGTCGCGCAGCACGCTCCAGGCGTTGGCGCTGCCCGGCGGCAGGTAGTCCATACGTACCGAGATGACCCGCTGCGTGCCCGGCTCCAGCTCGGCCGGACGGCTGCGCCGGGTGCCATGGCGCGCCATGTACTCCATCTCGCCGTGATGGCCGTCATCCAGCCAGCGCTGCAGGTGCTGCTCGTGCTGGCCCAGATCGGTGCCACTGATGCCCGCGTCGGCAAAGCCCAGCTCGCTCGCCCAGCGCTTGATGTCGCGGGCGAGCGCGGCGTAGTCGACGGCGGTGCGGGAGGCGGCGTGGGACATCCATCTATTGTAGGCGTGGGCCAAGCCTATAATTCGCGCATGCCAAGCCACCCGCACAGCCGCGATCTCCATACCGTCGAGCAGCTGCGTGCGATCGAGCGCGCGGCGCGCGGCGCGCTCGCCATCTCCGGTCCCGACCTGATGCGACGTGCCGCCAGCGCGGCGCTGAACTGCCTGCGCCGGCACTGGCCGCAGGCGCGGCAGCTGAGCATTTTCTGCGGTCCGGGCAACAACGGCGGCGATGGGTTTCTGCTCGGCGTGCTGGCCCGTGAGGCGGGGCTGCAGGTGGAACTGGTGGCGCTGGGCGACACATCGCACGGTGATGCGACGCTGGCGCGCGCGGCGTGGCTGGCCGGCGGCGGTCGCGTGCAGCGGTGGCACGCGCAGGGCGAGTTGCCTGCGGCCGACGTGCAGGTGGACGCGCTCTACGGCATCGGCCTCCATCGTGCACCCGAGTCATCGGCAGCTCGCCTGATTGAATGCATCCAGGCCAGCGGTAAACCGGTGCTGGCACTGGATGTGCCGTCCGGACTCAACGCCGACAGCGGCGCTTGCCCGGGCGTGGCGATACGGGCGGATGTCACCGTCACCTTCCTTGTCGGCAAGCGCGGGTTGCACACCGGTCGCGCCGCCGATCACGTGGGCACGCTGGAGCTGGCGAACCTGGGGGTGCCGGACAGCGTGTACGCGCAGCACGCGCCCGATGCGCAGCTGCTGGCCGCCGAGTCGTTGCCGCCGCGCCCCCGCTATGCCAACAAGGGTAACTACGGCCACGTGCTGGTGATCGGCGGCGAACACGGCATGGCCGGCGCCGCGCGACTGGCCGCCGAGTCGGCGCTGCGTGGCGGTGCCGGACTGGTCAGCGTGGCCACCCGGGTCGGGCACGCGCAGGCGCTGCTGGCCGCGCGGCCGGAGCTGATGGTGCATGCGGTCGATGGTCCGCAGGCGCTGCAGCCGCTGCTCGATCGCGCCAGCGTGCTGGCGCTGGGGCCGGGGCTGGGGCAGGCGGCCTGGGGGCATGCGCTGTGGCTGACCGCGCTGGATGCCGGCAAGCCGCTGGTGCTGGATGCCGACGGGTTGAACCTGCTGGGGCGTGAGCCGCGCCGGTTTGCCGCGCCCACCGTGCTGACTCCGCATCCGGGCGAGGCTGCGCGCCTGCTCGGCGTGCGCACCGCCGAGGTCGAACAGGATCGCTTTGCCGCGGCGCGCGCGCTGGCGCGCCGCTACGCCGCGGTGGTGGTGCTGAAGGGTGCGGGCAGCCTGATCGCCGATCCGGATGGCCGTCTGGACGTCTGTCCGTGGGGTAACCCCGGCATGGCCTCGGGCGGCATGGGCGACCTGCTGACCGGCATCATCGCGGCGCTGCTGGCGCAGGGCTGCAGCGCGTGGCGGGCGGCCTGCCTGGGCGTCGGGCTGCACGCGCGGGCGGGCGATCTGGCCGCGCAGCGTAGTGGTGAACGCGGCCTGCTGGCGAGTGATCTGCTGGTGCCCCTGCGCGCGCTGGGCAACGGCTTGCCCGGCACGGGAGAGGCGCATGACTGAGTGCCGCGCGGCCGATCACCCTGCGCCCGACAGTGACGCCGGGCGGGCCTGGAATCTGCCCGACGAGGCCGCCACCGCCGCGCTGGGCGTGCGGCTGGCGAGCGCGCTGGACGAGGGCCTGGTGCTGTACCTGCACGGTCCGCTCGGTGCCGGCAAGACCAGCTTTGCGCGAGCCCTGCTGGGCGCCAGCGGTGTCGGCGAGCGCATCAAGAGCCCCACGTACAGCTTGGTCGAGGGCTATGCGGCGGGGGCGCGGCCGGCCTGGCATCTGGATCTGTACCGGATCGCCGACCCCGGCGAGCTGGAATGGCTGGGCCTGGACGCGCTCAGCGATCCGGCGGCGCTGGTGCTGGTGGAGTGGCCCGAGCGCGGCCGCGGGGCGCTGCCGCCGGCCGATCTGGAGCTGCATCTGGCCTATGCCGACGGCGGCCGCAGTGCGGTGCTGCAGGCCATCACGCCGCGGGGTGCGCGCTTGCTGCAGCGGCTGCGTTGAGGCGGCGTGCCGGCCACCCGTCGCCGCATTCCGGCGATGATCGCGCTCGAAAAATCCGGACCCGTGGCGGCGGCAGCTGCAGGCGCGGATGTGTTCGTAATGCTGCACTTGCAGCCGGTAACTGGATGCT
This sequence comes from Pseudomonadota bacterium, assembly GCA_021793575.1. GTDB lineage: Bacteria > Pseudomonadota > Gammaproteobacteria > Xanthomonadales > Rhodanobacteraceae > Rhodanobacter. The sequence continues at coordinate 17,938 of JAJYSM010000041.1, forward strand.
GGCTGATGAATGCGCTGCAGGTGATGGATATTCAAGGAAAAACAATATTGCATTCGGATCAGGACTGCGCTTCAATGCGGCCCATGAGGGTTTACCTGAACAGCATGGTTGGATGGGCCGCGGCCGCGCTACTGCTGGCCGCGCCGCTGGGCGCCGCACGGGCGGCCGACCTCATGCACGCCAGGGTCTGGGCCGGCCCGGCCTACACCCGCGTGGTGCTTGAGGTATCCGGTTCGCTCAACTACACCATCAGCCAGGATGCCGGGCAGGCCGTGGTGGATCTGGGCGATAGCCGCGTCGCTGACGGATTTGCCGACCCGGCCGCGCAGGGGCTGTTCCGCGGCATGCGCCATGCCAGCGAGGCCAACCGGCTGAAGCTGTTTGCCAACCTGGCTCCCGGCAGCCACTTGAAAAGCTTCGTGCTGAAGCCGACCACGGCCGACGCGGATTACCGCCTGGTGCTGGATCTGTATCCGCCCGACGGCAGCGTGGCGGCAATGCCGGCATCCGCTGAGCCTGCCGCGGCGGTCGAACCGGTGCGGCCACGCCATCGCGGAACGCGCGCTCACACCAGCCTGGCCTCCACCGAGCAGGCCGCGGCGCTGCTCAACGGCCAGCGCAAGGTGGTGGTGGCGGTCGACGCCGGCCACGGCGGCAAGGACCAGGGCGCGCACGGCCCGGGCGGCACGCTGGAAAAGAACGTCACGCTGGCGGTGGCGCGCGACCTGGCGGCGTTGATCAATCGCCAGCCGGGGATGAAGGCGGTGCTGACCCGCGACGGCGACTATTTCATCCCGCTCAGCCAGCGCTACCAGATCGCGCGCGAGAACAACGCCGACCTGTTCGTATCGATCCATGCCGACTCCTACACCAGCGACGACGCCCGCGGCTCCTCGGTGTGGGTGCTGTCGCCGCGCGGCAAGACCAACGAGGCGGCGCGCGTGCTGGCCGACCGCGAAAACGCCGACCTGATCGGCGGCGCCACCCTGGACGGCATGAACGACAGCCTGGCCAAGGTGGTGCTGGACCTGCAGCAGAGCTGGGCGATCCAGGCCAGCGACGTGGTCGCCGGCAACGTGCTCAGGGCGCTGGCAAAAATCGGCCCGACCCATCGCGGCTACGTCGAGCGCGCCAACTTCGTGGTGCTGCGCTCGCCCGACGTGCCGTCGATCCTGGTCGAGACCGCGTTCATCAGCAATCCGTCGGAGGAGCGCAAGCTGCGCAATCCGGCCCATCAGGAGCTGCTGGCCGAGGCGGTGATGAGCGGTGTGAAGAATTATTTCGAATCCACCCCGCCGCCGGGCACCTGGTTTGCGGCGCAGGCGGCGCGCCGCAACGGCGTGGAGCTGGCAGCCGGGAAGGCGACTTCAGAGCGCGATGCTGCCGCCAGGCCCGTCGCCGTGAACCCGTCCAGCGTGGCCAGCATGCGGGCGGATGCCGATGTGCGCGACCTGCACCGGGTGGGCCGCGGCGAGAGTCTGCGCAGCATTGCGCGCCATTACGGCATCAGCATCGGCGCGCTGAAAAGCGCCAACCGCATCAATGCCGACACCGTCCGCGCCGGCACCGTGCTGACCATCCCGACCGGCTGAAGCGCCGGCATCGCCGTGCAAGCCAGGCGCGGCTCGCTTAAGCTTGCCGGATGTCCGTCATTCGCCTGCTGTCTCCCGAACTCGTCAACCAGATCGCCGCCGGCGAAGTCATCGAGCGGCCGTCCTCGGTAGTCAAGGAGCTGGTGGAAAACAGCCTCGACGCCGGCGCCAGCCGCATCGAGGTGGATATCGAGGCCGGCGGCGCGCGGCTGATCCGCGTGCGCGACGACGGCAGCGGCATCGGCGTCGAGCAGCTGCCGCTCGCGGTCGCCTCGCACGCGACCAGCAAGATCGGCAGCTTCGACGATCTGGAGCACGTCGCCAGCATGGGCTTCCGCGGCGAGGCGCTGGCCTCGGTGTCGTCGGTGGCACGGTTTGCGCTGACCTCGCGCGCGCGCGGGCAGGACGCGGCGTTCCGCATCGAGGTCGACAGCGGCCGGCTGCAGGCGGCGCGCCCGGCGCAGCATCCGCCTGGCACCAGCGTGGAGGTGCGCGACCTGTTCTACAACGTCCCGGCGCGGCGGAAGTTCATGCGCGCCGAGCGCACCGAGTTTGCGCATATCGACGACCTGCTGAAGTCGCTGGCGCTGGCGCGCGACGCAGTCGAGTTCCGCCTCAGCCACAACGGCAAGCCGGTGCGCATATGGAAGGCCGCGCGCAGCGAACAGGCCGCGCTGCAGCGCGTGGCCGAGGTGCTCGGCGAGGAGTTTCCGGCACGCAGCCTGCGCGTCGATCACGCCGCAGCCGGGCTGCACCTCAGCGGCTGGGTCGGCCTGCCGACGGCGTCGCGGGCGCAGGCCGACGCGCAGTATTTCTACGTCAACGGCCGGCTGGTGCGCGATCGGATCGTGGCACATGCGGTGCGCCAGGCGTATGCCGACGTGCTGTTCCACGGCCGGCATGCGGCGTTCGTGCTGTACCTGCAGCTCGACCCGGCCGGCGTCGATGTGAACGTGCACCCGGCCAAGCACGAGGTGCGCTTTCGGGAGCAGCGGCTGGTGCACGATTTCCTCTACCGCACCCTGCACGAGGCGCTGGCGCAGACCCGCGCAGGCCAGTTCGAGGTGGCCGCGCAGCTGAGCGCCGACGGCGTGCTGGCGATACATCCCGATGCCGTCTCGACGCCGCACGCGCCGTCGATGGCCTCGGCATGGCCGGGCAGTTTCCAGCAGAGCCGGCTCAGCCTCGGCGTGCGCGATGCGCCGCTGGCCGCCTACGCCGCCCTGTACGGCGACGTCCCGGCCGCACGGTCGCCGCTGGCGGCAGCGCCAGACGGCGAGGCGCCGCCGCTCGGTTTCGCGATCGCCCAGCTCAAGAGCATCTATATCCTGGCCGAGAATGCCGACGGCCTGGTGCTGGTCGACATGCACGCCGCGCACGAACGCATCACCTACGAGAAGCTCAAGGCCGGTCGCGTGTGCAGCAATCTGCGCTCGCAGATGCTGCTGGTGCCGCTGGCCGTCGCGGTCAGCGCGAAAGAGGCGGCGGCGGCCGAGGAGCACGCCGAGGCGTTGGCCGAATGGGGCCTGGAGATATCGCGCAGCGGCCCGGCGGCGATCGTGGTGCGGCGCATTCCGGCGCTGCTGGAAGGCGCCGACGTGGCGCAGCTCAGCCGCGACGTGCTGTCCGAGCTGGCCCAGCACGGCAGCTCGCGGCGCCTGCAGGAGCTGGAAAACGAGCTGCTCTCGACCATGGCCTGCCACGGCTCGGTGCGCGCCGGCCGACGCCTGTCCATCACTGAAATGAACGCCCTGCTGCGCGAGATGGAGGCGACCGAGCGCTCCGGCCAGTGCAACCATGGCCGACCGACCTTCGTGCAGCTGAGTCTGGCTGAGCTGGATCGGCTGTTCATGCGCGGGCGCTGAGAGGTCGTGGATTTTTCGACCTCTCAGGCCGGCCAGGGATGGCCGGTCGCGGATCGGGCACGCACGTGCCTGATTCGCGTGAGCGAGTCCGGACAGGCGCCTGACTCGCGATGGAAGAAAACCACAGGATGTGGTTTTCTTCACAAGCGCTGAGCGCCGCTTGCCGCGCACAGCACCGGCTGAGCATCCTCGGAGGTGTTGCCACCTCGCCCGGATGGATGCCCATGTTCCGACACGCCATCGTTGTCCTCACCCTATTATCCGGAATCGCTGCCGTGCATGCCGAAAGCCCCTTCGTCGTCCCCGATCACGCCGCGTACCGGCAGCAGATCCTGCACTGGCGCGCCGAGCGCCTGCAGCGTCTGCAGGCGCCCGACGGCTGGCTCAGCCTGATTGGGCTGGAGTGGCTGCAGCAGGGCACCAACCGCATCGGCACGGCGGCCGACAACGACATCGTGCTGAAAGCGGGACCGGCACATCTGGGCACGCTGACGCTGGCCAAGGACGGCACGCTGCACATCGTGCTGGCTCCCGGCAGCGGTGCCACCATTGACGGCAAGGCCGTAGCCGCGGCGAGCCTGCTCGACGACCTGCACGTGCCGGCCGGCGCGGCGCCCACCACGGTGCGCTTCGGTCACGCGAACTTCTACGTGATCGACCGCGATGGCCGCAAGGCATTGCGGGTGAAGGACAGCGAAGCGGCCACGCGCAGGGATTTCGCAGGCATCGACTATTTTCCGATCGACCCGGCGTGGCGGATCGTCGCCGACTGGGTGCCGTTCGCGCCGCCGCACAAGCTGCAGATCGGTTCGGCGATCGGCGCCATCGACACTGTCGAGGTGCCGGGCAAGGCGGTGTTCCAGCGCGATGGCCACACCTGCGAACTGCTGCCGTACCAGGAGGAGCCGGGCGGCGGGCTGTTCTTCGTCATCGCCGACCGCACCTCGGGCAAGGAGACTTACGGCGCCTCGCGCTTCTTCTACGCGCCGCTGCCGCAGGGCGGTGTCCAGCATCCGGGCAAGGTGGAGCTGGATTTCAACCAGGCCTACAACCCGCCGTGCGCGTTCACCGCGTTCGCCACCTGCCCGCTGCCGCCGCCGGAGAACCGGCTGAACCTGCGGGTGACCGCGGGCGAGCTGACATATCGCGGCGGCCACGACTGAGCGCGGTCGAGCGGAGGGCTGCTGCCGGCGCTTCGCTCAGCGCCCGCTGAAGCTGGGTTTGCGCTTTTCCAGAAATGCCGTGGTGCCCTCGCGCATGTCTTCGCTGGCGAACGCCAGCGCGAAGGCCTTGGTCTCGAAGGCCAGCCCCTGATCAATCGGGCACTCCCCGCCCAGCAGCACGGCGTCGAGAATACCGGCGGCGGCCAGCGGCGCGGCAGCGGCGAGCTGCTCGGCCAGCGCGTTGACCGCCTCGTCCAGCACCGCGGGTGCGACCACGCGGTTGACGATGCCGAGTTCATATGCGCGCTGCGCGGCTATCGGCGCGCCGATGAGGCACAGCTCCAGCGCGGCACCGCGGCCGGCCAGCCGCAGCAGGCGCTGGGTGCCGCCGAAGCCGGGGATCAGCCCGAGGTTGATTTCCGGCTGGCCGAACTTCGCCTTCTCGCTGGCCACGCGCAGGTGGCAGGCCAGGGCCAGCTCCATGCCGCCGCCCAGCGCAAATCCCTGGATGCGCGCGATCACCGGCTTGCCGAGCCGCTCGATCGAGCTCATCAGGCACTGCCCGGCGCGCGAGAAAGCCTGCGCCTGCACCGGCGTGTAGCCATGCATTTCGGCGATGTCGGCGCCGGCGACAAACGCCTTGTCGCCCGCGCCGGCCAGCACCACCACGCGCACGGCGTCGTCCTGCGCCGCCTGCGCAAATGCCAGGGTCAGCTCGTTGAGCGTGTCGCGGTTGAGCGCATTGAGCCTGTCGGGACGGTTGACGAGGATCGTGCGCACAGCGCCGCGATGAGTGATTTCCAGGTTGCGATAGGCCATGCGCCGCTCCGTGTCGGACAAGGACGCGATGGTAGCAGCGGGAACCTTTGCGCCCGCGCGGTTTCTCAGCCATGCCGCGCGTACACCTCTGCACGAAAGCTGCGAAGCGCTTAGGATGGCCCGTCCGGATTGGCAGCCGTCACCGAGAAAAGCCCGATGGAGAAAGGCATGACACATCTGCGCCGCCTGTTGCTTGGCACGCTGCTGCTGGGTGGTGCAGTGCACGCGCAGGGACATGCGCCTGCCAGCGCCAGTCCGCCGCCCCGGCTGGACAAGACCAAGCTGTCCTACGCGATCGGCTACCAGATCGGCAGCCAGTTCGCCGACGGCAAGCCGGCGGTGGACATCGGCACCCTGCAGCAGGCGATCCGCGACGCCTACGCCAAGCGGCATCCGAGCGTGTCGATGCAGGACATGCACCACCAGCTGCAGATGCTCGATCAGCAAATGCACGCCAGCGCGCTGGCCGAATTCAAGCAGATTGCCGCCGACAACGCGCGCAAGAGCGCCGAGTTCATGGCGCGCAACCGCAAGCAGCCCGGCGTGGTGCAGTTGCCCTCGGGCATCCAGTATGCGGTGATCACCCATGGCACCGGCACGGTCCATCCCACCGTCACCAGCACGGTGGTGGTGAACTACCGCGGCATGCTCATCGACGGCACCGAATTCGACAGCACCTGGGCGCACGGTGCACCCGTCAGCTTCACCGTGAACAAGGTGATCCGCGGCTGGCAGGACGTGATTCCGCGCATGCGTGTGGGTGACCGCTGGAAGGTGGTGATTCCACCGCAGCTTGCCTACGGCGATGTGGGGGCACTGCCGCGCATCGGCCCCAACGAGGCGCTGGTCTTCGAGATTGAGCTGCTTGATATCAAGCCCGCCGCCGGCAAGCCCTGACAGGCGCGGTGGTAACATGCGCCGGCATGCCGAACGATCCGACCCCCGCCACACTGGTCCTGCTCACCCCCTGTATCGGCGTCTGTCGACTCGACCGGCGCGGCTACTGCATCGGCTGCCGACGCACCGGCGACGAGATCGCTCGCTGGAGCGGGATGGGCGAGGCCGAACGGCAGCGGGTGATGCACGAGATCCTGCCTGCCCGCAAAGCCTCGTGATAGACGAATTGCTGCCGGCTCTGCGGCCACTGTCGGCACCGCCCACGGCACCCGGCTGGAACCACACCGACATGACGACGCTGCTCGGTCACACCGAACGCCAGCCGGCCGCCGTGCTGGTCGGCTGGCGCGAAGGCGTGCAGCCGCGGCTGATCCTCACCGTGCGCACCGACCAGCTGCAGTCGCATGCTGGCCAGGTGGCCTTTCCGGGCGGCCGCAGCGACCCCGCCGACGGCGGCGATGCAGTCACCACGGCGCTGCGCGAAAGCGAGGAGGAGATCGGCCTCGACCGCGCGCTGGTGACGCCGCTGGGCTTTCTCGATTGCTTCGAGACGATCAGCGGCTACCGCATCACCCCCGTGGTGGCGCGCATCGCGGCCGAGGCGCAGCTGTATCCGGCGCCCGACGAGGTGGCCGAAGTGTTCGAGGTGCCGCTGGCATTTTTCCTGGAGCCGGCCAACCTGCGTCGTTACACCATGGAGTTCCGCGGCCAGCGCCGGCCGATGGTGGAATTCGTGCATGGTGGCCATCGCATCTGGGGTGCCACCGCCGCGATGCTGTTCAACCTGCTGCAGAGGATGGGTCGCACATGAGCCTGAAGACCACGTTGATCGACGCCCAGGCGCTCGCCGCGCTGCCGGCTGCCGAGGTGCTGATTGTCGATTGCCGCTTCGACCTGGCCGATCCGGGCAAGGGCCGACGCGAGTTCCTGGACGGCCATATCCCCGGCGCCGTCTACGCCAGCCTGGATGACCACCTCTCCGATCTGACGCGACAAGCCGAAGGACTGGGTCGGCATCCGCTGCCGCTGGAGTCGGCCTTCAATGCGCTGCTGTCGCGCTGGGCTTGGCGACCGGGGCTGCAGGTGGTCAGCTACGACGCCGGCAGCGGCGCGCTGGCCGCCGCGCGGCTGTGGTGGATGCTGCGACTGGCGGGCGTGGGTGAGGCGGCCGTGCTTGACGGCGGCTACGCCGCGTGGCGGGCGGCAGCGTTGCCGATCGAATCCGGCGCCGCCACAGCGCGGCCGGCCGGCGTGGTGTCGCTGCGCTACGACGCCAGCCAGCTGTTGCTCGATCACGCGGCAGTGCGCGACGGCGCCGCCGGCCAGCTGCTGGACGCCCGCGCCGCGCCGCGCTATCGCGGCGAAGTGGAGCCGCTGGATCGCATCGGCGGCCACGTGCCCGGTGCGCTGAACCGGCCGTTCGCCGACAACCTCGGCGCCGATGGCCGCTTCAAGCCGGCCGCGCAACTGCGCGACGAATTCACCGCGCTGCTGGGCGCAATCGCGCCGTCGCAGGTGGTGCACATGTGCGGCTCCGGTGTCACCGCCTGCCACAACCTGCTGGCGATGGAGCATGCGGGGCTTCCGGGTTCGCGACTGTACGCGCCATCGTGGAGCGGCTGGGTCAGCGATCCGGTGCGGCCGGTGGCCACCGGTGCAGGGTGAAAGCCGCAATTCGCTTCATGGGCAATACGCTTCGCCGTGACTACGGCTGCACATGCCAGTCTGATTGCAGCGCGTCCCGATAATCGCTGACCACGGTACCGGTGCCGGCCGCCTGGCCACCACGAGTGCCCGGTCAAGCCGGTCGACGGCAACGGCCACGATCAACCTTGGGCTGGCGGGCGCTGCTACTTTACCGAGGTAGCTTCCGCGGCTTGCTTGGTGAGTTGTGCCTCGAAACTTGCGCGTGCATCTTTCGCGTAAGCGCGACATCCCGCGGGGTCTATCAGCGCATCCGCATCGCCTTGTCTGCGCTTGGTCACACGTTCCCAGAAATCCACCATTTCCGGATGCGGAGCGAGCGGGATGTCGCAAGGCAACGCCGCGACCAACGCAAAGCTGTGTTCGTAATCCGTGACGATGGCTGAGTACTTCGGGTTGCCGATCAATTTGTAATCGGGCGCTGACAGGCTGCCGACATCGACCATCTGCAGGCAGCGCTGGTCCTCGCATGATGTCCACGTCCACGTCGTGTTGCCTTTGGTATGGCCCGGCGTCGAGTGCGCGGTCAGCACCAAATCACCCAGGTGCAAAATCTCGCCATCGGTCATCGTGCGTGCCACATGCACCGGCGGGTACGGGAAACCATCGCCGTATTCCGGGTCGTCGTGGCCGCCACGTTCCAGCAGCGGAGTATCTGCGGCATTCGCGATCACCTGCGCGCCCGTGTCGTGCGCGAGTCGCGCCATACCGCCTGCATGATCGGAATGCGCGTGCGAATTGAGAATCCATTTGATGTCGTGCAGATTGATGCCGAGGTCTCGGATATTCGCTTCGATCAGTGGAGCATATCCCGGCACGCCGCCGTCAATCAGAACATTGCCCGTACGCGCGGTGACGAGGAAGACGCCGAGGCCGCGTGGCCCGACGTACCATGTATTGCCATAGATGCGGAACGGTTTCTGCGGCGCCGTCCATGAGGGATGGTTTGCAATGTTCTTTCGCTCGGATGCGGGTATGCGGAACGGTTTTTGCAGACCCGTCCACGAGGGGTTGTTCGCGGTGTTCTTTTGCCCCGATGCGGGCACCTGCGCACGCGCGCTCTGCACGATCAAACCGCAAAGGAGAGCCGCAGCTATCAACAAGCGCATAGGTAACTCCGATCCGGGAAAGGCGTAGGGTGAACGACCCACATGGCCCGTCGCGGGCGCAGCCATGAAATTTTGCGGGCCGAGGCAACTGGTCAATGCTCTCAACTTAAGCCTCAGCACGCCAGCTTGTACGCGAGGTGGAGATGGGGTTTGGGTCGAGGTGGTCTGGGGTAGAGGCGGTTCGGTTGCACGCGGCAGCGTGCTTGGGCGATGGCGGCG
>JAJYSM010000042.1 GCA_021793575.1 Pseudomonadota bacterium
GCCTCGGGCTTCCTTCAGACGACCAGTCACCCGATCGCCCTTGCCTCTGGCTAATCCTTCCCCTTGCCGGGTGGATAGAGGACTTTCACCTCCAAGCAGGTGCGCCCTGCCGGGCGCACCACGAAAAGGCCGCCTCGATGGGCGGCCCTCTCGCTGGCGGCCTGGCGGAAACCGCTACCAGATCTTCACTCGCTGATCCGGCGCCAGATACAGCTTCTCGCCGGGCTTCACGTCGAACGCGGGATACCAGGCGTCGAGGTTGCGCACGGTGAGGGCGCGGAAGTTGGCGGGGGCGTGGACGTCGGTGGCGAGGCGCTGGCGCAGGGCGGCGTCGCGGATCTTCGAGCGCCAGGCCTGGCCGAAGGCGAGGAAGAAGCGCTGGTCGCCGCTGAGGCCGTCGATGACCGGCGCGGGCTTGCCGCCGAGCGAGTTGTGGTACGCGATGTAGGCGATGGTGAGCCCCGACACGTCGGCGATGTTTTCGCCCAGCGTCTGCTGGCCGTTGACGTGCAGGCCGGGCAGCGGCTGGTACTGGTCGTATTGCTGCACCAGCTGCTGGCCGGCGGCCTCGAAGTGCTTGAGGTCGGCCGGCGTCCACCAGTTTTCCAGCTTGCCCTGGGCGTCGAAGTCGGCGCCAAGGTTGTCGAAGCTGTGGCTGATCTCATGGCCGATGATCGCGCCGATGGCGCCGTAGTTGGCGGCGGCGTCGGCCCTGGGGTTGAAGAATGGCGGCTGCAGGATCGCGGCGGGGAAGTTCAGCGCGTTCTGCAGCGGCAGATTCACCGCGTTGACGGTTTGCGGCGTCATCCACCACTCGCCGCGGTCGACCGGCTGATGCAACTTGGCCAGCTGGTCGTGGTACTCGAATTTCAGCGCGCGCTGGTGGTTGCCCAGCGGGTCGTCATGCCCGATGGCCAGCGAGGCGTAGTTGCGCCAGGTTTCCGGGTAGCCCACGCCGACCTTCAGCGTGTCGAGCTTGGCTTCGGCCTTGGCGCGGGTGGCGGGGGTCATCCAGCTCAGCGTGTTCAGGCGCTGGTGGAAGGCGGCGATCAGGTTGCTCACCAGCTGTTGCACCGCGGCCTTGGACGCGGCCGGGAAATAGCGCTGCACGTAGAGCTGGCCGACGGCGTCGCCGAGGTCGACGTTGGTGGCGGCCACCGCCAGCTTCCAGCGCGGCTGCTGCTGCGGCGTGCCCTGCAGGGTGCGGCCGTAGAAGTCGAAGCTGAGCTCGGCGTAGGCCTTGGGCAGCAGCGGCGCGGCGGCATTGAGGGCATGGAAGGTGAGCAGGTCTTTCCACGCGGCCAGCGGCTCGCTCGCCACCAGCGCGGACAGGCCGGTGGTGGCGCTGGGCTGCCACACGTCGATCTGCGCCTGGTCGGCGAGGCCGGCGGCCTTGAAGTAGGTCGCCCAGTCCAGCCCCGGCGCCTTCTGCGCGAAGTCGGTCATGCGCCACAGGTTGTTCGCCTTGTGGATGTCCTGGCTCTCGACCAGGCTTTCCTGCGCGCGCGCGATCTTCGTTTCCAGAGTGAGGACGGTCTTCGCCTCGCCGCCGGCATCGGCGATGCCGGCCTGCTTCAGCAATGCGGTGACGTAGGTGAGGTACTTCGCGCGCGCCGCCACCATGTGCGGGTCGGTCGACAGGTAGTAGTCGCGGCTGGGCATGCCCAGGCCGCCCTGCAGCAGATAGGCAACGTTGCGCGAGGGGTCTTCCAGCCCCTGCGTCACGAACAGGCCGAACAGGTTCTGCGTGTGGAAGTGGGTGGCGTTGATCGGGTCGACGTCGGCGCGCAGGCCGTCACCCAGCACGCGGGCCAGATCAGCGCGCGTGGCGATCGCGTCGATCTGCTGCAGCTGCGGCCGCAGCGGCGTCAGGCCGTGCTGCTCGATCGCCGCGGTGTCCATGTAGGCGGCGTAGTAGGCGGCGATCTTGCCGGCGTTGCTGCCAGCCGCCGGATGGCCGGCACCGGCGTGGCGGATCAGGGCAGCGGTGTCCTTCTCGGCCTGCTGGTACACCTTGAGAAAGGTGCCGGTGCTGGAGCGGTCCGCCGGGATGGTGGCGGTCTTCATCCAGTTGCCGTTGGCGTAGTTATAGAAGTTGTCGCCGGGCCGCACGGCATGGTCGATACCGGCCAGGTCCAGGCCCAGCAGCGGCGGGGCCGGCGCGGCTGCCCAGACAGTTGAACCGCAAAGTGCCACCGCGACCGCCGCGGCCAGTATCCATCGTGTGCGCTGCATGGGTTTGCTCCTGGAAATTGAACGCCCACGATAGTCCGTCGGCCCTGGCTTGTGGGCATGACCAATGGGCTATCGCCAATGACTTCTCGCAGTGACAGGTCAGGCTTGAACCGGCCCGCGCCGTGGCGACAGCCGTGCCCACGGTGAACGGTTACCCGACAGGCTGCAATAGACCCGGCCCGTAAACTATAGGGCACCTCGAATAACCGGATTCGTGACACTTGCAGCGACTTTTGTGGGAGCGGCTTCAGCCGCGATGCTCTTGCATCATGAAGCATAGGCATCGCGGCTGAAGCCGCTCCCACAAGTGCGCTTTGCAAATCGGGGTTATTCGAGGTGCACTATAGATCCGGCCCGTAAACGGTATGGACCCCTGTCCTTCGACTTCGCTTCGCTACGCTCAGGACGAACGGTGGCGATAACGCATTTACGGGCTGGATCCATAGTGCAGCCCGGCGACACCAGAGCAAGGGCTTTCGTGGCTGATTTGTTGATGGCGCCGAGGCACCATCAACCGGCCTTGTCGCCCGCCTTGTGCGCGATCCACGCGCCGATGATCGCCGAGACGTAGGGGATCGACTGCGCGGCCAGGATGATGATCCACAGCGTGCCTTCGATGTAGCGGGTGCCAAAGCCTTCGGCCATGCCGAAGATGCACAGCCCCAGCGCGATCGCCATCAGCAGCTCCTCGCGCACCGGCGCGAACGCGGCGAAGCCCGACTCGCCCAGCCGGCGACTCTTGGCGGTGACCACGAACGAGGTCTTCTGGCGGGTGAGCCCGTGCAGGATGCCGCGGGCGATCGCGTGCGACAGGCCCATGCTGGCCAGCGAGGCCATCAGCGTGTCGCGCCAGCTGCACGGCACGCGGGCGCGGTACAGCACGATGCCGAAGATCGCCTTGGCGAAGAAGAAGCCGATCACCGGGATAAGGAACAGCTGCATCGGCAGGCTGAACAGCTGCGGGAACGCCACCATGCCGGCGGTCCAGAAGATCGCCATCAAGGTGAAGATCAGGTGCAGCGCGTCGGCGAACCAGCTGAACCAGCCGGTGAGGAAGTGGAAGCGCTGGCCGGCGCTGAGCGGGCCGGGTTTGACCATCCAGCTCCAGCGGCCCTTGAGGATCTGCATCGCGCCGAACGCCCAGCGGTAGCGCTGGCTCTTGTACGCCTTGAAGTCGGCCGGGGTCAGGCCCTTGCCCATCAGTTCGTCGACGTAGACCAGCTCGTAGCCGGCGTGCATCAGCCGCAGGCCCAGTTCGGCGTCCTCGCAGATGGTCCACTCGGACCAGCCGCCGGTGCCTTCCAGCGCCGAGCGCCGCACCATCGTCATGGTGCCGTGCTGGATGATCGCGTTGCGTTCGTTGCGATGGTGCATGCCGATGCGGAAGAAGCCGTCGTACTCCCACGCGGTCATGCGGCGGAAGGTGTTGTGCTCGAACTCGCGGTGCGCCTGCGGGCACTGCACCACGGCGACTTTCGGATCGTGGAAGTGGCCGGTGAGCGCGGCCAGCCAGTCGCTGCGCACCTCGTAGTCGGCATCGATCACCGCCACCACCTCGGCGGCCGGGTCGGTTTCCTTCAGGCCGAAGTTCAGCGCGCCGGCCTTGAAGCCCGGCCACGGTTCCAGGTGGAAGAAGCGAAAGCGCTTGCCGAGCTTTTCGCAGTACGCCTGCACCGGCTTCCACACGTCCGGATTCTTGGTGTTGTTGTCGATCACCAGCACTTCGAAGTTGGCATAGTCGAGCGCGGCGAGCGAATCGAGCGTGACGAAGACCATCTCCGGCGGCTCGTTGTAGCAGGCCAGATGGATCGACACGAACGGCTGCTTCTCCGGCCGGTCGGGCCGCAACAGCCCGGCGTGGCGCATCCACTGCGGACGCCACAGCACCTCGGTGAACTCGAAGCCGTTGATCAGCAAAATCGCCAGGATCGCGATCTGCGCCGGGAACAGCAGCACCAGCATGGTCCAGTCGACCCAGCTCAGGTAGAAGTTGAACGGCAGCGTGGCCGACCAGGTGATCAGCGCGCAGGCGAGCTGGATCAGCGCCGCGAAGAAGAACCGCCCGGTCAGCCTGAAACGGCCGAAGCGGCGCGCGAACAGGATCATCGGGATCAGCGCCAGCAGGCTCGCCGCCAGCGCCTTCCACGGCCATGCGGTGTCCTCGGTGACCGGCCCGGTGAACGGAAACTTCAGCTGGCGGTCGGCGTTGAACATGCCCCAGTACGCGCCGGTGCGGCCCTCGCCGAGACTCTCCTTCCACGGCTGGTCGAACGCCTCCATCAGGTAATAGTCGATGTGGTCGCGCTTGGCCACGTTCAGCCACTGGCGCAGGAAGATCGCCTCGTTCGACACCGACGGCGTGGCGTACTTGAAGCGGTCGCCGTTGGACGGCCAGCCGATTTCGCCGACCACGATGGGCTTGTGCGGATACAGCTGCTGCAGGTGGTGATAGCGCGCCAGCGCATCGGCGATCGCGTACTGGCGGTCGATCCCGTTCCAGTACGGAAACAGATGCACGGTGATGAAGTCGACGTGCTGCACCAGCTCGGGGTACTTCTCCCAGATGTGCCACGGCTCGGCGGTGGACACCGGCTGGTGCAGGGCGGCGCGCACCCGGTCCAGGTAAGCCATCAGCTGGTCGGGGGTGATGTCACCGCGCAGCAGCACCTCGTTGCCCACGATCACCCGGTTGATGGTGCCGGGGTAGCGCCGCGCCTGGGCGATCAGCGCGGCGATCTCCTTCTCGTTGTTGTCCAGCCGGCGGTCGATCCACGCGCCGGCCATCACCTTCAGGCCGTCCTGCTCGGCCAGCCGCGGCAGCTGCGGGTTCTGCAGCATCGAGTAGGTGCGCACGCGCGAGGTGTAATGGCTGATCAGCTTGAGGTCGCCGTCGATCTGCTCGTCGCTGGGAAAATCGCCCTTCAGCGGGCTCTGGTAGCGCTGGAACACCGACAGCGCGAAGCCGTGGATCTTGCCGTGCCAGTCCTCCGGCCCGTGCGGCAGGTTGCCCCACCACCACAGCCCGATGTTCATGGCTGCCACCACCAGCGCCAGCACGATGGCGGTGAGCAGCGGATGGCGACGGTCGTGGTTGGCTGCGGAGGCGCTCAAAAAAGTTCCCGGGTGAGCCTGCGCAACAGGCGAAAAATCCCGCTGAGCTTAACCAATGCAAGGCCGCCGGCTCAATAAAGAATGTCGGCTGGGGTCAGCGCAAGGTCCGGCGGGGCGCGGGGGCGGGCACATGCCGGTGGGTCATTCGCACATGGGGGCGCGCGCATGTGAGTTGCGACGGCAGGCAATCGTCACGAGCTGTCGGCGGGTGTGTCCAGCCAGTTCTCGATCGCGAGATCCGGCACGCGCGCAAACTCGCGCACGTTGTCGGTTACCAATACCAGGCCCAGCGCACGGGCGTGGGCCGCTATGAACAGATCATTCTGGCCAATAGGCAATCCCAGTCGTGACAAGTCTGCCCGGATCCTGCCGTAATGCTGATCAACGGGTTCCTCCATCGGGATGATGTCGATGCCCTCCAGCACCGTTTCCACCTGCTTCGCCAGTTTGGCCGAGGCCTTGCGGAAAACGCCAAAACGCAACTCGGCGGCCACCACGATGCTGATGCAAAACGTCTCTCGCGGCATGCTCGCCAGGCGTCTGGCTACGGCGCAGTCCGGCTGCCTGATCACGGCCGAGACGATGTTGGTATCCAGCAGGTAATGCAGCGGCGGCATCTCAGAAAATGTCCTCGTCGGCCACTGGCGAGTCCTCGATTTCCGGAAACGATTGCTTCAGCGGCTTCAACGTCGCCAGCAATTCCCGCAAGTCGCGTCGCCTGACGATGGGCTCCACGATCAGCCGGGCACCCTCTTTGCGCACAATGGCCTCATCCCCGGGCAATTCGAATTCGCGCGGAATGCGCAGAGCCTGATTGCTGCCGTTTCTGAACAGCCTTACGTGACGTTCGCTTTCCATGGCACACCTCCGCGATGGCTGGCATATGCCAAGCCTATGTCAAGGGTGGGAGTGGGTCAATCCGGAGAGTGGGGCTGCGGACGCGAGGCGCTCTGCATCCGGCCCCGAAACGTGTTGCTGCCAACGTTCGTACTGCGTTATTTCCATCGTTCGTCCTGAGCGTAGCGTAGCGAAGTCGAAGGACAGGTATCCGCGCCGTTTGCACGTGATGGTGACCTTGACCCTGACGCAGCTCGTGTCGCAAGCGATGCTTGACAATCGCCAAAGTGTATTGTTGTATTGATACACATGGATGCCTCGCTGCTCACCGTGCAACCCGCTTCCGCGGAGCCGATCTACCGCCAGATCGTGGCGCAGCTGCGCCGGCTGATCGCCGGTGGTCAGCTGGCGGCGGGCGACGCGCTGCCGTCGGTGCGCGAGGTGGCCGGCTTCCACGCGATCAACCCGATGACGGTGTCGCGCGCCTATGGCCTGGCCGAGGCGGAGGGGCTGCTGGAGCGCCAGCGCGGCAAGGGCATGGTGGTGGCCAGCACGCGCAAGTCCAGCCAGACCGAAAGCCGCCGTCTGGCGCTGCTGGAGCCGCAAATGATCGACCTGGCGCGGCAGGCCCGCGAACTTGAACTGCCCGCCCAGCCGGTGCTGCGGCGATTGACCAAACTGCTGGGGGAAGCGACATGAACGCCGTACTTCGTGAAGGGGAATCCACCATCGTCGCGCCGCTGGCCGTGCGCGGCTTGCAGCACTGCTACGAGGGTGCCAGCGTGCTCACCGGCGTCGACCTGACGCTGGCGCCTGGCAGCGTGCTCGGCCTGATCGGCCGCAACGGCGCCGGCAAGTCCACCCTGATCCGCGCCATGCTCGGCCTGCTGGTGCCGCTGGCCGGCACGGCCACGGTATTCGGCGAGCCGGCGCTCAAGCTCGGCGATGCGATCAAGGCGCGCCTCGCCTACGTGCCGCAGCAGCCGGAGGCGCTGGCGTGGCTCACCGCGCAGCAGATGCTCGATTTCGTCGGCCGCTTCTATCCGCGCTGGGACAACGCTTTCGCGAAGCACACGCTGGAGCGCTGGCAGATCCAGCCGAACAAGCTGCTGGCCAAGCTGTCGCCGGGCGAGCGCCAGCGCGTCGACCTGATCCGTGCGCTGGCCTCGCAGCCCGACCTGCTGGTGCTGGACGAACCCGCCGCCGCGCTCGACCCGGTCGCCCGCCGCGAGCTGCTGCGCGAGATCGCGCTGCGCGCCGGCGAGTCGGGCACCACCGTGCTGTTCTCCACCCACATCGTGTCCGACCTGGAGCGCGTCGCCTCGGAGATCGCCTTCGTGCATCAGGGCAAGCTGCTGATGCATTGCAGCGTCGACGAAACCAAGGAGCGCTACGGCCGGCTGTGGCTGCCGGGCCAGCTTGGCTACGCCGCTCCGGCACAGTCGCTCAGCCGGCGCCGTCACGACGACGGCAGCCTCAGCCTGGTGATCGAACGCGACGCGCACGGCCACTGGCCCGAAGCAGCCAGCCTCCCCGGCGCCCGCGTCGATGCGCTGGGGCTGGAGGATCTGTTTGTGGAGATTGCGGAGTGAGGGTGTCCGACGCATGGCATGCGCCCTGGCGCGCCAACCTGCCGGCGACCAGATGGCTGGCGGTGGCGCTGATGCTGCTGGCCGCGTCCGGCGCGATCACCTTGGGAGTATATGCAGACAGAGCCAGTTGGTGGGTGGGTTCAGTCGGGATTGTGGGCTTTTTCGAAGCCATGCTGTGGGTTTTCGTCATGTCCAACATGGTGTTGCTGGCGATCGATGCACGCCAACTGCGTCTGCCTGGCGTGCAGCACAGCCTTATGGCAGGTGCCGTGCTGTATGGCTTGCTGAGCGTGGGACTGCCTGCGCTTGTCTTTGGACTGATTGCCGGCCATGCGGTTGTTGTCGCCGTATTCATGGCTCTGTGTTGTCTCGGTGGCCTCGTGTATGCCCTGCTGCCGCGCTACGCGGGCATTCTGTTCTACGCCTCGTTTTACTTCGTCATGCGCGCGTCATCCGTGCCGGGTCCGGGCAAGGCGGGCTTTCTGGGTTGGGCGATACCTTCGGTACTGCTCCTGCTGTTGGTGGCGGTGGTGCGTGCGCGCCAGCTGCTGGTTGCCAGCAAGCCCTATGCGCCAGGCCGCAACGCGCCGCCAGTGCTGAGGCTTGGCAGAGGCATCGGTGGTGCCTTCGCAGCCGGTGCTGGTCGATATGGGTCGCGAGCAATCGCTGCGCTCCCAAGCTGGATGCAGGCCAAGGCCAGCTTGCGCAGTTGCGGACCGGGTCACACCGTGGCCAGTCTGCGGCTGGCGTTGGGTGGAATGTTCATGCCAACCAGTGTCATGGGCTGGCTGCGCAAGAGGATGGTAATGCTGGCTGCCGTCTCGGCGGTCTGCGGCTTCATAGTTTGGCAGGCCTTGGGCCGTACCTATGCGCAGTCGCAGATCATGCTGCTCGTGTTGTCGATGCTGGCTGGTTTCGCATCGGCGTACATGGCGCTCAACTGTGTGATCGAGTTATCGCAGCGCTGGCGAAAGCCCAACGCCGAGCTGCAACTGCTGGCCCTGTTGCCGGGCTTGCGCAGCGGCAGTACTGATGTGAAACGCGGCCTTCTGCGCGCCATCCTGCTACCGCCATTGCGCATCCAGCTAGGGCTGCTGGTTGTGCTGCTCGCGCTGGCGGTGGGTCTGCATGCGCAAACATCGACGCAACTGTATGTACTGGCGAGTCAGCTGTCCGCGGCCGTGGCTTTCGTCGCATACACACTGCTGACCCTTGGCGGTCAAGAGGCGGGGCGCTGGGCGAATCTTGGCATCGGCCTTCTTTGGACTCTTCTGCTCATGCTTCCGCTGTTTGTGTCCGGCCGCAACTCGCACCTTGGCAATCTGGCCATGACCAGTTTGACGGTGCTGTTTGATGCCGGCTGGGTGTTGCTTGTTGCCGTGCTGCTCTGGCTCGGCCGCAGCGGCTGGCGCGGCCTGCAGCAGCGGCCGCATCCGTTTCTGCCGAATGGATGACATGGAGAGGAGAGCATGCATGTGCACGGACACGACTGATCCCTACCCGAACCGGCCAGCACCGTGGCCTGCGGTGGCGCGTCCGGCAGGCGGCCACACGGCGCAGTCGGCGGCCGTGATGAGGGGCGGCACTGTATCTGGATGGCGGAGGGCTTCGGCATGAACCTGGGCCGCACCCTGCTGATGCCGTGGATGGCGGTGCCCCGCTCGACGCGCTGGATCACCGCGGTCGTGTTCGTCCTGGGTTTCATGGGCTACGGCCTGCTGCTGGGCTTTTCGCACATACCGCGCGTGTGGCCTGCGGCCGACATGGCGCTGGGTGCGGCCACGGTATTTTGCTGGACCATTTTCATGCCCAACACGCTGCTGCTGGTGCTTGATGCCCGGCAGGTGTGCCTGCCGGCCGTGCGCACCGAGGTGGTGCGCAGCCTGCTGCTGTATGCGCTGCTGACCATCGGCGGCCCGGTGCTGCTGCTGTGGTCCGGTGGCCACCTGCTGACCGTTGCCGCGCTGCTGGTGATCGGTGCCGGTATCGGCACGCTGTATGCGCTGATGCCGGCCTATCTGGGGATGCTCTTGCTTATGCTGCCCGCGCTGCACAACGCAACGCGCCAGTGGCTGCCGATGCCCGCGTTGCCCAAACCGGGCAGCCCGGGTTTTACCTACGGTGCGCTATCGGGGGCGGCGCTGGTGCTGCTGCTGGTGGTGCTGCGCTGGTGGCGGCTGCTGTGTGCGGACCAGGTGTCGACGCGCGGCTTCGCGGCACCGTCAGTGTTCAATTTTCGCCGCTCGGTGGGTCTGACGCGGCGCGATGCGTTGACCAGCACCGAGGTCCTGCGCGCACGTCCGGCGTGGTTGAGGGTGACCCCGAATCTTCGTCAGGCGGGACCCCAGGCACCGGCGCTATCGCTGCGTCTGGCGTTCGGTGGCATGTATCTGCCGGAAACGGCGCGCAGCCGCCTGCGACGAGTCGTTCCATCCCTAGCTTTTCGTCGGCCTCCCTGCGCTGTACGTCTGGGCTATCGCGGCGAACCCGGACGCAGGCGAGCGACTCGTCCTGGGAGGCTTGTTCGGTGACAGGGGCTTCGCGCTGGCCATGTGGTTTTTCGCCATGATGAGCCTGATCACCGCACAGATAGCGTCCCAACTGCTGGACCTACGCTGGAGCAGGACCAATGCCGAGCTGCCCTTGCTGGCCTTGCTGCCTGGCCTGGGGCATGGCCGCGGCGCCCGGCGCGCGCTGCTGCGTGCGGCCATGCTGGTCCCAGCCCGCGACCAGCTGGTCTGGCTGACCCTGTTCGTCATCGTGGCGGCGCTGCTGCACCAGGGCTGGCAGGTAGACGCGGCCATGCTGGGCATGACGCTCGTCGCGCTGGGGATGCTGGCCGCATCGGCGCTGGCCGTGCTTGGCGGAAGCCCGCTCTGCGGTTGGCCCAGGGGTTTTCTGATGCTGTTGGCGCTGGCGCTGATCACGCTCACCGCGCTGTCGTTCACCGCAGGGCCGCAGTGGCAGCCTTTGCGCTTGGCCCACTTGGGTATCGGCTGGGCCGCGCTGCTGCTGTGGCTGCTCTGGCTCGGCCGCCGCGGTTGGCGCGGCCTGCAGCAGCGGCCGCATCCGTTTCTGCCGAACTGATTCGTGGAGTAGGGCTTATGCGGCTGATCACCATCGCGAGACTGCAGCGCGAGTTCGGGCTGTCGTATGTGACGGCGGCAATGATCATCGACGAGCAGGGCCGGCTGGCACGCCAGCGCTATCGGATGCTCGGCGTATTGTATGGCTGCGGCATGCTGACCTTCGTTGGACTGGCCTTCACGGATATCCACTGGCCGCACGATGCGCAGCTGTTGATACCGCTCGCCATGCTGCCGCTGATCCTGTTGCAGCACTTCCTGGTGGCGCGCGCCTCGCGCGAGCTGATCCTGGCGGCGGCCCGCGCCCGTCAATCCGGCGGGAACGCTGGCCCGCAGGCCGCTGTCTGACCCGCGAGGCCTGCATTTCACCACCCCGGCTTGCGCGGCATGGAAGCGGGGGCAGTTCATGGCGCGTCGCACGCGTCGGTTTTCACCCACGTCACTCACAAGGACCGATTCGATGAACAAGCCGCTGAAAAATGTCATGGGCCAGCCGCGCGTGCTGCGACTGGCTGCCACGATTGCGCTGGCCCTCGCCGCTGGTACGGCAGCCGCCAGTGGGACGAGCGACGTCACCCGCGCCACCCTGGACAACGGCCTGCGCGTGGTGATCGTGCGCGACACGTTGGCGCCGGTGGTGACCACCGAGATCAATTATCTGGCCGGCTCGGACGAGGCGCCGGATGCGTTTCCGGGCACGGCGCACGCGATGGAGCACATGATGTTTCGCGGCAGCCCGGGGCTGTCGAAGGACCAGCTGGCGGCGATCGCGGCGAACATGGGCGGTGCGTTCAATGCGGATACCACGCAGAGCGTCACCCAGTACTACTTCGTGACGCCGGCGCAGGATCTGGGCGTGGCGCTGCACGTGGAGGCGCTGCGCATGCGCGGGGTGGACGTGACCGACGCGGCGTGGGCGAAGGAGCGCGGCGCGATCGAGCAGGAGGTGTCGCGCGACCTGTCCAATCCGTCGTACAAGTTCTACGAGCAGCTGCAGGCGCAGCTGTTCGACGGCACGCCGTACGCGCATACGCCGCTGGGCACGCGCGCCTCGTTCGACAAGACCACGGCGGCGATGCTGAAGCAGTTTCACGACACCTGGTATGCGCCGAACAACGCGATTCTGGTGATTGCCGGCGACGTCGATCCGGCCGCCGCGCTGGCGCAGGTGAAGGCGCAGTTCGGCGGCATTCCGCGCAGCACGCTGCCGGCACGGCCCACGTTTGCGTTCAAGCCGGTGCAGGCGAAGACGGTGCAACTGCCCACCGACAGCCCGTACGGCTCGGTCTATCTGGCCTACCGCATGCCGGGGTTGACCGCGCCGGATTACGCCACCGCCGCCGTGCTCGGCGCGGCGCTGGGCTCGCAGCGCGCCGACCTGTTCGGCATGGGCATGAACGGCACCGCGCTGTACGGCGGATTCGTGGGGCAGTTCATGCCGCAGGCCGGGCTGGGCCTGGCGGTGGGCATCTTCCCGCGCGGCGGCAACCCGCGGCCGGTGCTGGCGCGGATGCAGGCGATCCTGGCTGACGCGGCCAGCAAGGGCATCGACCCGGCGCTGGTGGCGGCGGCCAAGCGCAAGGCGATCGCCGCGCTGGAGTTCCAGAAGAACTCGGTCGACGGGCTGGCCAACGCGTGGTCGCAGGCACTGGCGTTCCAGGGGCTGGAGTCGCCCGACGCGATGAAGGCGGCGATCGAGGCGGTGACGCCGGCCGGCGTGAATGCGCTGGCCCGCGCCACCTTCGTTCCCGCGCACGCGGTCACCGCCGTGCTCACGCCCGAAAGCTCGGGCAAGCCGGTGGCCGGCAAGGGCTTCGGCGGCGCCGAGAGCTTCTCTTCCAGCCCGGACAAGCCGGTGACCCTGCCGGACTGGGCGGCGCATGCGTTCGACAAGCTCTCGGTGCCGCGCTCCACGCTGGCGCCGGTGAAGACCGTGCTGCCCAACGGCCTCACCCTGATTGTGCAGCCGGAGTCGATCAGCGACACCGTGCAGGTGTTCGGCCAGGTCCAGACCAACCAGGACCTGCAGGCGCCCAAGGGCGAGGAGGGTGCCGCTGAGGTGCTCGGCGGGCTGTTCGCCTTCGGCACCACCAGCCTCAACCGGCTGCAGTACCAGCAGGCGCTGGACGCGATCAGCGCGCAGGCGTCGGCCGGCAGCAGTTTTTCGCTGTCGGTGCCGTCGGCGCATTTTGCAGACGGCATCAAGCTGCTGGCCGACAACGAGCTGCATCCGGCGCTGCCGCCGCAGGCGTTCGCCGTGGTGCAGCACCAGCTGGCCGGCATCGTCGCCGGGCAGCTGCAGTCGCCCGCCTTCCTCACCGAGATGGGCCTGGACAAGGCGCTGCTGCCGCCCAATGATCCGCAGCTGCGCCACGCCACGCCGCAGAGCGTGATGGCGCTTAGCCTGGACAAGGTGAAGCAGTACTACGCGCAAACCTTCCGCCCCGACATGACCACCATCGTGATCGTCGGCAAGGTCGATCCGGCGCAGGCGAAGCAGGTGGTGCAGCAGGCGTTCGGCGGCTGGCAGGCGGCGGGTGCAAAGCCTGCGGTCAACTACCCCGCGGTGCCGGCCAACCGGCCCGCCCAGTTCAACGTGCCCGACAGCAGCGCCAGTCAGGACAGCGTGACGATGGCGCAGACCATCGCGGTGACGCGCGACGATCCGGCGCGCTTCGCGCTCAACCTGGGCAACCAGGTGCTCGGCGGCGGCTTCTACGCCTCGCGGCTGTACCACGACCTGCGTGACACGCGCGGGCTGGTCTACAGCGTCGGCACCAGCTTCAGCCTGGGCAAGCACCGCAGCACCTACACGGTCTCGTTCGGCGCCGATCCGGACAAGGTGGCGGCGGCCAGCGCCATCGTGGTGAAGGATCTGCAGCAGATGCAGCAGCAACCGGTGTCGGCCAGCGACCTCAAGCGCGCCAAGGGCATCCTGCTGCGGCAGATTCCGCTGGGCGAATCGAGCTTCGGCGCGATCGGCGGCCAGCTGCTGCAACTGTCGATCGAGGGCAAGCCACTGGACGCAATGACCACCGCCGGCCAGCACTACCTGCAGCTCACCGCGCCGCAGGTGCAGCAGGCCTATGCGAAGTACATCCGCGCCGACGGCTTCGTCACCGCGGTGAAGGGGCCGGCGCCGAAGGGGTAATGGGGAAATGATTGCGCGGCGTGAGCCGCGCAATCATTGATGGCACATGCTTTCGCCTTCTTTGTGGGAGCGACTTCAGTCGCGATGCGCTTGTTCTGATGTGTCATCAAAGCAAAGGCATCGCGACTGAAGTCGCTCCCACCCGGAGCCTTCGCGCACAGGGTACGCGCCTACCTCAGCAGCGAGCGCAGCATCAGCGTGAAGCCGTGCCGCGCGGAAATGAATCCTGCCGATGCGGCCCATAGCCTGCGGCTATCATGGGCGGCCCGATGAACGACAGCCCGATGCCCGCCCCCGACGACTCCGCCATGGATGCGCGCCTGCGCGACTTGCGCCAGGCGCTGGAACACGTCTCCAGCCGCGACGTCGGCCGCCTGCTCGGCCGCTGGCGCGGGCTGGGCCGGCAGCCCGACGCGCGCCGGCTGGCCGCGCTGGCGGCGGATATCGAAAACTCCGCCGCCCGCCGCCGCGCGCGCATCGCGGCCAAGCCGGCGCTCCGGCTGGACGAGTCGCTGCCGATCACCGCCCGCGCCGAGGAGATCGTGGCGCTGATCCGCCAGCACCAGGTGGTGGTGATCGCCGGCGAGACCGGTTCGGGCAAGACCACCCAGCTGCCCAAGCTGTGCCTGGCCGCGGGCCGCGGCGAGGCGGGCATGATCGGCTGCACCCAGCCGCGCCGGCTGGCGGCGCGTTCGGTGGCGCGGCGGGTGGCCGAGGAGCTGGGCACGCCGCTGGGCGAGCAGGTGGGTTTCCAGGTGCGCTTCACCGACCAGGTGTCCGAGCGCACGCTGGTGAAGTTCATGACCGACGGCATCCTGCTGGCCGAGACGCAGGGCGATCCGTGGCTGGGCGCGTACGACACCCTGATCATCGACGAGGCGCACGAGCGCAGCCTCAATATCGACTTCCTGCTCGGCTATCTGAAGCGCCTCGCGGCGAAGCGGCCGCAGCTGAAGATCATCGTCACCTCGGCCACCATCGACACCGCGCGCTTTGCCGAACACTTCAACGGCGCGCCGGTAGTGACGGTGGAAGGGCGCGCGCATCCGGTCGAGCTGCGCTGGCGGCCGGTGGATGCAGTAGGAGCGCACCCTGTGCGCGATAGCTCTTCGCCGCAACCAAAGAAAGAGCATCGCGCACAGGGTGCGCTCCTACGGAATGCGCGCGGCGACATGCAGCAGGGCAGCGCCGAGCACATTGCCCAGGTCGTCGACGAGATCATCGCCGACCGCAGTCTGGGCGGTGGCCCCGGCGACGTGCTGGTGTTTCTGCCCGGCGAGCGCGAGATCCGAGACGCGCACCTGCTGCTGTCGCGGCGGCAGTACCGCGAGACCGAGATTCTGCCGCTGTACGCGCGGCTGTCTGCCGGCGACCAGGATCGCGTGTTCAAGCCCGGTCCGAAACGCCGCGTGGTGCTGGCGACCAACGTGGCCGAGACCTCGCTCACGGTGCCGCGCATCCGCTACGTGGTCGACACCGGCAGCGCGCGCGTGAAGCGCTACAGCCAGCGCAGCCAGCTCGAACGGCTGCACGTGGAGCCGATCGCGCAGGCCGCCGCCGACCAGCGCAAGGGCCGCTGCGGCCGCGTCGGCCCCGGCGTGTGCTATCGCCTTTACGACGAGGCGGATTTCGCCGGCCGCGCCGCGTTCTCCGACCCGGAGCTGCTGCGCTCGTCGCTGGCCAACGTGATCCTGCGCATGCTGGCGCTGCAGCTGGGCGAGGTGGAGGATTTTCCGTTTCTGGAAGCGCCCGATCCGCGCGTGGTGGCCGACGGCTACCGCCGGCTGGCCGAGATCGGGGCGATCGACGCGGCGCGCCGGCTCAGCCCGATCGGTCGCACGCTGGCGCGGCTGCCGATCGACGTGCAGCTGGCGCGCATGCTGGTCGAGGCCGAGCAGCGGCACAGCCTGCGCGAGCTGCTCACCATCGTCAGCTTTCTCAGCGTGCAGGATCCGCGCGAACGCCCGGCCGACGCGCGCCAGCAGGCCGACGCCGCGCACGCCGCGTTCGCCGATCCGAAGTCCGATTTCGTCGGCGTGCTGAACCTGTGGCGCGCCTATCACGATGCGCACGAGGAGCTGACCCAGTCGAAACTGCGCGACTGGTGCTCGCGGCACTTCCTCAGTTTCATGCGCCTGCGCGAATGGCGCGAGCTGCACCGGCAGCTGCTGCTGGTGGCGGGAGAAATCTGGGGATCGGGGAAGGGGGAACAGGAAACCCGGAGAGCCCTGCAAGCCATGCCTTCCGCTTTGGGTGGACGCAAGGCTGCGGCCGGAAAAGAGCGGCGCATGGCTGGCGCATCACCCTCCGTTCCCCGTTCCCCGTTCCCCGTTCCCGATTCGGCTCCCGATGCGGTCCCCGATCCCGCCTACGAGAACATCCACCGCAGCCTGCTCGCCGGCCTGCCGACGCAGGTCGGGCGCAAGGACGAAAAGGGCGTCTACCTCGGCACGCGCGAGCGCAAGTTCCAGGTGTTTCCCGGTTCGGCGCTGGCGAAGGTGCCGCCTAACTGGATCTTCTCGGCGCAGGTGCTCGATGTCGGCGGACGCGTGTGGGGCATGATGAATGCGCGGGTGGAACCGCTGTGGATCGAGCAGCAGGCGGCGCACCTGCTGCGCACCAGCTGCCGCGATGCGCACTGGTCGCGCAAGCGCGGCTGCGTGGTAGCGTGGGAGCAGGTGAGCCTGTTCGGGCTGGTGCTGGTGGAAAAGCGCGCGGTGACGTTTCAGGCGCAGGACCCCGCGCTGGCCCACGCGATCTTTCTGCGCGAGGCGCTGGTGCGCGGCGAGATCGAGGCCAGGGTAGATTTTCTGCGCGCCAACCAGCGCGTGCTGGAAGATGCGCGCGGCATCGAGGCCAGGCAGCGGCGCGAGGGTCTGATCCGGCACGAGGACGAGCTGGTGGCGTTCTTCGAGGGCAAGCTGCCCGGGGACATCGCCAGCAGCCGCGGTCTGGAGGCGTGGTACCGCAAGGCGCGTCCCGCCGAGCAGGCGGCGCTGCGCTGGTCGCTGGACGACGTGCTGGCCGGCGGTGCGGGACTCGACCCGAAGGCGTTTCCCGCCGCGATGGAGATCCCACCGCAGCGCTATCGGCTGGAGTACCGCTTCCTGCCCGGCGACGAGGCCGACGGCGTGACGCTGCAGCTGCCGCTGGCGATGTTGAACGCGCTGCCGGCGGCGCGCTGCGAATGGCTGGTGCCCGGCCTGCTGGTCGACAAGGTGGCCGAGCTGATCCGCGGCCTGCCCAAATCGCTGCGCCGCAATTTCGTGCCGGCGCCGGATTTCGCGCGCGCGTTCGTGGCGGCTGAGCCGGCGCGCGACGAGCCGCTGGCCAGGGCGCTGGTGGCCTTTCTGCGCCGCGCCACCGGCGTCGAGGTGACCGCGGACGAGTTCGCCGCGGTCGAGCTGCCCGCGCATTTCGCCATGCGCTATCGCCTGCACGACGAGGGCGGCACCACGCTGGCCGCCGGTCGCGATCTGGCCGCGCTGCGCGGGCAATGGGAGGGCCGCGCGCGCGAGGCGTTTTCGCGCAAGACCGAGATCGAGCTGAGCCGCGCCGAGGTCGCCAGCTGGGACTTCGCCGAGATCCCCGAGCAGCTGCGCGCGGACGGCGGCCTGCTGGCGTTTCCGGCGCTGGTCGACCTGGGTGAGACGGTGGCGCTGCGCGTGTTCGAGCACCGCGACGAGGCGCTCGCGGCGCACCGCGAGGGCGTGGTGCGCCTGCTGCGCAACGCGCTGGCCGGCGAGCTCAAGCAGGCGCGCCGGCGACTGCCGATCCACGGCCCGCTGGCGCTGAAGTACGCCGCGCTGGCCAAGGATGGCCGAGTGCCGCGGGCGCAGGATGCGCAGGAGCGGCGGCTGGGCAGCATCGACGGGCTGCGCGAGGATTTGGTCGAAGGCGGCTTCGACGACCTGCTGCAGCGGCACGAACTGCAGGTGCGCAGCGCCGGCGCGTTCGAGGCGCTGCAGGCGCAGGCGGCGCGCGAATTGTTCGGCGCGGCGGTGGAGCGGCTGCAGCTGATCGAGCCGGTGATCGAGGCGCAGGCCGAACTGCGACCCTGGCTGCAGCCGCCGCTGCTGGGGTTTGCCCGCGCCAGCTACGACGACCTCGCCGAGCAGCGCGATGCGCTGCTGGCTAGCGGCTTCGCGCGCGAGCTGCCGCGCGCGCGGCTGGCGCAGCTGCCGCGCTATCTGCGCGCGATGCGCCTGCGCGGCGAGCGCCTGCGGCTGGACCCGGCAAAGGACCAGCAGCGCCTGCTGCAGGTGCTGCCGTACTGGCGCGAATATCTGCGCCATCGCGCCGCCGGCCGCGCGGGGCTGGACGAGTTGCGCTGGCTGATCGAGGAATGGCGCGTGTCGCTGTTCGCGCAGGAGCTGAAGACCGCCGAGCCGGTCTCGGCCAAGCGGCTGGCGCGGGCCATCGAGGTGCTGCGCTGAGAGCGATCAGCGCTGGCGGCGCACGTGCACGCTGTCGTTGCAGCCGTTCACGTACATCAGCCAGTTGCCGAACAGGCTGGGCTTGATTTTCGCCACCGGGTTGTCGGAAGCGCCGCAGTACGGCTGGTCGCTGCCGATCTGCTGCCACTGCTGGCCGTTGTCCAGCGTGACCAGGTTGTGCCCGCTCCAGCCGCCGAAATGGCCGACGATGTGCGCATCGATCGGCCGGCGCTTGCTCTCGTCGGTGTAGAACACCGGCTTGCCGCTGGTGCTGACCACCTTGGTGACGACCTTGCCGTGGCCGGCCAGCCAGCGGTCGAGGCTGGCCAGCTCCTGCGGCGACAGCTTGTCCAGCCCGGCCGCCTTGAACTCGCTGGCGCTCATGCGCTGCTGCAGCCCGGCGGCCTGCTGCGCATGCGCCGGCAGTCCGCCCAGCAGGGCCAGCAGCGCGGGCAGCAGCAACAAGGTGCGGTGACGTGGGCGTGTCGTCATGGCGGCATTCTCGTGGGCGGGCGTGGGGAACAGGCACCGATTCTGCACGCCGCGGCGCCCTCCCGCCAAGCGTCGCGCATCGTCCTGCCGGCGCTGCGGCTAAGATGATCGCCTGCACCGGACCTCTGCCTCATGGCTCACGCCGACCCATCCTCCAGCCTGCTGCTGTGGCGCGATCGCGCCGGCCCGCGTGCGCCGCTGCTGATCGAAGCGCTGCAGGCGTGCGCGCAGCAGCCGCTGAACCAGGCCGAGTGCTGCGACGTGCTGGACCTGCTGGAGATGCTCGGATGCGACGCGCAAACCCAGGCTGCCGCGTTGTGGTTCGAGCTGGCATGCGTCGATCCCGCGTTGTGGGCGGCGCAGGCGCCGCGGCTGCCGGCCGAGCTGCAGCGGCTGGTGGCGGGGCAGCAGGCGGCCGAACAGGTGTGGGCGCTGCACGCCCAGCACGCGCCGCAGAGCGCCGCCGCCGAGGGTCTGCGCCGGCTGCTGCTGGCGATCGTGCGTGACCTGCGCGTCGTGTTCGTGCTGCTGGCGCGGCAGCTGGCGCGGATGCGCTCGCTGGCGAGCGCGCCGGCCGGGCAGGTGGCCGCCTTGGCGCGGCTCACGCGCGACATCCACGCGCCACTGGCCAACCGCCTCGGCATCTGGCAGCTGAAATGGGAGCTGGAGGATCTGGCCTTCCGCTTGCTGCAGCCGGATACCTACCGCCGCATCGCGCAGCTGCTCGACGAGCGTCGCGCCGACCGCGAGGGTTTCATCCGCGATGCGCTGACCGAGCTGCAGCAGGCGCTGACCGCGGCCGGCATCGGCGCCGAGCTGGCCGGGCGGCCCAAGCACATCTATTCGATCTGGAAGAAGATGCAGCGCAAGGCGCTGGATTTTTCCGACCTGTACGACATCCGCGCGGTGCGCATCCTGGTCGATAGCGTGGCCGACTGCTACGGCGCGCTCGGCGTGGTGCATGCGCGCTGGCCGCATCTGCCGGGCGAGTTCGACGACTACATCGCGCGCCCCAAGCCGAACGGCTACCGCTCGCTGCACACCGCCGTGCTGGGTCCGGCCGGCAAGACGCTGGAAGTGCAGATCCGCACCCACGCCATGCACCGCGCCAGCGAGCTGGGTGTGGCATCGCACTGGCGCTACAAGGAAGGCGGCAGCGGCGACGCCGAATTCGAGGCCAAGATCGCCTGGATGCGCAAGCTGCTGGAACCGCGCGGCGACGACAGCGCGCTGGCCGCCGACCTGCACACCGAGCTGCTGGAAGATCGCGTCTATCTGCTCACGCCCAAGGGCGAGATCTTCGATCTGGCGCGCGGCGCCACCGTGCTGGATTTTGCCTACCACGTGCATACCGAGGTCGGCCATCGCTGCCGCGGCGCCAAGGTCAACGGCCGCATCGTGCCGCTGACGCACCAGCCGCAGAGCGGCGACCGGGTGGAAATCCTCACCGCCAAGGTGGCCGAACCCAGCCGTGACTGGCTGTCGCCGCATCACGGTTATCTGCACACCGGGCGCGCGCGCGACAAGGTGCGTGGCTGGTTTCGCCGCATCGCCCACGACGCCAACGTGGCGGCCGGCCGCGTCATGTTCGAGCGCGAGCTGAAGCGGCTGGCGCTGCCCACCGCCGAGGTGGCCAAACTGCCGGCGCACTTTCACCTGAAGAATCACGACGAGCTGCTGGTGGCGCTGGCGCTGGGCGAGATCACCCCCGGCCAGATCGCCCGCGTGCTGCAGGAGGCCGCGCCGCCGGCGCCGCTGCCGGCACCGATCACCAGCGCGCGGCCGGCCACGCTCGATCACAGCACGCTCAGCATCGAGGGCATCGGCAACCTGCTGACCACGCTGGCGCGCTGCTGCCAGCCGCTGCCCGGCGACGCGGTGCGCGGCTTCATCACCAAGGGCCGCGGCGTGTCCGTGCACCGCGCCGACTGCGCCAGCCTGGTGCGGCTGGCGCGGCGCGATCCGGACCGGGTGATCGAGGTGAGCTGGGGCCACGCCGCCAGCCAGGCCTACGAGGTCGACATCGAGCTGCGCGGCTACGATCGCAAGGGCCTGCAGAAGGACGTCACCGGCCTGATCAGCAACGCCGGCACCCACATCATCGCCTCGTCCAGCCGGCTGCTGGCGCGCACCGGCGAGGTGGATATGCGCTACACCCTGCGCGTGCGCGATTTCGAGCAGCTGTCGACCCTGTTCGGCAAGCTGCTGGCGCTGCCCAACGTGGTGGATGTGCGGCGCGTCGGCGCCGGCTGAGCGGTGCGCTGCCGGCGCATCCCGTCAAGCTGAACGCCCGATTTTGCGAGCCGGAGTGCGCTTGCGACGCGATGTTAAGCTGCATTGGATGCCTCCACAGCCAGCACAATCATGAGCGGACACCGCGACCAGCACGATGTGGATTCCCACGTGCGCACCGAGCCCACGCTGGGTGATCTCGATCATCTGGACGTACGCCGGCCCGCCGAGACCGACGGCCTGCCACAGGTCACCGTGGAACCGCGGCGCGGGCCCGGCAGCCCGGCGCAGCCGCCCGTTCGCCAGCGCCGCCGCGGCTGGCTGATTCCACTGTTGCTGCTGGTTCTGATCGGTGCGCTGACCTCGCTGTGGCTGGGCCAGAACCGCCTGCGCGCGTTGCTGCCGCGGACCGAGTTCAACGATGTGCTGGGACGCGCACAGCAGGCGCTGCAGACTGGCCATCTGGACGGCCAGGACGGCACCAGCGCACGCGAGCTGTTTCAGGCCGCAATCGCGCTGGAGCCGGACAACGACCGCGCCCGCCAGGGCCTGCAGCAGGTCGGTCAGGCCGAGCTGGCGCAGGCCGATGCGGCGCTGCAGACCGGCCGTCTCGATCAGGCTACGCAGCAGGCCGCGCTGGCGCGCGAGCTGCTCGGCGGCGGCCGCGACATCGACCGGCTCGATCACGCGATCAGCGTCGCGCGCGTGGCCAAGGTGCAAACGGTGGACCTGATCGATCAGGCGCAGCAGGCACTGGCCGCCGGCAAGCTGGACGGCGAAGGGGGTGCCGGTGCGCTGTACCGGCGCGTGCTGCAGGCCGAGCCCGGCAATCCGGTGGCGGCGCATGGCATGGATCAGGTCGGCGACGCGCTGGCCGTCAGGGCGCGCCAGGCGCTGGATGCCAACGACCTGCCTACCGCGGATGCCAGCATCGAACAGCTCACCGCGCTGCAACCCAACAACGGCGCACTGCCGGCGCTGCGTGCCGCGCAGGCGCGCGCGCACCGGCAGGACAGTGGCGCGCTCAGCGATGCGCTGGCGCAGGGGCTGGCCGCGCTGCGCGCCGGTCGCATCGGCGGCACCGGCAGTGACACCGCGCTGACCCATTTCAAGGCGGCGCTGGCGCTCGATCCGGATAACCCGCAGGCCAGGGCCGGGCTGGGCAAGGTGGCGCAGGCGCTGACCGTGCAGGCGAACGCCGCGCTGGATGCGGGCGACGCGGCACAGGCCAGCAGTCTGCTCGATCAGGCCGCCGAGCTGGCACCGCGCTCGGCCGATCTGGCGGCGGCGCGCGCACGTCTGGCCAGCCTGGCCAGCAAGACGCCGGCGCCTGCCGCCGCGCCCTCGGCTCCGCTGGCCACGGCGGCGATCGGCACGCTGCCGCCGCAGCAGGCCGCGGCGGTGGCGCAGCTGGTGCGGCGCGCGCAGGCGGCAACGAAACGCGGGGACATCATGCTGCCCCCGGGTGACTGCGCGTACGACCTCTATCGCAACGCGCTGGCGATCGACGGCAACAACGCGGCGGCGATGCAGGGCATGCAGGCGCTGCCGGGGCAGGTCGAGCAGTTGTTCAGCCAGGCGCTGGCGCAACGTCAGCTGGTGCAGGCCGACGCGATGCTGGCCAACCTCGCCGAGCTGTCGCCGGGTGACGCTGCGCTGCCGGCGCTGAGCGACCGCATGGCCACCGCGTGGCTGGACGAGGCCGATCGGCAGCTGGCCCGCGGCAACCGCATCGACGCGGCGCAGTCGCTGGCGCATGCGCGCAAGCTGGCACCCAATCATCCGCGCGTGATCGACCTCACGGCGCGGCTGCAGGACGGTCCGTGAGCGCGACATGACGGTGCTGGTGCTCGGCGGCAGCAGCCAGATTGGCCACTTTCTGCTGCCGCGGCTGCTGGCCAGCGGCGAATCGGTGCTGGCGCTGAGTCGCCAGCCGCGCGCGCAGCCCGCCGGCGTGCGCTGGCTGCACGGCCAGCTGCCGCATGACGTGCCCGCGTTGCCGCCGTTGTCGGCGATCCTCAGTTTCGGCCCGCTGCCCGCGCTGGCCGAGTGGCTGGCCGCGGCGCCGCTGACGCAGGCGCCGCGGGTGATCGCCACCAGCTCGATGAGCGCCGAGAGCAAGCGCGAGTCGCGCGTGCCGGCCGAACGTGCCATCGCCCGCCAGCTGCGCGATGGCGAGCACGCGTTGGCGCGCGCGTGCGATCGCCACGGCTGCGCGTGGACGGTGCTGCGGCCGACCCTGGTCTACGGCGCGGGCCTGGACAAGAGCCTCACCCCGATCGCCCGCCGCGCGATGCGCACGCGGCTGTTTCCGCTGCCTGCCGGACGCGGGCTGCGCCAGCCGGTGCACGCCGACGACATCGCGCAGGCCGTGCTGGCGGCGCTGGCGTGTCCGGCCTCGGCCGGACGCGTGCTGCCGATCGGCGGCGGCGAGCGCCTGCCGGCCGCGGAGATGTTTGCGCGGGTGCGCCACAGCCTGCCGCAGGCCACCGTGCCGCTGCCGCTGCCGGCGTGGCTGCTGCGGCTGGGCCAGCGCGCGCTGCCGCGGCTGCGCGGGCCGCTGCAGCGGCTGGAGGCGGATCTGCTGGCCGA
Organism: Pseudomonadota bacterium; assembly: GCA_021793575.1. Taxonomy (GTDB): domain Bacteria; phylum Pseudomonadota; class Gammaproteobacteria; order Xanthomonadales; family Rhodanobacteraceae; genus Rhodanobacter. The sequence goes on from JAJYSM010000042.1 coordinate 23,765, forward strand.
CAACGGCGAACTGCAGCGCGTGCTCGGCATCCATCCGCGACCGTTCCGGCCGGAGGCGGCGGCGTGGACGGCCGGCGACCGGCCTCACGCGAACAGCGTGCGGCTGTAGCCACAGCGAATACTCCATTGGTGGGAGCGATTTCAGTCGCGATGCTGTTGCACCTTGGCATGCATCAAAGCAACAGCATCGCGACTGAAGTCGCTCCCACAGGTGTTGCGATTGCCCGCAATTTGCCCTGTGCGCGCCCGCCGCATTCATTTGCGCGCCGGTATGCAGGCCCTATGATCGTTCTTCCCGTTTGCCGGATTTGCCCACGTTGCCTTTCCTGACCCGCACCCGTTCGCTCGCGCGCCGCTCGTGGCCGTGGCTGCGCATTCCGTTCTGGATCGGCATGGGCCTGCTGTTCGGTTTTCTGCTGCCGTACACGCTGGTGCTGAACAAGCGCGTGCAGGATCGTTTCAGCGACCTGGTGTTCGCGGTGCCCACCCGCGTCTACGCGCGCCCGTTGCCGCTGAGTGCGGGCAAGCCGATGACGCCGGCCGCGCTGGAGCTGGAGCTGACCTTTGCCGGCTACAGCCATGACGGCCATGGCCAGGTGCCCGGCAGCTGGGTGAAGCAGGGCACGCACTACACCATCGCCTCGCGCGGCTACGCCGGCCCCGACGGTGGCGAGCTGCCCAAACGCATCCGCGTGACGCTGGGCAACGGCATCGTGGAGTCGGTGCAGGATGCTGCCAGCGACCGGCCGATCGCGCTGACCCATCTGGACCCCGCGCGCATCGCCACGCTGTACGGCGCCCAGCAGGAGGACCGCCGCGTGGTGGCGCTGGCCGACGTGCCGCCGCTGCTGCTGAGCGGCCTGCAGGCGGTGGAGGATCGCGACTTCAAGCACCACATCGGGATCGACTTCGGCGCCATCGCGCGCGCCGCCTTCGCCAACCTGCGTGCCGGCCACACGGTGCAGGGCGGCTCCACCCTGACCCAGCAGCTGGTGCGCGACCTGTTCCTCGACCGCGACCAGACCTACACGCGCAAATTCAACGAAGCGCTGATGTCGATCCTGCTGGAGGCGCACTACAGCAAGGGCCGGATTCTGGAGGCCTACGTCAACGACGTGTTTCTCGGCCAGCAGGGCGACCAGGCGGTGCACGGCTTTGCCGCCGCCTCGGAGTTCTACTTCGGCCGCCGCCTGCAGGACCTGCGGCCGCAGGAGATCGCGCTGCTGGTCGGCATGGTCAAGGGACCGAGCTATTACGACCCGCGCCGCGCGCCGGCGCGCGCGCTGGCGCGGCGCGACCTGGTGCTGCAGGAGTTCGCCAACACCGGCCTGCTCACGGCGGCGCAGACCAACGCGGCGCAGGCCGCGCCGCTGGACGTGATCAGCAACGGCCAGCTGCCGCACAACCGCTTTCCTGCCTTCATGCAGCTGGTGCGCCAGCAGATCACCGCCGACTTCGACGACGCCACCCTGCGCGCGGGCAACCTGTCGATCTTCACCACGCTCGACCCCGCCGCGCAGCTGTATACCGAGCAGGCGATCAGCAGCACGCTGCAGGGTCTCGGCAAGCGCGCCAACGGCGTGCAGGCAGCCGCGGTGGTTACCGACGCGCACACCGGCAGCGTGCTGGCGGTGGTCGGCAGCAAGCTGCCGGGCGACCAGGGCTTCAACCGCGCGCTCGACGCGCGCCGGCCGATCGGCTCGACCATCAAGCCGTTTGTCTACCTGGTGGCGCTGACCCAGCCGGAGCGCTGGAATCTGGCCAGCCTGCTCGATGACAGCCCGGTCAGCCTGCGCCAGCCGGATGGCAGCGTGTGGACGCCGCACAACGACGACAACCAGAGCCATGGCCAGCTGCCGATGGTCGACGCGCTGGCGCATTCGTGGAACCTCGCCACCATCCACCTCGGCCTGGCGATCGGGTTGCCGCGGATCCGGGCGTTCCTGCAATCGTTCGGCCTCACCGACGTCAACCCCAGCCCGTCGCTGCTGATCGGCGCGCTCGATCTGTCGCCATTCCAGGTGGCGCACCTGTACGAATACCTCGCCTCGGACGGCCACGCGCTGCCGCTGGTGGCGGTGCGCGGCGTGCTCGACGGCAACGGCCGCACGATCAAGCGCTACCAGGTGCAGGGTGGCAGCGGCGAATACCAGACCGCGGTGCGCCAGATCACCTGGGCGATGCAGCAGGTGGCGCTGTACGGCACCGCCAGCGCGATCGGCAATTCCGGGCTGGCCTGGCTGCACGCCGCCGGCAAGACCGGCACCAGCAATGACCTGCGCGACAGCTGGTTTGCCGGCTTCACCGGCGAGCAGCTGGCGGTGTTCTGGATGGGCCGCGACGACAACAAGCCGACCACGCTGTTCGGCGCCAGCGGCGCGCTGCGCGCGTGGCGCGCGCTATTCGCCAAGCTGCCCACGCGGCCGCTGTCGGCCAGCCCGGGTGAAGGCCTGGAAATGGCCTGGATCAACCCGGCCGACGGCAAGCGCACCGAACCGCAGTGCCAGGGCGCACGCCAGTTTCCGGTGGTCGTCGGCACGCTGTCGACGGACACCGAAGGCTGCTTCTGGCAGGGAGTGCAGAACCTGTTCGGCGGCGGTAGCGCCACCCCCGCGGCGGGCGCCAGCGCGCCCGCCGCACCCGACGCCAACCCGATGCGGAACTGAGCATGCCGTTGTCTCGTACCAGGCGCCTGCGCCTGCCATGCCTGCTGCTCGCCGCTACTCTGCTCAATGCCTGCAGCCTGTTTGCGCCCCGGCCTGCGCCGCCGCCGCGTCAGGCGGTGTCTACTTATGATCTGGTGGCGGCGATACGCGCCGCCGGCGCGCGCGAGAAATCCGTGATCAGCGTGAACCCGCTGCGCGATCCCGGCGTCACCGCCCTGCTGGATGCGGCTCGCCAGGACGAGCGTGCCGGCCAGTACGCCGCGGCCGCCGCCAAGCTCGATCAGGCGATCAGGCTCAGCCCCGACTCGCCCGACCTGCTGCAGGATCGCGCCGAGGTCGCCGTACGGCTGCGCGATTTCGCCACGGCCGAAAAGCTCGCCCACCGGTCGTGGTCCCTCGGCCCCAAACTCGGCCCGCTGTGCGCGCGCAACTGGCAGACCATCGTAAGCGTCTGCCCGCCTCATCTTGAAGGCAGTCCAGAGCTATGCGAGCGGCAACAGGCCCTCGATGTCGCGGTCCTTGGTGGTGGGCAGGCGGGTGAGGACGTCGGTGAGCCAGGCGTGGG
>JAJYSM010000112.1 GCA_021793575.1 Pseudomonadota bacterium
CGGAAATCCGTTCGTTTCGGCGAAAGTGGCGACGGATGCCCCTGTTTTCGCACCCCGTTGGTGCGATTTGCCTGCTTGGTGCGCAGAGGGGCGCTGCGCCGATCTCAAGCCCGACAGGCTGCTAGAAGCAGCCGATAGCAAAGATGCACCCGCGGCGGCAGCTACGATCGCCTGATCTCCACCCAGCCAGCTGCCAGCACCCTGTGCGCGATGCTCGTCCTCAATGCCGAAACAAGAACATCGCCCACAGGGTGGGCTCGTAAGATCATTAAACCATCGTGGAGCTTGTGGCCTATTCGCCCGCCACCGTCATGCGCTCCAGCAGGATCGAGCCGGTGAGGATGTGCGAGCGCGGATCGACGTCCGCCCCCACCGCGACGATGCCGGCAAACATCTCGCGCAGGTTGGCGGCGATGGTGATTTCCTCCACCGGGTAGGCGATCTTGCCGCCCTCGACCCAGAAGCCCGCCGCGCCGCGCGAGTAGTCGCCGGTCAGCGTGGACACGCCCTGGCCCATCACCTCGGTCACCAGCAGGCCGCTGCCCATGCGCCGGAGCATGTCGTCGAAGCCGTCGGCCGCGCCGTCCGCGCTGCCGGCCTCGACGATCAGGTTGTGGATGCCGCCGGCATTGCCGGTGGATTCCAGCCCCAGCTTGCGCGCTGAATAGCTGCCCAGCACGTAGCGCGCCAGCACGCCGCGTTCGATCAGGGCGCTGTCGCGGGTGGCCACGCCCTCGGCGTCGAAGCTGGATGAGCCCTGCCCGCGCGCCAGCTGCGGCCGCTCCACGATGTTCAGCCATGCCGGCATCACCGGCTTGCCGAGGTGGTCGAGCAGAAAGCTGGCGCGGCGATACAGCGCGCCGCCGCTGACCGCGCCCAGCAGATGGCCGATCAGCCCGCGCGCCAACTCGGGCGCAAACAGCACCGGGCACTGCCGCGTGGACAGGCTGCGCGCGCCCACCCGCGCCAGCGTGCGCTCGGCGGCGCGGTCGCCGAGCGCCTTGGCGCTGATGAAGTCGCTGGCCGCACGCACGCTGTCGTACCAGTAATCGCGCTGCATGGCGTCGTCGGCACCGGCGATCAGCGCCAGCGACAGCGAGTGCTGGGTGCCGCGCTCGCGGCCCACGAAGCCGTGCGAGTTCGCGTACACCGACACGCCCTGGCCGGCCTGCACGCTGGCACCGTCCGAGTTGCTGATGCCGGCGTGCGCGCGGCCAGCCTCCTCGATGGCAATGCCCAGCTCGATCGCGCCGGCGGTGTCGAGCGCCCACGGATGCCACAGATCCAGATCCGGAAACGCGGTGGCCATGCGCGCCGCGTCGGCCAGCCCGGCGGCCGGGTCGGCCTCGGTGTAGCGGGCGATCGCGCAGGCCTGGTCGAGCGTGGCCTGGATCGAATCGGGATGCAGGTCGGCGGTGCTGGCCGAGCCCTTGCGCTGACCGAAATACACGGTGAGACCGAAACCGCGATCACGGGTGTGCTCGACCGTCTCCACCTCGCCCAGACGCACGTTGACGCTCAGCCCCGTCTGGATGTTGGCGGCCACCTCGGCCTGGCTGGCGCCGGCGGCGCGGGCGCGGCGGATCACGTCTTCGGCCAGCTCGGCCAGCCGGTCGAGTTCCTGCTGGCTGCGGTCGTCGGGATGGCGATCCTGGCTGATGGCGACTTCGCTCACGTTGGGCTTCCTGAAGGTTTGACGCGTAGAATGAGGGGTTCGCAACCGCCGAATCCCGCGTGGGTCAGTCCCGGAGATGGGGCCGCCGCGACGGAATGAAAGGCGCCGCGGGAATCCTCCATGCAACCGACCGCCGGCATCTACCGTCACTACAAAGGTCAGCGCTACCGCGTGCTGGGCACCGCCCGGCACAGCGAGACGCTGGAGCCACTGGTGGTGTACCAGGCGCTGTACGGCGAATTCGGGCTGTGGGTGCGGCCGGCGGCGATGTTCTGCGAAACCATCGTGCTAAATGGCCAGCCGGTCGCACGCTTCGCGCTGGAATCGCCAGAATGCGCTGCTGCCGGCAACGACGCCACGCACGCCTGATCCATGCGCCATCCTTACTGGAAATGAAACCGTGAGCCCCAGCCGCAGCCGTAACCAGACCGAACTCGATGAAACGGATTACGGCCCCAGCCGCACCCAGCAGCGCCGCGAGGCGCTGGCCGTGCTGGCACTGGCCGCCCAGCTGATCGAGGTGCCACCCAGCCGGCTGGCCCGGCTCGAGCTGCCCGACGACGTGCGCCGCGAGGTCGAGATCACCCGCCGCACCACCGCCCACATCGCGCGCAAGCGGCAGCTGGCGTATCTGGCCAAGGTGATGCGCCGCTTTGACGACGCCTCCTTCGCCGCCGTGCGCGGCGAACTGGGCGAGAACCGCGAAAAACAGCGCCAGGAAAACGCCGCCATGCATCGGCTGGAAGCGCTGCGCGAGCGCCTGATCGACGAGGACGAAGGCGCCCTCTCCGAACTGATCACCGAGCACCCGCAGATCGACCGCCAGCACCTGCGCTCACTGATCCGCCAGGCGCGCAGCGAGCGCGAAGCGAACAAACCGCCACGCGCGTACCGGGAAATCTTCCAGCTGCTGAAGGAACTGCAGCAGCACGCTCTGGACAACGCACCGGCAGCACCGCACCCCCTCGCCTGATCAGCCGGCTCCGCTTTTGTAGCCACTCCACGAATTCGGGTGGCGGATCTCGCGATCCGCCACCCGATGGTTTGTCTCAGCTTCTGCTGCGCGGCTTAGATGGCCAGCCACACATAGAAGTAAAGGGTGTTGTTGTCACTGGCATTGCGACCGGCACCATCGACGTTGCGCACACGGCCACTGAAACGGGTGTAGTAGGTGTACTGCAGGCCCAGGCGCACGTTGAGCCACGGCTCCTCCCACGAATTGGACTCGCCGAACGGGTTGTAGTTGAACTCCACCATGCCGCCCTGGGTGTTGGGCGAACCGTCGTTGCCGTACAGCGTGACGTCGCTGCTGCCGTTGTTAACGAACTGGTCCAGCGTCACGCCGTAGGTGTTGCGGTACCAATAGCTGCCCTTGACGTTCAGCGCCTGCAGGCTGTTGTGCAGGTTCGAGGAACCACCGCCAGCAAACGTGGCATTCAGTGTCTGGCGCTCATCGACATACAACCCGGCCAGCGTCACGGTGTGGCTACCCTGCGTGTACTGGTAGCTGGAATCCACGCCGACGTCGCTGTAATGATCGGTCGGGCCGGCCAACGGCACCGGATTGCCGGCGATATCGGCACCGAGCAGGCCACGCTTTAGGTCGAGCAGGAAACCACCGAGGGAGACGTCCCCGTTGGGCAGGTTCCAGGTATAGGCCAGCCGCGCATACGGAGCGACGCCCGACAGCTTGCCGTCATACGGCGCATTGACGTGATGGGTGAAGGCGATCGAAGGCGAACGGTAACCGCCCAGCTCCGCGTACCACTTGCCATCCACCTGGGTGTAGGCGCTGGCGCCGATCACCTGACCGGCCAAGCCTCCCATCAGCATCGGTGCAGCCGGGGCGCCGAACGCAAGGTTGGATGACATGTACGGGTACTGCCAGGCCGGTGCCGTGTTGAAGACGTCACTCAGCGTGGGATTGTTGTTGACCGAAATACCCCAGATGCCGGTGTGGCTGCCATGGCTGAACATGCGCGCGTAGCGCAGGTCCGTGTTGTCCCATCCCAGCAGTCCACCATTTTCGGAGTAGGTCGCCTGGGCAAACACGCCCATGTGCTCGCTCAGCCGGCCGGCCAGGAACATCGACGCCTGCTGCAGTTCAACATTGTTGTTGGTACCGAAATTCGTGTTCGGCGGAGTGGTCTGCGCCTTCTGCGTCTGCGTGAAGGATTCCACCAGCATCGCCGACAGCGGCACCTTGGCCTCGTTGCCGACCTTCATGGTGTAGCCGTTCAACTTGAACTGGCGCCCGAACTGGGTCAGCTCGGGGCCGAAGCCGCCCACGTGGCAGGCCACGCAGGCCTGGTGCGTCTGACGGGCGAAGGAAGGCACCGCCAGCACCAGCGTGGGAGCCAGCAGCAGGCCCGTGGCAAGCGCCATCTTGCGCCACAGCCGGCCACCTGGCCGGAATTGGTCGGTTTTCAGCGCTCTCATCGCGAACATGGGTCGTACTCCTCAAGCGGGTGGTTAATTTTTTGTTGAGGTGATGATAATCGATGAGGTACCCGCGGCTGAATTGACTTCGATCAAGTGCGTTCCCCGCTGCAGGGCCGCGTGCACACCGTGCGCCGTTGCCGCGCGCAGCCTCCGACAACCGGATGACGGATCAGGGGAGTGGCCGCAAAGCCCGTCAGCCCGCGGTTTACGCGGTCTGCGATGCACTCGCTCCTGGCGCTGATCAAGACGGCACGCCGACGCTCCGACGCACGCCAGGCAACGTCGGCTGCGACACTATGCCGCAGCACCTGCCACGGAACTCTTCGATGCATGCACCGCGGCCGATCGACGGCACCCGCCGGGCAGTGGCCCGGATGCCCGACCGGAACTTCTTGCCTGCCCGGCGATGGCGGAAAACGCATGGTGCGCCTCAAACTCGGTGTTACGCCGTTCCCGGACCAAGGTGACACTAAAACTGCACGAGTGAGAATTCCTGGCGTCCATAATCCCAGCTGAAACACGGCGCTGACCATGTCAGCTTGTGCAACCGCGACAAAATTACCTGTTATTTACGTTTGCTTGCAGGGGTAGCATTCAAATGATCCAACAACCTATTAGCTTTTGCTAAAGTAGTTAATCGTTAAGTAATGGAGATTCCGGCTCATGAGACGCCAGCATTCCGGGGCATGTGAAGCCAGCATTCCGGACCATGTGAGGCCACGATTCCGGCGCATGTGAAGCCAGTGGGTCGTGGCTGATTCCGGATCATGGGAC
>JAJYSM010000002.1 GCA_021793575.1 Pseudomonadota bacterium
GACGACACGCACGTCCCACGTTGGCCGCGGTGCGAATACCGTCGAAATTGCCGCGGGACACACCGCCTTGTTCACCCTCAGATAGGTGGGGTCAGCGGCTCGCAATTAACGCGGGTCGTAACACCTGTTCGCGATGGAGCCTTCCGAATCGTGCACCCTGCTGTGCGGCGAAATTGCTTTGCATCAGATCGAGGGCATCTCGGATGGATTTGTGCCGGGCATCTTCCAGCGACATGCCAGCCTGGTGGATGAGGTGCTCAGCGTCTCCAGCAGCGAAGCCGTCGAGTCGATGCGCCACCTCGCACGCCACTATGGCCTGTTCTGCGGCCCCAGCTCGGGTGCGCATCTGCTGGCCGCGCGTCGCGTGCGTGAGCGCCATCCCGAGTTGCGTACCGTGGTTACCCTGTTCTGCGACGAGGGTGAAAAATACCTGCAGGAACACTTTATGCGCGACGACAGCGTCATCGTCAATGCCGGGCACTTCGCTTGAGTCCTGCCGCGCGGATATGGTTCCGTACATGTCGATGCACGCTGCGTCGAAACCGCGAGGGATTGCCGCGTTGTTGCACCAGCTACCGCCGGTACATCAGCTGTCGACGCTCCTTGGTTTTCTTGTCTTTTTGTTGCGTCGCACTATAGTCAATCCTCCCCCATACTCCTGGGAGTGGAGAGAATGGATCAGCCGCACGCGCAGGGTCTTTACGACCCCCGCAACGAACATGACGCCTGTGGCGTGGGTTTTGTTGCCCATATCAAGGGCCGGAAAAGCCACGCCATTATTCAGCAAGGCCTGCTGATCCTGCGCAATCTGGATCATCGCGGAGCCGTGGGAGCCGACCCGCTGATGGGCGACGGTGCCGGCATCCTGATCCAGATCCCGGACCAGTTCTACCGCGAGGAGATGGCGCTGCAGGGCATCGCGCTGCCGCCACCGGGCGAGTACGGCGTCGGCATGGTGTTTCTGCCCAAGGAGAAGGCTTCGCGATTGGCCTGTGAGCAGGGACTGGAGCGCGCCGTGCAGGCCGAGGGCCAGATCGTGCTGGGATGGCGCGACGTGCGTATCGACGCCAGCATGCCGATGTCGCCGGCGGTACGTCATCGCGAGCCGGTGATCCGTCAGATTTTCATCGGACGAGGTCCTGACATCATGGTGCCGGACGCGCTGGAGCGTAAGCTCTACGTGATCCGCAAGACGTCAAGCCACGCCATTCGCGCATTGAACCTGAAGCATGGCAAGGAATATTTCGTTCCCTCCATGTCCAGCCGCACCGTGGTCTACAAGGGGCTATTGCTGGCTGACCAGGTTGGCCAGTACTACCTGGATCTGATGGACCCGCGCACGATCTCGGCGCTGGCGCTGGTGCACCAGCGCTTTTCCACCAACACCTTCCCCGCCTGGGAACTGGCCCACCCTTACCGCATGATCGCGCACAACGGCGAGATCAACACGGTCAAGGGCAACGTCAACTGGATCAGCGCGCGCACCGGTGCCATCTCCTCGCCCGTGCTCGGTGACGACCTCGCCAAACTGTGGCCACTGATCTACCCCGGCCAGTCCGACACCGCTTCGTTCGACAACTGCCTCGAACTGCTCACGATGTCGGGATACCCGTTGTCGCAGGCGATGATGATGATGATTCCCGAGGCATGGGAGCGTCATGCGCTGATGGACGACAATCGTCGGGCCTTCTACGAGTATCACGCCGCGATGATGGAGCCGTGGGATGGCCCTGCCGCGATCGCCTTCACCGACGGCCGCCAGGTGGGTGCCACGCTTGATCGCAACGGCCTGCGTCCGGCCCGTTACATCATCACCGACGACGACCTGGTGATCCTGGCCTCGGAGGCAGGCGTGCTGCCGATCGCCGAATCGCGGATCGTCAAGAAGTGGCGGCTGCAGCCGGGCAAGATGCTGCTGATCGACATGGAAGCGGGGCGCATCATCGATGACAAGGAACTGAAGGACCAGCTTGCCAACGCCAAGCCCTACAAGCAGTGGATCGAACACATCCGCATCAAGCTGGACGATCTTCCCGAGCCTCCGGCCGAATCACGTGCCAGTGACAGCCTGCTCGATCGCCAGCAGGCCTTCGGCTACAGCCAGGAGGACCTGAAGTTCCAGTTGCTGCCCATGGCGCAGGAAAGCCAGGAGGCGGTCGGCGCGATGGGCAACGACTCGCCGCTGGCGGTGCTGTCCGATCACAACAAGTCGCTTTACAACTATTTCCGCCAGTTGTTTGCGCAGGTGACGAACCCGTCGATCGACCCGATCCGCGAACAACTGGTGATGTCGCTGGTGTCCTTCATCGGACCCAAGCCGAATCTGCTGGACATCAACAACATCAATCCTCCGCTACGGCTGGAGGTGTCGCAACCGATACTGGATTTCGCCGAGATGGCCAAGATCCGGAAAATCGGACGCTACTCCAAGGGCAAGTTCCGCAGCTTCGAACTGGACATCACCTATCCCGCCATCTGGGGCAAGGAGGGTATCGAGGCGCGCCTGGCTTCACTGTGCGCGCAAGCAGTGGACGCGATCCGCCAGGGCCACAACATCCTGGTGGTATCCGATCGTCGGGCGGACCACCTGCGCGTGGCGATCCCCGCCCTGCTCGCGACCTCGGCGGTACATCAGCACCTGGTCAGCCGCGGCCTGCGCACCAGCACCGGACTGGTGGTGGAAACCGGCTCGGCGCGGGAGGTGCATCACTTTGCTCTGCTGGCCGGTTACGGTGCCGAGGCGATCCATCCGTACCTGGCGATGGAGGTGCTGGCGCAGCACTTCGCCAGCAGCCCGGGCGGGATCACCCCGGACACCGCGATTCACAACTACGTCAAGGCGATCGACAAGGGTCTGCTGAAGGTGATGTCGAAGATGGGCATCTCCACCTACATGTCCTATACCGGTGCGCAAATTTTCGAGGCGGTGGGCCTCAATGGCGACCTGGTCGACAAGTACTTCACCGGCACCAGCTCCAAGATCGAGGGCATCGGTCTGTTCGAGGTGGCCGAGGAAGCCCTTCGCCAGCACGCGGTGGCCTACGGCGATGATCCTGTCCTGGCCGACGCGCTCGACGTCGGCGGTGAATACGCCTGGCGCACGCGCGGCGAAGAACACATGTGGACGCCGGATACGATCGCCAAACTCCAGCACGCCACCCGCGCCAACAACGCGTCGACGTACAAGGAATATGCGCAGCTCATCAATGACCAAACCCGGCGCCACATGACGCTGCGGGGGTTGTTCGAGTTCCGCATCGATCCGTCGGCCGCCATTGCTGTCGACGAGGTGGAACCCGCGAAGGAAATCGTCAAGCGCTTCGCCACTGGCGCGATGTCGCTCGGCTCGATCTCTACCGAAGCCCATGCCACGCTGGCCGTGGCGATGAACCGCATCGGCGGCAAGTCCAACACGGGTGAGGGTGGCGAGGACGAGGCGCGCTACCAGAACGAGCTGCGCGGCATCGCGATCAAGTCGGGGGACACCCTCGGCAGCATCATCGGCAAGGAGCATATCGAGAGCGACATCGCCTTGCAGCCTGGCGACTCGCTGCGCTCGCGCATCAAGCAGGTCGCCTCCGGCCGCTTCGGCGTCACCGCCGCCTACCTGGTATCCGCCGACCAGATCCAGATCAAGGTTTCGCAAGGCGCCAAGCCCGGCGAAGGCGGCCAGCTGCCTGGCCACAAGGTGTCCACGTACATCGCCAAGCTGCGTTACTCGGTGCCGGGCGTGGGCCTGATCTCGCCGCCGCCGCACCACGACATCTACTCGATCGAGGATCTGGCCCAGCTCATCCACGACTTGAAGAACTGCAACCCACAGGCCTCGATCTCGGTGAAGCTGGTCTCCGAGGTAGGCGTGGGCACGGTAGCGGCGGGCGTGGCCAAGTCCAAGGCCGACCATGTGGTGATTGCCGGTCACGATGGAGGCACTGGTGCCTCGCCATGGTCATCGATCAAGCATGCCGGCACGCCGTGGGAACTCGGCTTGGCCGAAACCCAGCAGACCCTCGTACTGAACCACCTGCGCGGTCGCATTCGGGTGCAGGCCGACGGCCAGATGAAGACCGGCCGCGACGTGGTGGTCGGTGCCCTGCTTGGCGCCGACGAATTCGGCTTTGCCACCGCACCGTTGGTGGTGGAAGGCTGCATCATGATGCGCAAATGCCACCTCAACACCTGTCCGGTCGGCGTGGCCACCCAGGATCCGGTGCTGCGAAAGAAGTTCGAGGGCAAGCCCGAACACGTCGTCAATTTCTTCTTCTTCATCGCTGAAGAGGTGCGCCAGATCATGGCTCAGCTGGGTATCCGGCGCTTCGATGAGCTGATCGGCCGCGCCGATCTGCTCGATATGCGCCGGGGTATTGAGCACTGGAAAGCGCGAGGGTTGGACTTTTCCCGCGTGTTCTACCGGCCCGAGGTCCCGGCGGAAGTCGCCCGCTATCACGTGGAGTCGCAGAACCATGGCCTGGAGAAGGGTGGCAAGGCGCTCGACCACGTGCTCATCGAGAAAGCCCACCCAGCGCTGGAACGTGGTGAGAGGACCAGCTTCATTGTCAGTGTGCGCAACGTCAACCGCACCGTGGGTACGATGCTGTCGGGCGAGGTAGCGCGTCGCCACGGTCATGCCGGCCTGCCCGACGACACCATCCACGTGCAACTGGACGGGATCGCCGGACAAAGCTTCGGCGCCTTCCTGGCGCACGGCATCACCCTGGATCTGGTCGGTGAAGGCAACGACTACGTCGGCAAGGGCCTTTCCGGCGGCCGCATCATCGTGCGTTCGCCGAACGACTTCCACGGCTTCGGCCCGGAACACATCATCGTTGGCAATACCGTGCTGTATGGCGCAACCGAAGGCGAGGCTTATTTCAATGGCGTAGCCGGCGAACGCTTTGCCGTGCGCAACTCCGGCGCCCGCGCGGTGGTCGAGGGTCTGGGTGACCACGGCTGCGAGTACATGACCGGTGGCACTGTGGTGGTGCTGGGCGAAACCGGGCGCAACTTCGCGGCCGGCATGTCTGGTGGCGTAGCGTTTGTGTACGACCCGGACGGCACGTTCGAGCGCAAGTGCAACTTCGACATGGTGGCGCTGGAACCCGTGCTGTCTGCCGTGGAGCAGGAGCTGCGCGTGCCCATCAACCTGTGGCACGCCGTCGAGCGCGGCGGTATCCGGTCGACCGACGAGGTGATCCTGCGCCAGCTGATCGAGGCGCACTTCCGGTACACCGGAAGCTTCCGTGCCAAGGCCATTCTGCATGACTGGCAAGCCACACGCTCGCGTTTCGTGAAGGTGATGCCGAGCGAATATCAGCGCGCACTCATCGAAGCACACCGCGATGCTGCGCCCGCGTCCACCGAGAAAGCCACGGCCTGAGCCACAAGGGGAATACACGACACATGGGCAAGATCACCGGCTTTCTCGAATACCCGCGGCTGCACGAGGCCAGCGAGGCACCGGCGCAACGCAAGAAGCACTGGCGCGAGTTTTCCAGGCATCTCAGTGACAGCGACGCCGGCATCCAGGCAGCGCGCTGCATGGACTGCGGCATTCCGTTTTGTCACAACGGTTGTCCGGTCAACAACATCATTCCCGACTTCAACGAGCTGGTTTACCGGCAGGACTGGAAGCAGGCGCTTGATGTCCTGCACTCCACCAACAACTTCCCTGAATTTACCGGGCGCGTGTGCCCGGCGCCGTGCGAAGCGGCCTGCACGCTGAACATCAACAGTGATGCGGTCGGCATCAAGTCGATCGAACACAAGATCGTCGACAAGGGTTGGGAGGAAGGCTGGGTGACAGCCCAGCCCGCCGCGCAGCAGACCGGCAAAACGGTGGCCGTGGTCGGCTCCGGCCCTGCCGGGCTCGCCGCCGCGCAGCAGCTGGCGCGTGCGGGACATGCGGTGACCGTGTTCGAGAAAAGCGATCGGATCGGCGGCCTGCTGCGCTACGGCATCCCGGACTTCAAACTGGAGAAAAGCCACATCGACCGGCGGGTGGAGCAGCTGCGCGGTGAAGGTGTGCAATTCCGCTGCGGTGTGTTCGTGGGCGAGGCCTCCGATGCGGCGGCCCATGGCGGGGTCGAGGCGATTACGCCAGAACAATTGAAGCGGGATTTCGACGCGGTGGTGATCGCCGGCGGTGCAGAGGCACCGCGCGACTTGCCGGTGCCGGGTCGCGCATTGAAGGGAATCCATTTCGCCATGGATTTCCTGCCGCAGCAGAACAAGGTGGTGGCCGGCGACAAGCTCAAACAACAGATCCTGGCCACCGCCGGACATGTGGTGGTGATTGGCGGTGGCGATACCGGCTCCGATTGCGTGGGCACCTCGAACCGCCATGGCGCAGCCTCGGTTACCCAGTTCGAATTGCTGCCGCAGCCGCCTGTGCAGGAGAACAAGCCTCTCGTGTGGCCGTACTGGCCGATTCGCCTGCGCTCATCCAGCTCACACGAGGAAGGCTGCCAGCGCGATTGGGCGGTAGCGACCAAGCGCTTCAACGACGACGGTAAGGGCAACGTCAAGAGCCTCACCGCGGTGCGCCTGGAGTGGAAGGACGGCAGGATGCTCGAGCTGGCCGACAGCGAGTTCGAGATCCCGGCCAGCTTGGTGCTGCTGGCCATGGGCTTCGTCTCACCGGTGCAGAATGTTCTGGATGCCTTCGGTGTTGAGAAGGACGCGCGCGGCAATGCCAAGGCGACGACGGATGGCGAGGCTTGCTACCAGACCAGCGTCAGCAAGGTCTTTGCCGCCGGAGACATGCGACGCGGGCAGTCGCTGGTGGTGTGGGCCATTCGCGAGGGGCGGCAATGCGCCCGCGCGGTGGACACGTTCCTGATGGGCAGTTCCACCCTGCCACGCTGAAACCGGTGCCGGCCAGTGAACCGCGCGTTGCTCATTCGATGCGCTGGGTGCCCTGCGGGCGCAACGGCGCCGCCGGCAGCGCACGCAAGGCCGCCGGCCTCACCGGCTTGTGCAGCAGCGGGTAACTGCATGCAACATCCAGGCGATTGCGACGCTGCTTGTTTCGACGACACGGTGCCGCGCGCGCAGGCCTATCTGGCGGCAGGCGCGGACTGTGTTTATCCCATCGCGCTGCGTGATGGCCCAATGTTGCAGGCACTGGTGAACGCGATCGACGCGCCGGTCAACGTCACTGCCGGTTCCGGAGTCCCGGAACTGGCCGAACTCGCCCGGCTCGGGATTGCCCGGGTGAGCACCGCCACACGCCTCGCAACCGTGGCACTGGCAGCGGTCGATCGTGCAGCCACCGAATTGCTTTCCAGCGGTCGATTCGATTGCCTGGCGTCCGGTTTCGGTTACCCGGATGCACAACGACTCTTTGACAGTGAGTGAAGGCCCGGTGCAGTTCCGCCCAACGGAGACAACAATGAATATTCGTATCGATTACAGGAAGGCCGCCCCCGATGCCTTCAAGGCCATGCTCGATCTGGAAACCGGGGTGCGCCGCTCGGGGCTGGAACATGTGCTGCTCGAACTGGTGAAGATACGCGCTTCGCAGATCAATGGCTGTGCCTACTGTCTGGACATGCACAACAAGGATGCCCGCGCCGCCGGCGAGACGGAGCAGCGCTTGTACCTGCTATCGGTATGGCGCGAAACAGTCTTTTATTCGCCGCGCGAGCGAGCGGCGCTGGCGTGGACCGAAGCCGTGACGCAGATTTCCATGAACGAATTGCCTGACATGCTGTACGCCGACGTGCAGGCACATTTCAATGACAAGGAGATCGTCGAACTGACCCTGGCCATCATTGCCATCAACGGCTGGAATCGTCTGGCGATTGCGTTCCGCCCAGACGTGGGAAGCCATGTGGCAAAGTCGACTGGGTGAGATCCATGACGAGCGGTCATGGTGTGCCATCAGGCCTCGTGCGCGTTCGTTCCAGGCATGGGTACGTTCCACGACCCAGCGTTTGGCCAGCACGACAAAGTCTTTGGCTGGCGGATCCGGGAACAAGAGCTGCTGCATGTCGTCCCAAATGCCCGTGTTGCGATTGTGGGGGTGACGGACGATTTCCACGTTCAAGGTCGGGTGCGCTGCCTCGATACCCTCTTTACATTTGCCGGCATAGGCGCCATCGGCGTAGAGCTTTTGTAGCCCGGATACTTTGGCGCACGCCTGCGCAACCAGCGCCGGCGCGGCGTCCCGATCCTGCACGCTGGCCGCGGTGACCGTGACGGCCAGCAACAGGCCCGGCGTGTCCACCTGGAGATGCCGCTTGCGCCCTTTGACCTTCTGCCGGCATCAAAACCGGTCATACCGCCTTGCACGCTGCTGCGGGTGCTCTGCTCATCGATGACGCCTGCCGTGGGCTCGGGGCGGCGGCCCATGCGTTCGCGCCATACCGGTCGTGCATCGCCTCGAACACGCCCGCGGCGGCCCAACGACTGAAGGCTTTGGCACCGCGGCCCATGGTGGGAAGCTCTTGGGCAACAGACGCCAAGCGCAGCCGTGCGTACGGCATAGCAGCACGCGTCGACCATGTGCCTGCGGGTATGTTTCGCGGGTCGTCCCCGCCCGCCTTCGTGTACGAACAGATCGCTCACCAGCGCCCATTCGGCGTCGGTCAGGTCGGTGTTCATGCCGCTTTGACCCTTGCGCCGATGTCTGTCCGTGTAGCCGTAGCGTGTCGGCTTCTCATCATCGTGCTCAACCTGCGGCGTTCCGCGCTTGCGCGGCGGCTTGATCTTGCCGATACCCGCTTGCCGCAGCGCCTTGCGCACGGTCGCCGAACAGACGTGCGCCCCCGTGCGCCGATCCAGTTAGCGCATCACCTCATCCAGCGTGGAGTGCGGGTGCTCGTGCACGATGGCACGCAACGCTGCCACGTGTCCTACACCCAGTGCCAGCTTGCGCCCGCGCTTCGCTCCGGCATGCGTTTTTTTACCCATGAAAACCATCCGCTCCTGAGATTCACGGCAGCTTTTACAGATTGTTTTATTTTGTCGACACCCTATCAGCCGAAGCGCTCGCGCAGCTGCGCCAACCGGGCATGATTGCCGGTGGCCAGCTGGCGGAAGCCGGCGCTGATCTGCGCATGCCGGCTCGCCTGCTGCCACAGCTGCATGGCCCAGCCGGTGGCCTGCTGCCAGTGCGCCAGCGCGGTGGGTGACGGTGGCGGTGGCTGGTAATCGCGCGGCGCGATGCCGCCGTTGGCGGCGGGCCGGTACAGCATCGGCAGCATGTCGTAGCTGGGCGCCAGCTGCAGCGGCAATGCATCATCCAGAAAAAAACCGAGGTTGCCGAAGTGCATGTCGGTGTTGCCGATCATGCGGCCGAACCAGCGCAGCTGCTGCACCTGTTCGGCGGCGGCCGCGCTCAGCCAGCCATCGCGCCGCATGCGCCCGGCGGCGCTCGCCCAGTCGTCGCGCACGCCGTCATGCGCATCGCTCCAGGCCGCCAGCGACACCACGCCGCGCCGCCCGTGCGCGCCCAGTCGGTCGAAGCGGGTCGATTCGAGACACAGGCGGCCGCCTGACGTGATCAGCTCGGTGCGCGCGCTGGGCTGGCCGTGTTCGCGCAGCACCTCGCTGGCGAGGTGCTCGCAGATCAGCAGGTCGGCCCAACGCTGGCCCACCGGATTGCCGGCGACCGGTTCACTGAACTTCACGATCACATGCCGCAGCGAGCCGTTGGCTTGTTCGACGCAGGTGGTGAACTTCGGCTGCTCGCCGGCCGCCGAGGAACCGACCCGTTCGCCGGCCAGCGTGACATCGGCCAGGGCGCCGTAGTGCTTGGCGCGCGCGCGCGCAGGGAGCGGTAGCGGCTGCCGGCGCAGCGCCTGTTCCAGCGCCGCTTCGCCGAGCACGAAATGGCCGGGGCTGTCGTCGCCGTGCCGCAGCAGGGCCACCAGCACATCATCCGCATTCCACGTCAGGATGTCGTCACGCAGGCCGAGTTCGCGCGCGTGGCGTTGCGCAAAGGCGCGGCCGAGAAAACCCTGTGGACGCATGTCATCGATGAACCAGGGCAGGCCGGGAAACAGGCCATCGGCGAACTCGCCACGCAACCACGGTGGTGGGTGCTCGACCGTTACCTGACAGCCGTCACCGTGCAGCGCCAGCAGCTGGCCGAAGGCCTGCGGCTGGCCGCGCTCATCGATGCGGAACAGCGGCCAGCGGCTGCCCAGCCCGCGCACCTCGCGCACGGCGGCATAGCGCCGGCTGCGTGCCTGGCCGATGCCGGTGACCTGCTGGCCGGCGGCAGCGAGCACACGCGAGATCGTCGGCTGGCTGACCCCGAGCACCTCGCCCAATGCGCGCGCGGTGGCGACCCGGCGCAGCCGCAGCGCACCCAGCAAGGCATCCACGGAGAGCGTGCGTGCAGGCATGCATTGAATAGATACATGGATGGATAAATAAATACAAGTGCTTAGATTACATCATGTAATACAGAAATCATTTATTCCATTGAATAGATTTCCGGAAGAATTCACGGCGTCGCCGGCAGGTATTTCTCGAACCAGCCCAGCGCGCGCTGCAGCACGTCGCGCTGGTGCGCGGGATCGACGAACCAGTGGCCCTCGTTCGGGTACACCACCAGCGAGGTCGGCACGCCCTGGGCGCGCAGCGCGTGCCAGAACTCGAACGACTGCGGCGCCGGGCATTCGGCGTCGCGCTCGCCCACCACCACCAGCGTGGGGGTGGTGTCCTGCTTGATGAAGTTGATCGCCGAGCTCTTCGCGTACACCGCCGGGTCGTCGTACACGGTGGCGCCGAAGAACGGCGGCATCCACTGGTCGATCAGGTTTTCGCCGTAGTAGCTCTGCCAGTCGGAGAGGCCGGCGCCGGCCACCGCGGCGCGGAAGCGGTGCGTCTGGGTGGGCGCGAACATGGTCATGAAGCCGCCGTAGCTCCAGCCGGTGAGGCCGAGCCGCTTGTCGTCCACCGGCCACTGCTTCTCCACCGCGTCGACGCCGGCGAGAATGTCGCGCAGGTCGCCGTAGCCGAAGTCCTTGCGGTTGGCCTGCACGTATTTTTCGCCCTGGCCGAAGCTGCCGCGCGGGTTCGGCATCAGCACGAAATAGCCCAGCGCGGAGAACGGCACGCTGCCGTAGCCCACGCCCGGCCAGCGCGGCAGCACCGCGCTCGACGGGCCGCCGTGCACGCTGACGATCATCGGGTACGACTTGTGCGCGTCGTAGTCGACCGGGTACAGCAGCCAGCCCTGCACGTGGAAGCCCTGGTTGTCCCATTCCACCGAAACCGCCTTGCCCCACGCGGGTTGGAGCGCCGCGTTGATGCGGGTGACCGCGGGCGGCGGAGTGGCGCCGAGCGCGCCGGCATGCACCTCGGGCGCGGCGGCGTAGGAGCTCTGCACCCAGGCCACGCGCTGATGGTCACGCGAGAGCGACAGCGCCATCTCGGCGCTGCCGTCGCCGATGCTGGCCGGCAGGCTGAACAGCGTGCGTGCGAGCGTGGCCGCCTGCGCGCCGACGCGGTATTCGGCGACCTGGCTGTGGCCGTCGGCGACCTGGCTCACCAGCATCGACTGCGGCCCGGTCCAGCGCAGCCATGCCGGCGTGACGTGGATGCCGGGGGTGAGATCGCGCAGTGCGCCGCCGGCCGCGGGCACCGCGTAGATGTCGCCGCCGGTGGCGCCCTGATCGCTCATCAGGCCACCGATGAAGGCGATCCGCGCGCCATCCGGCGACCAGCGCGGCAGCGCGATCTGCAGCCCGTGCAGCGAGCCGCTGCTGCTGGCGGCCGGATCCACCAGCACGCTGGCGCTGGCACCGGCTTGGGCGGGCTGCGCGTAGAGGCGGGCGATCCACCAGTTGCCGTCGCCCGGCGGCGGCGCGGCGGTATAGGCGATGCGCGCGCCGTCCGGCGACCAGTCGAATTCGTAGGCGTACAGGCTGGCCGGGGTCAGCTCCTGCAGCGCGTGGCTGGCGAGATCGAAGCGCGCCACGCGCTGCACCTCGACCCCGCTCACGCCCACTTCGCCCTCGGCCGGCTTGGCGGCGGCCAGCGGGCTGGCGTGGCGGGTGGCGCCGGGCACGTACAGCAGCCCCAGCGAGCGGCCATCCGGTGCCCAGCGCAGGTCGTGCGCATAGCCCGCCAGCGTGGCCAGCTTGAGCGGCGCGCCATGCCCGGCGGTGTCGGCCAGGTACAGGGTGTTCTGCATCACCTTGGTGCTGGTGAGATCGCTGCTGCAGTCGGACACGAACGCCAGCTGGCGCGAGTCGGGCGCCCACGCAATGTCCGACTGCGCGCACTGGCCGAGCGGCAGCGACGGCGTCAGCCGACGCGCGTGCGAACCGTCGACCGCCGCCAGTTCAATGTCCGGCTTGCCCTTGCGCTCGATCACCCAGGCCAGCTGCCGGCCGTCCGGCGAGATCGCCACCGCCTCGATCGGCTGCACCTTGCCCAGCTGGGTCAGCAGGTGTTCGATGCGCGGGTCGATGCGTGCCGGCGCGGCGCACGTGGCGAGGGGCAGCGAGGCGAGCAGCAGGGCGGCGGACAGGCGCAGGCGATTCGACATGGGACAGCTCCGGCAGGCGGCAACGCAACGAGGGCGAGCGGGCAAGCTAACAGCTTGCCGCGCCGCGCTCCAGATGCCACACGGCATGCTTCGCGGCTGCCGCAACGTCGCTCAGTGGCCGGGCGCAGCGGCCGGCTGCGTCGCGGCCGCCAGGCGCGCTGCCGTCATCGCGGCGAGGCGGGCGCGGATCAGCGGCATCGCCGCCAGCGTGGCCTTTTCGCCTTCCAGAATGGCCTGATCCCGCTGCTCGAAATCGGTCGGCCCGATGTCGCCCAGCTGCGGCCGGATCACCACGTCGGCGCGCGCCATTTCCTGCGCGCCCAGCTGCTGGCCCATGATGCTGATCGACTGCCCCACGATGTTCACCATGCCCTGCGGATTGCTGCCGTTCGGCCGCGCCGAGATGTCCACCGCGATCACGAAATCGGCGCCGAGCTGGCGCGCCGCATCCACCGGTATCGGGCTCACCACGCCGCCGTCGATGTAGTGCCTGCCGCGGATCTCGACCGGCTCGAACACGCCCGGAATGCTGCTCGAAGCGCGCACCGCCTGGCCGGTATTGCCGCGCACGAACACCGTGCGCTGGCCGCTCTCCAGCTGCGTCGCGACCGCCGCGAACGGCAGCTTCAGGCGTTCGATCGGGCGTTCGCCGACCAGCCGGTTGACGTAGTCCTGCAGCTTGCGGCCCTGCACCAGGCCGCCGGAAAACAGCCGCACGTCGCGGATCTTCGCCTCGTCCAGCGCAAACGCCTGCTGCTGCAGCTGGAACGGATCCATGCCGCTGGCGTACAGCGCGCCGACCACGCTGCCGGCGCTGGTGCCGGCAACCACGTCCGGATGGATGCCGCTGGCTTCCAGCATCTTGATCACGCCGATGTGCGCGAAGCCCTTGGCGGCGCCGCCGCCGAGCGCAAGGCCGATCTTCAGCTTGGCCGGTACCACCGGCGCGGCGACCGGTGGCGGCGTGGGCCGGCGGTCGCCGAAGCAGGCGGTGAGCGCGAGTGTGGCGAGCAGCGGCAGCAGCTGGCGGCGGATCGACATCGGTGGGGGCGCCTGGAAAGGGATGCGTGGGTGGCGAGTCTGCGCCCGCCGCATGGCGCGGCCGGGGCGCGCTGCGGCCGCGGCGCGGCGGGTGACAGCATTAGCCCAGCGCGCCGTCCGCCTGGCGGTGGTAGCGGGTGGCCAGCTCGACCTCGGCCTGCGAGCCGAGGAACACCGGCACGCGCTGGTGCAGCCCGCCCGGCTGCAGTTCCATGATGCGCTCGCGCCCGGTGGTGGCCGCGCCGCCGGCCTGCTCGATGATGAAGGCCATCGGATTGGCCTCGTACATCAGCCGCAGCTTGCCGCCCTGCGCCAGGATCTTCGCGTCCAGCGGATAAAAGAACACGCCGCCGCGGGTCACGATGCGGTGCACGTCGGCGACCATCGAGGCGACCCAGCGCATGTTGAAATCCCGGCCGCGCGGGCCGTCCTTGCCGGCCAGCAGCTCGCCGATGTAGCGCTGCATCGGCGCCTGCCAGTGGCGCTGGTTGGACATGTTGATGGCGAACTCGCTGGCCTGCTCGGGGATGCGGATGCCGCGGCGGCTGAGCATGAAGCTGCCCACCTCGCGCTCCAGCGTGAACTCGTGGGTGCCGTGGCCGAAGGTCAGCACCAGCACGGTGGCCGGCCCGTACACCACGTAACCGGCGGCCAGCTGCTCGGTGCCCGGCTGCAGGAAGTGCTCGGCCTTCGGCTCGCTGACGTGGTCGGGGCAGCGCAGCACCGAGAAGATGGTGCCGACCGAGACGTTGACGTCGATGTTGGAGCTGCCGTCCAGCGGGTCGAACAGCAGCAGGTGGTTGCCCTTCGGATAGCCGTCCGGAATCTGCTGCGGGTCTTCCATCTCCTCCGAGGCGCAGGCGGCGAGGTGGCCGCCCCACGCGTTCGCTTCCAGCAGGATCTCGTTGGAGATCACGTCGAGCTTCTTCTGCGCCTCGCCCTGGATGTTGATGCTGGCCGCCTCGCCGGCGCCGGCGGCCATCCCCAGCACGCCGCCCAGCGCGCCCTTGTTGGTGGCCACCGCGATGCGCTTGCAGGCGCGCGCCACCACCTCGATCAGCAGCGACAGCTCGGCGTTGATGTGGCCGGCGCGGCGTTCCTCGATCAGGAACTGGATCAGCGAGATGGGCTTCATGGCGGGTCCGTGGCGAGAGGATGGCGCATTGTCCCGACTCCCGCTGCAGCGCGCCAGCGGCGTAGCCTGCATGCTGCATCCCCCCCACGGAGCCAACCATGACCGCCATCGAGCTTCCGCTGGCGGTGCTCCGCGCCTACATCGACCGCGTGCTGGCGCGCCCGGCAATGCAGCGCGCGGCGGCGGCGGATGCGGCGCTGGCTGCCACGCAAGCGGCGTGAGCGCAACCGGCAGCCGCTTGAGACCGCCTCTCTCCCGCCCGCCTCACCGCCGGGGTTAGAGGGCTGGGGTGAGGGGGCCTGGCGATCCAGCCGCTGCGGCAGTGCAGCCCCTGCGCGCAACGAGCGCGGGCGTGACCTGCGGCGCTGAGCTGAGCGCGGCGTGCACGCTTGCAGGCGGCGCGGCGGAGTAGGCTGGCGCGCACTCCCCGCGCAGGACCTATTCGCATGCACCCGCATCACCCCATGCTGCTGCTGGACCCGGCCGATCTGCGGCCGACCCAGCTCACCGTCGGCTATGCCGAGGTGGCTGCCAAGCGCGCCGAGTGGGAGGGGCTCGGCAAGCGCAAGCGCAAGACCCTGCTCAGCCGGCACTGGTTTCCCGGGGTGCTGGGGCCGAAACAGCGCTGCTACATCGTCGATCACCACCATTTGGGCCTGGCGCTGCTGGAGGAAGGCGTCCAGGGCGTGCCGGTGATGGTGCTGCGCGATTTTTCCTGGCTGGCGCCGGCGGAGTTCTGGCGCGCGATGGAGTTCTACCAATGGGCGCATCCCTACGATGCCGACAACGAGCGGCGCGACCACAGCGCCTTTCCGCGCAGCCTGGCGGAGCTGCAGAACGATCCCTATCGCAGCCTCGCCGCACGCGTGCAGGACGCCGGCGGTTACGCCAAGGATGCAATCCCGTATGCCGAATTCATGTGGGCCAGCTTCCTGCGCGAGCGGCTGACCCTGCACAAGGACGAGGTGCTGTCGACGAAGCTGGTCGCCCGCGCGGTGAAGCTGGCGCACGGCCGCGACGCGGCCTATCTGCCGGGCTGGAGCGGCAGGCGCTGAGGCGACTTCCGCGCCGGCCACAAGTCATCTTGCATTCGCCCCGCGCGCATGAAATCGTCGCGCGGTTGAGGCGCCGCACGCCATCATCGCCACCACTTCCGCCGCGCGCGGAACAAACCAAGGGATCCCCGTGACAAGGACCAGAATGATCACCCGGCTGGCCGCCGGCGCGTTCGCGCTTGCCGCGCTGCTGCCGGTCGCCGCGGCTGCGCGCACCGCCGACGCCCGCTTCAAACACATCTACAGCACCGAATGGGCGTGGCGCACCGGCAAGTCCGGGATCAGCGCATCGGGTGAGCCGCAGCCGAACAACGGCCGGCTCGACGACGTCGGCGCGGCCAGCCAGCAGCAGCGGCTCGATTACTGGCAGCGCGTGCTGCGGCAGCTCGACGGCATCCAGGTGGCGCAGCTGTCGCCGGCCAACCGGGTCAATTACGCGGTCTACCGCGCGCAAATCGCCAACCTGCTGGCCGACCAGCGCTTCGACAACTGGCAGATGCCGTTCAACAGCGACTCGGCCTTCTGGTCCGACATTGGCTACGAGCTCGGCGGGGACAAATTGCGCACGACCGCCGACTACCGCAAGTACCTCGATCGCCTGAGCCAGATCCCGGCGTACTTCAAGCAGCAGATCGCCAACATGCGGCTCGGCCTGAAGCGCGGCTTCAGCGTGCCGCGCGCGGTGCTCACCGGGCGCGATGCGTCGATCGCCGCCGTCGCCGGGCTGCGCGATCCCACCCAGAGCACGTTCTACGCCCCGTTCAGGCAGCTGCCGGCGTCGATCCCGGCCGACCAGGCGCAGGCGCTGCAGGGCGAGGCGGTGCAGCGCATCCGCGACCAGGTGATCCCGGCCTACGCGAAGCTGCTGACGTTCTTCCGCAACGAATATGTGCCGCAGGCGCGCACCACGCTGGCCGCCGAGGCGCTGCCGGACGGCAAGGCCTACTACCGCCAGCAGATCCGCGAGTACACCACGCTGGATTTGAGTCCCGACGCGATCCACCAGATCGGCCTGGAGCAGGTGGCGACGATCCACGCGCAGATGCTGCAGGTGATGCGGCAGTCCGGCTTCAAGGGCAGCTTTGCCGCGTTTCTGCAGTTCCTGCGCAGCGACCCGCAGTTCTATGCCAAGACCCCGCAGGAGCTGCTCGACAAGAGCGCGTGGGTGGCCAAGGAAGTGGACGGTCAGCTGGCGACATTCTTCGGCCACCTGCCGCGCGCACGCTTCACCATCGAGCCGGTGCCCGCGGCCATCGCGCCGTACTACACCTCCGGCCGCGGCGGCCCGGACGTCTATCTGGTCAACACTTACGACCTGAAGTCGCGGCCGCTCTACAACCTGCCCGCGCTGACCCTGCACGAGTCCTACCCCGGCCATGCGCTGCAGCTGGAGCTGGCGGCGGAGGATCGCAGCCAGCCCGCGTTTCGCCGCGACAGCTACATCTCCGCCTATGGCGAGGGCTGGGCGCTGTATGCGGAATACCTCGGCAATGCGATGGGCATCTACCAGACGCCGTACCAGCAGTTCGGCTTTCTCAGCTACCAGATGTGGCGTGCCTGCCGACTGGTGGTCGACACCGGCATCCATCACCTGGGTTGGACGCGGCAGCAGTCGATCGACTACCTCAGCGTCAACACCGCGCTGTCCGAGCGCGAGATCGCCAACGAGGTGGATCGCTACATCAGCTGGCCGGGGCAGGCGCTGTCGTATGAACTCGGTTACCTGAAAATCCGCGAGCTGCGCGCCAAGGCGGAGCAGGCGCTGGGGCCGAAGTTCGACCTGCGCCACTTTCACGACACCGTGCTGCAGATCGGCTCGGTGCCGCTGCCGGTGCTGCAGCAGCGCATCGACCGCTTCATCGCCGAGGGTGGCCCGGAGCCGGACTACGGCTGCGATTGCGCGAAGCTGAAGTCGAAGCGGGCTTCGGCCCCTTCCGGCTGAATGCGACGACGCGCTGGCGGCTACTGTACATATGATGTAGCATCAACTTCAACTTTACAGGGAGAGTCAAGCGCCATGGCTGCCCATCCGACCCGCATCGCCGAAGCCGCACCGCGTTACGCGGCGCCATCGGAGGCGCTTGCCGCGCCGGCGCTGCGCAGCTTCTTCCGGCTGGCCGACGCCTGGCAGCTGCGCATCGCCGACCAGCGCCGGCTGCTGGGTGATCCGCCGGAGTCCACCTTCTACAAGTGGAAACGCCTGCGCGACGGCGCGCTCGGCCGCGACACCCTTGAGCGGATCAGCTACCTGCTCGGCATCTGGAAATCGCTGCAGATCCTGTTTCCCGATCCGGCGCAGGCCGACGCGTGGCTGCACAAGTCGAACCAGTCGCCGCTGTTCGGCGGCCATTCCGCGCTGGAGCGCATGCTGTCCGGCAACGTCGCCGACCTGTTTGTGGTGCGCCAGTATCTGGACGCGCAGCGCGGCTGAATCGCGGCTTGTAGCCCCGGGATCGGGGTAGCGACTTCGATGGTGGGAGCGACTTCAGTCGCGATGCCGTTGCTTTGATGCAGCCTGAGAGCAAGAGCATCGCGACTGAAGTCGCTCCCACCCGCGCGAATGGCGACCGCCCCGCCGTGCCCCGTGTGGGCTTACTGGACTTCCGATGCCTGCCGCCACGCCGCCGCTCAAACGCATCCGCTGGAGTCACGTCTGGCGCATCGTGCCCAGCCGCTTTCCGCCGGTGGGCGTGTTCGACCGCATCGCCGATCCGGCCGACCTCGACGCGGTGTTCGCGATCGAGGCGCTGACCAACCCGCGCCTGCGCGAGCAGGTCGGCGCGCTCAAGCGCGTGCCCGGCGGGCGGCGCATCAGCGGCCCGGGTTCGACCCCGGTGATGGCCGCGTTCACCCACCTCAACCCGGAAGGCAGCCGCTTTTCCGACGGCAGCTGGGGCGTGTTCTACGCCGCTCGCAGCGTAGCCACCGCGGTGGAAGAAACCGTGCATCACCGTCAGCGCTTTCTCGCCGCCACCGCCGAGCCGGCCTGCGAACTGTCCATGCGCTGCTACCAGACCAGCCTCGACAGCAGGTTGCATGATCTGCGTGGCGGCTGGCCGGCGGCGCACGATCCCGATAGCTACATGGCCAGCGTCGCGCTGGCGCGAGTGCTGCGTGCAGCCGACTCGAACGGGCTGGTTTACGACAGCGTGCGCCATCGCGGCGGCGAATGCCTTGCTGCGTTCTACCCCGACGTGGTGGCGCCGTGCGTGCAGGCGCAGCATCTGATCTACCGCTGGGACGGCGCGCGCATCGCGCAGGTGCTGCAAGTGAGCGAGCTGCGCCGCGGCTGAGCGATCCGCCGGCGCGGCCGGCTGGCTAGGCGCTGCGCCGCAGCGCCTCCACCAGCAGCGCGAACGCGGGCGAGGGCTGGCGCCGGCTCGGGTAGTACAGGTGGTAGCCCGGAAACGGCGGGCACCAGTCGGCGAGCAGGCGGCGCAGGCGGCCGGCGGCGATGTCCGCACGCACCATGTCCTCGGGCAGGCAGGCCAGGCCGAAGCCGTCGAGCGCGCTGGTGCGGATCTGCCGCACGTCGTTGAAGGCCAGTCGCCCTTCCACGCGCACGTTCAAGGCACGGCCGTTCTTCTCGAACTCCCACGGGTACAGACCACCGTGGGTGAGAAAGCGGAGGTTGATGCAGTCGTGCCCGGTAAGGTCGCCCGGCTTTTTCACCGGCGGCCGCCCGGCCAGGTAGCCGGGCGCGCCCACCACCGCCATCCGCTTCGGCGGCCCGATCGGCACGGCGACCATGTCCTTGGCCACCTGCTCGCCCAGGCGGATACCCGCGTCGAAGCGCCCGGCCACGATGTCGGTGAGGCTGGAATCGGTGATCACCTCGACGCGGATGTCCGGATAGTCCGGCAGCAGCCTGCGCAGCACCGGCCACAGGATGGTGCTGGCCGCATGTTCGGAGCTGGTGATGCGGATGGTGCCGCCGGGCTTGTCGCGCAGCTCGCCCAGGCCGGCGAGCGCCGCGTCGATGTCCTCGAAGTTGGGCGTCAGCGCGTGGAATAGCCGTTCGCCCGCCTCGGTCGGCGCCACGTTGCGGGTGGTGCGGGTGAGCAGGCGCAGGCCCAGCCGCGCTTCCAGCGCGCGGATGGTGTGGCTGAGCGCCGACTGCGACACGCCCAGCTGCGCCGCGGCGCGGGTGAAGCTGCGCTCGCGCGCCACGGCGAGAAAGGCGAGCAGGTCGTTGTAGTTCTCGCGCGCCATGCATGCACCGACGATTGATGAATTGAAATCATAGGCGCATTCGAATTGCAGGGTCTAATCAAATCAGTGCCGGAAGCTCAGACTTGGCGCATCTCCCGTTTCGGCAGCAACAGGACCATGCAAACGCGAACGCTTGGCAACAGTGGCCTCAAGGTCTCGGCCATCGGCCTGGGCTGCATGGGCATGACCTCCGCATACGGGCCGCCGGCCAACCGGCAGGCGATGGTCGCACTGCTGCGCACGGCCGTTGACCGCGGCGTCACGTTCTTCGACACGGCCGAAGCCTACGGCCCTTTTGCCAACGAAGAACTCGTAGGCGAAGCGCTGGCGCCGGTGCGCAATCGGGTAGTGATCGCGACCAAGTTCGGCTTCGACATCGACCTGAAGACAGGTGAACGGCGCGGCGGCGTTAACAGCCGCCCCGAGCACATCAAGGCGGTGGCCGAGGCGGCGCTGAAGCGGCTGCGCACCGACCGCATCGACCTGTTCTATCAGCACCGCGTCGATCCGGCCGTGCCGATGGAAGACGTGGCCGGCGCGGTGAGGGAGCTGATCGCCGCAGGCAAGGTCAAACACTTCGGCCTGTCCGAAGCGGGCGCCGGCAGCATCCGTCGCGCGCACGCGGTACAGCCGGTGGCTGCCGTGCAAAGCGAGCACTCGCTGTGGTGGCGCGGTGCCGAGAGCGAGGTGCTGCCCACGCTGGAGGAGCTTGGCATCGGCTTCGTCTGCTTCAGCCCGCTCGGTGCCGGCTTCCTCACCGGCAAGATCGACGAGCACACCACGTTCGAGAGCACCGATTTCCGCAACGCGGTGCCGCGCTTCGCGCCGGACGCGCTGAAGGCGAACATGGCACTGGTCGAATTGGTGCGCAGCGTGGCCACGCGCAAGGACGCCACGCCTGCGCAGATCGCGCTCGCCTGGCTGCTGGCGCAACGCCCGTGGATCGTGCCGATTCCCGGCACCACCAGGCTGCATCGGCTGGACGAAAACCTGGGCGCGCTCGCCGTCGAACTGACGGCCGGCGATCTGCAGGAGATCAATGAAGCCGCCTCGAAAATCTCGCTGCAGGGCGCGCGCCTGCCCGAGAGCGTACTGAAGATGACCGGGCTGTAAGCCGCCCATCAACCATCCATCCCGGAAACCGACACCATGAAAAAACGCACGCTGGGAAACAGTCAGCTCGAAGTCTCCGCCCTGGGCTTCGGCTGCATGGGCCTGAATTTCGGCTACGGCCCCGGGCCGGGCAAGCAGGCGGCGGTAAAGCTGATCCGCGACGCCTTCGAGCACGGTGTGACCTTCTTCGATACCGCCGAGGCCTATGGCCCGTTCACCAACGAGGAACTGCTCGGCGAAGCGCTGGCGCCGTTTCGCGACCAGGTGGTGATCGCCACCAAGTTCGGCTTCGCCGACGGCAATGCGTCGGCCGGGATGGACAGCCGGCCGGCGCGCATTCGCGAGGTGGCCGAAGCCTCGCTTCAGCGACTGCGCACCGATCGCATCGATCTGTTCTATCAGCATCGCGTGGACCCGAACGTGCCGATGGAGGACGTGGCCGGCACGGTCAGGGAGCTGATCGCGGAAGGCAAAGTCAGACATTTCGGTCTGTCCGAAGCGGGTGTGACATCGATCCGCCGCGCCCACGCGGTGCAGCCGGTGGCGGCGCTGCAGAGCGAATACTCGCTGTGGTGGCGCGAGCCGGAGCGCGATGTGCTGCCGACCTGCGCGGAGCTGGGCATCGGCTTCGTGCCGTTCAGCCCGCTGGGCAAGGGCTTCCTGACCGGCGCCATCGACGCGGACACCTCCTTCGCCAAGGACGACTTCCGCAGTATCGTGCCGCGCTTTTCGCCTCAGGCACGCCAGGCCAACCAGACGCTGGTCGACCTGCTCGGCCGCATCGCCGCCGGCAAGGGCGCCACGCCGGCGCAGATCGCGCTGGCGTGGCTGCTGGCGCAGCAGCCATGGATCGTGCCGATTCCGGGCACCACCAAACTGACGCGGCTGCAGGAAAACCTCGGCGCCGCCGAGGTCGCGTTGAGCCGCGACGAGCTGGATCAGATCGAGGCCTCGCTGGCGCAGATCCAGGTGCAGGGCGAGCGCTACCCGGCGCATCTGGCGGCACGCGCCGGCAGGTGAATGCGCGACCGCAGGCAACGGCGGATCAGGCGCCGGGTGCCGCACGCATCCTCATACCCACAGGAGCATCCACCATGCAGCTGATCCGCAACGGCTCGCAGCCGTCGGCCCGCGGGCCGGAACAGTTTTTTACCGGCAGCGTGCGCATCGACATGCCGTTCAAGGGCGCGGGCGACGCGCGCATCGGCGGCGCCATCGTCACCTTCGAGCCCGGCGCCCGCAGCGCCTGGCACACGCATCCGCTCGGGCAGGTGCTGATCGTCACCGCGGGCAAAGGCTGGACGCAGTGCGAAGGCGAGCCGATCGTCGAGATCCACGCCGGCGACATCATCATCTGCCCGCCCGGCCACCGGCACTGGCACGGTGCTACGCCCACCACCGCGATGACCCACATCGCAGTGCAGGAGGCGCTGGACGGCAAAGCCGTCGACTGGATGGAGCAAGTCAGCGATGAGCAGTACCTTGCCGGCCCCGCCCGCTGAGTCTGCGCCGGCCCCTGCCCGCTAACCCGGCTGGCCAAGCACGACGCGAAGGCGGTGCGTGCGGCCGTCGTCGACCAGCGCGATCGCCTCGCTGGCGGCCAGCTGGCGGCCGTCCAGTTCGACTTGCGCAACCCCGCGACATGCGCCGTGGGGGTTTTCCACCCGCACTTCGTAGCGGGTGCGGCCGCGATGGTGGTAGTCGAGTTCGAAGCCGGGCCAATGCCGTGGAATGCACGGGTCGATGCGCAGGCTGTCGCCGGCGAGATGAAAACCCAGCAGCGCTTCCAGCCCGGCGCGATAAAGCCACGCGGCGGAGCCGCTGTACCACGTCCAGCCGCCGCGACCGACGTGCGGCGCCACCGAATAGACGTCCGCGCTGAGCACGTAGGGCTCGACCTTGTAGCGCGCCACGGCCGCGGCGCTGTCGCTGTGGTGGATCGGGTTGAGCAGGTCGAACAGCGCGCCGGCGCGGTCGCCATCGCCCAGCCCGGCCCAGGCGAAGATCGACCACGTGGCGCCGTGCGTGTACTGGCCGCCGTTCTCGCGCACGCCCGGCGGGTAGCCACGGATGTAGCCGGGATTATGGTGGCCGGGTTTCTCGCGACCGCCATCGAACGGCGGGGTGAAAAGCTTCGCGATCCCATTGGGATGATCCACCAGCAGGCTGTCCACCGACGCCATCGCCTGCGCCGCATGCGCGCGATCGGTGGCGCCGGCGAGCACGCTCCACGACTGCGCGATGCTGTCGATCTGGCACGCCTCGCTTTCGCGCGAGCCCAGCGGTGCGCCGTCGTCGTAGTAGCCGCGCCGATACCATTGGCCGTCCCACGCCTGCTCCAGCGCCACGCGCAGGGTCGCGGCATAGTCGCGCCAGCGCTGCACGCGGCCGCTTTCATCGCGTGCTTCGGCGAGTGGTGCAAACGCGTCGATGGTGGCCAGCAGAAACCAGCCGAGCCAGCTGCTTTCACCGCGACCCTGCGCGCCGACCGCGTTCATGCCGTCGTTCCAGTCGCCGGTCTCGATCAGCGGCAGGCCGTGCGCGCCGCGGGTGAGCGCGGAGTCGAGCGCGCGCGCACCGTGTTCGTACAGCGTGGCCTGCTCGGCGGAAACGGACGGCTGGAAGAACGCGTCGGTGGCGCCGTCGGGAATCGCCGGGCCGGCGAGAAACGGCAGCACCTCGTCGAGCACCGCGCGGTCGCCGCTCACCGCGACATAGTGCGCGGCGACATGCGCCAGCCACACGCGGTCGTCGCTGATCTTCGTGCGGAT
The DNA here is from genome assembly GCA_021793575.1 of Pseudomonadota bacterium. Lineage (GTDB taxonomy): Bacteria > Pseudomonadota > Gammaproteobacteria > Xanthomonadales > Rhodanobacteraceae > Rhodanobacter. The sequence goes on from JAJYSM010000002.1 coordinate 23,833, forward strand.
GCCCTGGCCGCCGGGCGGCAGCCACCAGTGCTGCACGTCGCCCGCGGCAAACTGGCGGCCGGCCGCGCGCAGCAGATGCTCGCGGGCCAGGTCGGGCCGGCTCACGCACAGCGCCATCACGTCCTGCAGCTGGTCGCGAAAGCCGTACGCGCCGCTGGCCTGGTAGTAGGCGGTGCGCGCCCACAGCCGGCAGCTGGTCACCTGGTACAGCAGCCAGTGGTTGAGCTGGATGTCCAGCGCGCGATCGGGCGTGCGCACCTGCACGGTGTCGAGCAGGCCGTTCCACTGCGCGGCGACCTCGCTCAGCACCTGCTCGATGTCGATCGCGCGGTAGCGGGCGATCAGCGCCTGCGCCTGCGCGTCGGTGGCGGCGTCGCCAAGCAGGAACAACAGCTCGATCTGCGTTTGCGGTGGCAGCTCGATGCGCGCCTGCAGTGCCCCGCACGGGTTCAGCCCGCTGCCGAGCTTGCCCGACAGCGGCGCCCCGTCGCGCAGCGCGGTGGGTGCGTCGACGCCGCCGAGCGGGCCGAGAAACTCGCCGCGATCGCCGCTGATCGACTGCTGCTGTCCGGCCATGTCGAAGAACGCCACGCGCTCGCCGAAATCCGGCCGCCACGGATTGCGCGCGAACAGCGCGCCGGTGACCGCATCGCGCGCCGTGATCACGTACGGCGCCGGCGTGGTGCCGTTGGCGCCCAGCGCCCACGCCACATAGCCGGTGACCGACAGCCGGCGCGTGCGCGTCGAGCGGTTGCACAGCCGCAGCCGCGACAGCTTCAGCGGATCGGCGGTCGGCACGCACTGGGTCAGCTCCAGTTCGATGCCGTGCGCGTCGGTGCTGAAACGCGTCCAGCCCTTGCCGTGCATGCACGTATAGCTTGCCTCGGCGCGGCGGATCGGCAGCGCGGTGGCGCTCCACAGCGCGCCGGTGTCCTCGTCGCGCAGGTACAGCACGTCGTGCGGCGTGTCGCTGACCGGATCGTTCGGCCACGGCGTCAAGGGATTCTGCTGGCTGTTGAGCGACCATGCATAGCCGCCGCCCTCGGCCGACACCAGGAAGCCAAACGCGGGGTTGGCGATCACGTTCACCCACGGCGCCGGCGTGGGACGCTGGCCGTCGAGCGTGATGCGGTAGCTGCGGCCGCCCTCGGTGAAGCCGCCGCTGCCGTTGGCGAATTCGGGCGCGGCGCCGATGTCGCGGGGCGTCGCCGCCGGCATGCTGGCGCGGATCGGCGCCGGGATCGCGTCGGCGACCGCGGCGACCGCAGCCGCCGGCGCGTCGGCATCCGGCATGCCCAGCACCAGCCGCGCCACCGTCAGCAGGCCGTCGCGCAGCGCGTCGCTGAGCGCCCCCTCGCGCAGCGCAAACAGTTCGGCGACGGGCTGCGCGCCGTCGGCTTTCAGCTGCGCGCGCTGGGCGTCGAGCAGCGGCGCCAGCGCCGCCTGCAGCGTGTCGCCCGCGGTGCCCGCGGCGGCATTCAGCAGCACCACGTCGACCGCCAGCTGCTGCCGGCGCCAGGCGCGCTGCGCCAGCAGCAGTTCGCGCACGCGCGGCAGCCCGGCGGGTGCGTCGACCCGCAGCAGCGCGATCGGACGATCGCCGGAAATGCCCGCTGCCCAGAGGGTGGGCGGGCCGCCGCGACCGCGCTCGCGCAGGGCGGGCGCGGCCCGCTGCGCCGCATCGCTGCTCAGTAGCGCGCTCATCCAGCCGTCCATCCGCGCCGCCTGCGTGGCGTCGATGCCGAGCTGCTGCCACTCGCTCTGCGCATGCGCGGTGGCACCGGCAAACAGCTGCGCGGCGGCGTCCGCGTTGCCCAGCTGCTCGCTCAGCGCCAACGCGCCGGCGCGCGTATCGGCCAGCCGCGTCCACAGCAGCAGGCGCACGCTGGCGCGCGGTGTCAGGGTAAACGACTGGCGCAGGCTGAAGATCGGATCGAGCACGCAGCCGCTGCTGTTCGACAGCCGGGCGCCGGGCTGCATCGCCTGCGCCTGGCGCAGCGTGTGACCACGCCCGAGAAAGCACGCGCGATCGGTTTCGTGCTCGGGCATGGCGCTGGCCGGCGCGCCCTCGATCTGCAGCGCATGCGCGGCCCACACGCTGGCCACGCTGTCCGCGCGACGGCGGCGGGTGGCCAGCAGCAGCTGCGCCGCCGCCACCCACTCGGTCTGCACGAACATCTTGGAAAAGGCCGGGTGCGCGTCATCCGCGCCGATCGGGCCGAGCACCAGTTCGGCATACGAGGTCAGCGACAGCGTGCGCAGGCGATCGCCGTGATTGCTGACGGTGAGGCAGCGCAGCTCGACGTCCGCGGTGTTCGCCACCGCCACCTCCAGCACGCTGTGCAGGCTGTGGTGGCGGCGCCGGAAGCTGGCGCGGCCGGCGCTGAAAACCACCGCATCGTCGGGCATGCCCAGGCCCAGCGGCTGCCGCGTGGCCGACCACACCTCGCCGTTGGCCTCGTCGCGCAGCAGCAGGTAGCTGCCCCACGCGTCGCCGACCGGGTCCTCGCGCCAGCGCGTCACCGCCAGCCCGCGCCAGCGGCTGAAGCCGCCGCCGCTGGCGCTCAGCATCACGCTGTAGGCACCGCCTGCGGACGGCTGGTTCGGGAGCGGACCGTTGGCGAGCAGGCAGCGGTCGGGCGCGGTGGAGGCGTCGCGGGGGCGGGATGACATGGACAGTCCGTGCCGATGGAGATGAATCGCCAGCATGCGCCCTGCGCGGCATCCGTGGCGTCAAGAGCGCGGCGTCGACCTCGGCTTAACGATGCCGCGGAGTAGGATGCGCCGATGATTCGTCCAAGCGAACGCCGCATGGCCGCTGTACCCGTGGAACCCATGCACATGCGGGCCATACGCAGGCCGCATCGGAGTACCGCCGCTTGATCGCGTCCGCATCCGCGTTACCCGATGCATTGCCGATGCTGGCCGACGAGGCCCTGCTCGACCGGCTGCAGCGCGCCGCGTTCGGCTACTTCGAGCACAACATCAACCCGCGCAACGGCCTGGTGGCCGACACCTCGCGCGACAACTCGCCAGTCAGCATCGCGGTGGTGGGCTTTGCGCTGTCGGCGTATCCGGTGGCGGTGGAGCGCGGCTGGATGGCGCGCGACGAGGCGCTGCGGCGCAGCCTGGCGGCGCTGCGCTTCTTTCGCGACAGCGACCAGAGCGGCAGCCCCACCGCCACCGGCTACCGCGGCTTCTACTACCACTTCCTCGACATCCACAGCGGCGCGCGCGTGTGGCAGTCGGAGCTGTCGATGATCGACACCGCGCTGCTGATCGCCGGCGCGCTCACCGCCGCGATGTATTTCAGCGCGGACAGCGCCGACGAGACCGAGCTGCGCGCACTGGCGGATTTTCTCTATCGGCGCATCGACTGGCGCTGGTCGCAGGACGACGGCGAGACGATACGCCAGGGCTGGAAACCCGAGTGCGGTTTCCTGCACTACGGCTGGGAAGGCTACAGCGAGGCGATCGTGCTGTATGTGCTGGCGATGGGTTCGCCCAGCCACCCGATCAGCGGCGACTGCTACCGCGCATGGACCGCCACCTACCAGTGGGAAAACCTGTACGACCACGACTATCTCTACGCCGGGCCGCTGTTCGTGCACCACTTCTCGCACGCGTGGCTCGACCTGCGCGGCATCCGCGACCGCTTCATGCGCGAGAAGCGCGCGGACTATTTCGAGAATAGCCGGCGCGCGGTGCTGATCCAGCGCGAATACGCCTGGCGCAACCCGCACGAGTTCGATGGCTATGACGAGAACGGCTGGGGCCTGTCCGCCTGCGATGGCCCCAGCGACGAGCAGCTCGGGCTGGCCAACGAACCGCGCCGGCTGTTCGGCTACGCCGCGCGTGGCGTGCCGTACGGACCGGACGACGGCACGCTGTCGCCGTCCGCGGTGCTGTCGTCGCTGCCGTTCGCGCCCGATCTCGCGCTGGCCGCCGTGCGCAACCTGCTGCTGCGCTATCCGGAAATGCTCAACGACGACCGCCTCGCCAGTAGCGTCAACCCCTCACTGCGCGGCGCCGACGGCAAGGCCTGGGTGTCGGCCGGCCACTACGGGCTCGATCAGGGCATCGTGCTGATGATGATCGAGAACCATCGCAGCGGCCTGCCGTGGAAGCTGATGCGCGGCTGCAGCTACCTGCGCGACGGCCTGCGCGTGGCCGGCTTTCGCGGCGGCTGGCTGCTGGCGTCCGCGCCGGGCGGAGCGCACTGATGTCGCCGCCGCCCACTCCGCCCACCACCCCGCAGGATGTCTACGAGCGCGAGCGGCTGGCCCACGTGCATCCCGAAACGTGGCGCAACCCGACCCCGGCCGAGCGCTATCAGCTGGTGATCGTCGGTGCCGGCCCGGCCGGCCTGGCCGCGGCGGAGCTGGCTGCTGCGCTGGGCGCGCGGGTGGCGCTGATCGAGCGTCATCTGCTCGGCGGCACCTGCCTCAACAACGGCTGCGTGCCGTCGAAAACGTTGATCCGCACCGCGCGGCTGTATGCCGACATGCGCGATGCACGGCGCTACGGCGCGCAGGCCCCCGCCGACATCCCGGTGGACTTTGCCGCCGCGATGGAGCGCGTGCGGCGCATCCGCAGCCACCTCGGCGGTGGCGATTCGGTACGCAAGCTGGCCGCTGCCGGGGTGGACGTGTTCTTCGGCAACATGCAGTTCACCGGCGCCGATACGCTGACCGTCAACGATGAAAAACTGTGCTTCGACAAGGCCATCATTGCCACCGGCGCGCGCCCGCACATTCCCGACATTGCCGGCCTGCGCGAGGCCGGCTGCCTGACCAATGCCAACGTGTTCAATCTCACCGAGCTGCCGCGCCGGCTGCTGGTGATCGGCGGCGGCCCGCTCGGCTGCGAGCTGGCGCAGGCATTCAGCCGGCTCGGTGCGCAGGTCACCATCGTGCAGGACAAGCCGCTGTTTCTCGAACGCGAGGAGCGCGATGCGGCGCAGATGCTGTCCGACGCGTTTGCCCGCGACGGCATCGAGGTGCGCCTGAATACCCGCGTCACCGCCGTGCGCGTGGTCAATGGCGAAAAGCTGATCGACATGGTCAGCGACGATTACCACAGCACCATCGCGGTGGACGTCATCCTCACCGGCGTCGGTCGTCTGCCGAATGTGGAAGGGCTGAATCTCGAAGCGGCTGGCGTCTCGTTGACGCACGCTGGCGGCATCACCGTCGACGACCACCTGCGCACCGCCAACCCGCGCATCTTTGCCGCCGGCGACGTCTGCCTGCAGCAGCAATACACCGCCACCGCCACCGCTTCGGCGCACATCGCGGTGCGCAACGCGCTGTTCGGCGGGCGCCAGCGGCTGAGCGACCTGATCGTTCCCTGGTGCACCTATACCGATCCGGAAATCGCCCATGTCGGCCTGTACGTGCGCGAGGCGAACCGGCAGGGCATTCCGGTGAAGACCTTCACCATTCCGCTGCACGAGATCGACCGTGCGGTGACCGACAGCGAGCAGGGCGGCTTCGTGAAGATCCACGTGCGCGAGCGCAGCGACGAGATTCTCGGCGCCACCATCGTGGCCCTGCATGCCGGCAGCATGATCAACGAAATCACCCTGGCGATGGTGGCCGGCATCGGCCTGCGCACGCTGTCGCGGGTGGTGCACGCCTACCCTACCCAGGGCGAGGCGATTCGCTGCGCTGCCGATGCCTGGAACCGCACGCGGCTGACCCCACGCATCCGCGCGCGGCTGCGCCGCTGGCTGTCACGCTGACGTATCGCGCGCGCGCCTAAGCTCGGCCTTTGCAGGCAAGCCCTCCTCTCTTACTACCTCCAAGGACATCGCATGAAACTCGGCATGATCGGACTCGGCAAGATGGGCGCCAACATGGCCGAGCGCCTGCTGCGCGGTGGCCACGCGGTGTGCGGCTTCGACCCCGACGCCAAGGCGCGCAGCGCGCTGGAAGCGAAGGGCGCCACGTCGGCCGGGTCGCTCGCCGCACTCGTCGCCGCATTGCCCGCGCCGCGCGTGCTGTGGCTGATGGTGCCCTCGGGCAAGATCACCGACGACACCGTCAACGCGCTGCTGCCGCTGCTGGCCCAGGGCGACAGCGTGATCGACGGCGGCAACTCGCACTACAAGGACAGCCTGCGTCGCGCCGCGTTGTATGCCGAACACGGCCTGCACTTTGTGGATTGCGGCACCAGCGGCGGCGTGTGGGGGCTGGCCGAGGGCTACAGCATGATGATCGGCGGCGACGCGGCGGCGGTCGAGGCGTTGCGGCCGATCTTCGAGACGCTGGCGCCGGGCAAGGCTCAGGGCTGGGGCCGCGTCGGCCCGGTCGGCTCCGGCCACTACACCAAGATGGTTCACAACGGCATCGAGTACGGCATGATGCAGGCCTACGCCGAAGGCTTCTCGATCCTCCGGCACAAGCAGGAGTTCGCCCTCGACCTGCACCAGGTCGGTGAGATCTGGCGTTACGGCAGCGTGGTGCGCTCGTGGCTGCTCGACCTCACCACCGACGCGCTCGGCAAGAACCCCGACATGCACGGCATCGCGCCCTACGTGGTCGATTCCGGCGAAGGTCGCTGGACCGTCGACGCCGCCCTCGAGCTCGGCGTGCCCGCGCCGGTGATCACGCTCGCCCTGATGGAGCGCTTCCGCTCGCGCGACGCCGACTCCTTCGCCGACAAGCTGCTGGCCGCGATGCGCAACGAATTCGGCGGGCACGCGATCAAGTCCGAATAGGCTCTTTGCCGGTTTGAAAACCGCGGCGTGACACGTGGAGTGTCAGTGCCCGCCGGTCGCGGCGCCGGTCTTGGCGGTGAACGGCGGCCTGGCCAGCCAGATCACGAACACCAGCGCGATGAAGATCCAGCCGAGCACGCGGAACACCTCGTCGAACGCGATCTGGAAGCCCTGCTGGGTGATCATGTTGTTGATCAGGCTGCCGCCGAGCCGGGTGTCGCCGTGGCCCAGCTGCCGCAGCGACGCCTGCGCGATCGGGTTGTAGGCGGTGATGCCTTCGGCCAGCTGCTCGTGATGCACCACCGCGCGCCGGTCCCACATCAGCGTGGTGAGCGAGGCGGCGAAGCTGCCGCCCAGCGTGCGCAGGAAGGTGGCCAGACCCGAGCCGGCGGCGATCTCGTTCTGCTGCAGGTCGGACAGCAGGATCGACAGGATCGGCATGAAGAACAGCGCCACGCCCAGGCCCTGCAGCAGCTGCACCATGGCCACGTGATTGAAGTCGACGCCCAGATAGAAGTCCGACCGTAGGAAGCAGGTAATGCCCATCACCACGAACGCCGCCGAGGCGACCAGCCGCAGGTCGAACCGATTGGCGTATTTGCCGACGAACACCGTCAGCAGCACCGGAATGATGCCCAGCGGCGCGGTGGCGTAGCCGGCCCAGGTGGAGGTGTAGCCGAGGTTGCGCTGCAGCCACAGCGGCACCAGCAGGCCGATCGCGAAAAACGCGGCGTAGGCCAGCACCAGCGCCAGCGTGCCGGCGCTGAAGTTGCGATGACGAAACAGCTTCAGGTTGACGATCGGGTCCTTGTCGGTGAGTTCCCAGATCAGGAACACCGCCAGCGCGATCGCCGACACCAGCGCGGTGACCACGATGAAGGTGGAGTTGAACCAGTCCTCGTCGTTGCCCTTGTCCAGCACGATCTGCAGCGCGCCGACGCCGATGATCAGGCTGATCAGGCCGACGTAGTCCATCTTCGGCCGCTCGGTGGTTTCCACCCGGCCCTTCATCTGGTTCGCCACCACCATGCTGGCGAAGATGCCGATCGGCACGTTGATGAAGAAGATCCACGGCCACGAATAGTTGTCGGTGATCAGCCCGCCCAGGATCGGCCCGGCGATCGGCGCCACCACCGTCACCATCGCCAGCAGTGCCAGCGCCATGCCGCGCTTGGCCGGCGGATAGATGCCGATCAGCATGCTCTGGGTGATCGGGTACATCGGCCCGGCCACCGCACCCTGGATCGCGCGGAACACGATCAGCATGCCCATGCTCTGCGAGATGCCGCACAGGAACGAGGTCAGCGCAAACAGCAGGGTCGACCACACGAACAGCTTCACCTCGCCGAAGCGGCGCGTGAGAAAGCCGGTCAGCGGCAGCGAGATCGCCATGCTCACCGCGAACGAGGTGATCACCCAGGTGCTCTGGTTCGAGCTCACGCCGAGGTTGCCGGCGATCGTCGGCAGCGAGACGTTGGCGATCGTCGTGTCCAGCACCTGCATGAAGGTGGCCAGCGACAGGCCGATCGTGCTGAGCGCCAGGTTGGGTGGACGGAATGGTGTGGTCATCGGATCCGATCAGTGATGCAGGAGCGACGTGAGGGGGCAATTCCTGTGGGAGCGACTTCAGTCGCGATGCTGTTGCCTTGATGTACACCGAAGTGCAACAGCATCGCGACTGAAGTCGCTCCCGCCAGCAGGGATGGCTTTGCCAACAGCAGTCATTTGTGGCCGCCCATGTTGGCGTGGATGATCTGCGCGATCGCCGCGTCGGCCTTCACCAGCTGCTGCTGGTAGATGTCGGTGCTGAACACCGGCTGGGTCGGCGAATGCTGCGCCAGCGTCGGGCCGTTGCGGTCGTGCAGGTTCACTTCCACGTTCAGCGACATGCCCAGCCGCAGCGGGTGGCGCTCAAGCTGCTGCGGATCGGTGAACACCACCCGCACCGGGATGCGCTGCACGATCTTGATCCAGTTGCCGGTGGCGTTCTGCGCCGGCAGCAGCGAGAACGCGCTGCCGGTGCCCACGCCCAGGCTCTCCACCTTGCCCTTGTACTGCACCGAGCTGCCGTAGACGTCGGAGTCGATCGTCACCGGCTGGCCGATGCGCATGTGGGTGAGCTGGGTTTCCTTGAAGTTGGCGTCCACCCATACGCCGTGCAGCGGCACCACCGCCATCAGCGCGGTGCCGGGCAGCACGCGCTGGCCGACCTGCACCGTGCGTTTGGCCACATAGCCGTCCACCGGTGCCACCAGCACGGTGCGCGCGTCGTCGAGGTACGCGGCGCGCAGCCGGGCGGCGGCGGCCTGCACGTCCGGATGCGAGGCGACCACGGTGTCGTCGACCAGCACCTTGCTGGTCTGCAACTGCTGCTGCGCGGTGATCAGACCGCTTTCCGCGGTGCTCAGCGCATCGCGCGCATGCGCCAGCTCCTCGGCCGAGATCGCGCCGGAGCGTGCCAGCCCCACGCGCCGGGTGACATCGGCGCGCGCCTTGTCCACCGCCACCTTGCGGATCGCCATGTCGGCCTGCGCACCGTTGACGTTGCTGTACAGGCCGCGCACCTTGCGCACGGTATTGGCCAGGTTGGCCTTGGCCTCGGCCAGCAGCACGTCGGCGTCGCTGGGGTCGAAGCGCACCAGCACCTCACCGGCGTGCACGCGGTCGCCGTCGTCGGCGCCGATGCTGACCACGCTGCCGGCGATCTGCGGGGTGATCTGCACCACGTTGCCGTTGACGTAGGCGTCGTCGGTGCTCTCGTACCAGCGGCCGTCGAGGAAGTACCACAGCGCCCACGCGATCACGCCGAGCACGACGATCACGGCGAGCAGGCGCAGCAGCAGGCCACGCGGGCTTTTCCTGGGAGGAGCGGCGACGGCCGTGCTGGCAGCCGTGTTGGCAGAGGAATCGGGTTGGCTGGACATGCTGCTGCCTCAGGAACGTGAAGTGCTGGAAGAGGGGGCGGGCGCGGCGGAAGCGGCCGCCGCCGGCGCCGCGGAAGCGGGTGGAAGCTCGTGCGGCGTGGGCCGATAGCCACCGCCGAGCGCCTGGATCAGCTGCACCGAGCGGATCACCTGCTGCGCCTGCAGCGCGGCCATGCCGCGCTCGGCGGCGAGCAGCTGCCGGCGCACGCCGAGCGCTTCCAGATAGCTGCCGATGCCGGCCCGGTAGCGCTGCTGCGCCAGCTGCCAGGCGCCGCGGGCGGCGTCCTGCGCACGCTGCTGGGCGGCCATCTGCGCGCGCAGCGACTGCAGCGCGGAGAGCTCGTCGGCAACCTGGTTGACCGCGCCGACCAGCGCCTGGTTGTACTGTGCTACGGCAAGGTCGTATTGCGCATCGCGGCCGCGCAGGTTGGCGCGCAGGCGGCCGCCGTCGAAGATCGGCAGGCTGATCGACGGGCCCAGTTGATAGAACCGCGCGGGCAGCTCGAACAGGTTGTGCCCGCCCAGCGTGATCAGGCCGGCCATCGCGCCGATGCTGACGTTGGGCAGGAATTCGGTCTTCGCCGCCTGGATGTCCTTGCTCGCCGCCTCGACCCGCCAGCGCGCGGCGACCAGGTCGGCGCGATGGCCGAGCAGGCCTACCGGCAGGTTGTCCGGCACCGCCAGTTCGGCGGGCCGCAGCAGCTGCGGACGGGCGATGTCGCGGCCACGATCCGGGCCCTTGCCCAGCAGCACCGCCAGCGCTGAGCGGGCGGCGTCGATCGCGCGCGCGGCCAGCGCCACCTGTTGCTCGGCGCTGGCCACTTCGGCGTCGCCCTGGCGCAGCTGGATCTGGTTGTCGATGCCGGCGGCGACGCGCTGGCGGGTCAGCTCGCGCGCCTTGCTGGCGCGCCCCAGTTCGGCCCGGCTCAGATCCTGCTGGGTGAAGGCGTAGCCGAGCTGGGCATAAGCGGCGGCGACATTGCCGGACAGCTCGATGCGCGCGGCGCGCGTCTCGATCTCGGCGGCGCGCGCGGTGCCCAGCGCGGCCTGCCACGCGGCGCGCCTGCCGCCCCACAGATCCAGCCCCCACTTGAAGCTGACATCGCCGTATTTGGCCACCCGGAAATGACCGCCGCCGACCTTGGCCGGTAGCACCGTGGTGGGCAGTCGGGCGCCGGCCACGCTGGCGCCGGCATTCACGCTGGGGCCGCGCGCAGCGTCGGCGGCGCCCACCGCGGCCTGCGCCGCGCGCGCCCGCGCATCGGCCACGGCCAGCCCGGGGTTGTCGCGCAGCGCCTCGGCCATCAGCGCGTCGAGCTGGGGATCGCCCAGCCCGCTCCACCAGTCGGCCTGCGGCCAGGCGGCAGGCGACAGCGTCACGCCGCTGAGGCTGCGCGCGGTCTGCAGCGACGACGGCGCGATCGCCTGGCCGTCCGGATGCAGGCCGCCGCTGCTGACGCAGCCGGCGAGGGCCAGGGTGATGGCGGCGACCGCCACGAAAGGCACGCGCATGGAAGGGAGTCCGGGCAAAGAGAAAGTCATGATTTGTCGCGCAGCGCGTGCAGCACGCGCTCCAGGTAATCGTGCAACTGCGCCCGCTCGGTTTCGCTCAGCGAGCGCTGCGCGGCGGTCATCACGCGGTCGCCGCAGACGAACGCGGTGTTCTGCCACATGGTGCTGCCGGCCTCGGTCAGCTCGATGCGCAGGGTGCGGCGATCCTGCTCGTGCGGGCTGCGGCGCAGATAGCCCTTGCGCTCCAGCTGATCCAGCTGGCGCGTCATGGCGCCGCCGTCCAGCTCGACCGCGCGCGCCAGCTCGGTGGCCGACAGCGGCCCCAGCTGCTGCGCCTTCTTCAGGATCAGGTACTGGGTGAAGCTCAGATCCAATCCCTGACGGGCGAATTCCGCCTCCAGCGCGTTGACCAGCTCGGAGCGCACCATGGTCAGCAGCATGCCCAGGCTGGGCGGAACCACCGGCGTGCTGACGGGAGTGGCGGGAGGCAGGTTCGGCTTCATGCCGCGGCATTCTATTGCCGGGAATATATTTGTCAAGGCAAATATATGCCAGTTTATGTTTGTTTCAGCAAGATGATGCCGCGCCCTCCGGTCGCATGAAGCTCGGTCGTGAATTTTCAGAGGCTGCACGCAGCCATGCGCTGGAATGCGCTATGGTGCACCTTACACACTTAAGTGAAATATGGAATCAGCGATGCGCAAAGCCGCCGCCATGCATGCCCGCGCCCACGACACGGCGCGGCTGCTGCGCGCGCTGGGCAACGCGCGGCGGCTGCTGATCCTGTGCCGGCTGCACACCCGCGGCGAAGCCAGTGCCGGCCAGCTGGCCGAGGAGCTGGACCTGGGGCTATCGGCGCTGTCGCAGCATCTCAGCCGGATGCTCGCCGAGGGCCTGCTCAGCCAGCGCCGGCAGGGCCGCCAGCTGTTCTACCGCATCAGCGAATCCGCCTCGGGACAACTGCCGCGGTTGCTCGCCAGCATCTGCAGCGACGTTCCGCTGCCCACCCCCGCAACAGGAGATGACCCGATGAAACCGATCACCATGCTGGCCGCCGTGCTGGGCCTCAGCGTTGCCGCCAGTGCGGGCGTGCGCGCTGCGGATGGCTTCTGGCAGACCCCGACGATCCAGGGCGCCGGCAAGATGCACGCCCTGCCGCAGGCGGCCTACCAGCCCGACGCCAAGGCCACCTACAAGGTGGTGTTCGGCCTCACCGGCGCGGCCGCCAAGCCCGACCAGGTCAGCCCGGGGCTGGAACGGGTGGCGCGTGCGGTGAACCTGTACGTGCACGCCGGCGTGCCGCTGAAGCACCTGCACTTCGTGGCGATCGCCTACGGCGCGGCCACCGCGATCGCGCTCGACGATGCCCACTACCAGAAGCAGTACGGCGTGCCCAACCCCAACCTGCCGGTGATCGCGCAGCTGCGCAAGGCCGGCGTCGACGTCGCCGTGTGCGGGCAGGCGGTGGCCGAGCACGAGTACAAGTACGACTGGATCGACAAGCGCGTGACACTGGCGCTGTCGGGGCTCACCACCATCATCGAGCTGCAGCAGAAGGGCTATGCCCTGATGCCGCTCTGATCCACCCTGGGCGCGCGGAGAGCAGCATGCACAAGGCACGAAGTCGCCGGCGCGGGCTGGCGCTGGCGCTGCTGACGGCGGCGATCGGCAGCACTGCAGCGGCGGCGCCGCCCGACTACCTGCCGCCGTGGAATCCGCCGCCCGCCGGCGGGGTGCAGTTCAGCGCACCGCCGGTGGACGCCATCGCCGACCTGCACGGCGACATCGTCGATCCGCAGCTGACGGTATTTTTCGCCGGCAACCAGTTCATGGTGGTGCACGACCTGCTGGCGGCGTTCCGGCAGGCCTATCCGCAGTACCGGCGCATCTTCGTCGAGACGCTGCCGCCGGGCATCCTGGCCAGGCAGATCGAGACCGGCTCGCTGGTGATGGGCAACCTGCGCATCGCGCTGAAGCCGGACGTGTTTACCGCCGGCAAGGCGTCGATCGCCGCACAGCAGAAACAACACGGCTGGTTTGCCGACACCTGCGACTACGCGCGCAACCCGCTCGCGATCCTGGTCGCGCAGGGCAACCCGAAAGGCATCCACGGCCTGGCCGATCTCGGCCGCCCGGACGTGCGCGTGAGCATGCCGAACCCGGCGTGGGAGGGCATCGCGCGGCAGATCGAGGCCAGCTACCGCAAGGCCGGCGGCCAGGCGCTGGACACCGCGATCATGCACACCAAGCTGGCCGACGGCAGCACCTTTCTCACCCGCATCCATCATCGGCAGACGCCGCTGCGCGTGCTGCAGGGGGATTCCGACGCCGGCGTGGTGTGGTCGACCGAGGCGTATTTCCAGCAGCAGATCCTGCATCATCCGGTGCAGACGGTGGCGATACCGGCCGCGCAGAACAGCATGGCCACCTATACCGTCGCGCGCATGAAGGATGCGCCGCACGCGCAGGCGGCGAAGGATTTTCTCGCCTTCATGCAGACCCCGGCGGCGCAGGCGATCTACCGCAAGTACGACTTCCTGCCACCGCACTGAGAGGCACGGCATGACCTTCACCCATCGCAAAGCGCGCATCCCGGGGCCACTGCTGGCGCTGCTGCTGGCTGCGCCGGGCGCCATGGCCGCAGACGCTGCCGTCATCGCGCAGCAGGGCAATGGCCGCGGCGCGCCAGCGTGCCAGACCTGCCACGGCGCGGATGGCGCGGGTCAGGCGGCGGCCGGGTTTCCGCGGCTGGCTGGCCTGAATGCGGCCTACCTGCGCAAGCAGCTGGACGATCTGGCCAGCGGTGCCCGCGGCAGCGCGGTGATGCAGCCGATTGCCACCGCGCTGAGCGCAGCGGAGCGCGCGGCGATGGCCGGCTACTACAGCGGGCTGCCGATCCCCGCCGCGCTGGCCCGGCCCGGCACGCCGATGCCGGCGGCCGACAGCGTGGGCGCGCAGCTGGCCCTGCGCGGCCGCTGGCCGCGGCAGGTGCCCGCCTGCGTGCAGTGCCACGGCCCCGACGGCGTCGGCGTGGGCGCCCACTTCCCGCCGCTGGCGGGGCAGTCGGCCACCTATATCGCGGCGCAGCTGAAGGCATGGCAGCAGGGCACGCGTCACAACGATCCGCTGCAGCTGATGCAGCACATCAGCCACGCGCTGAGCGAGCAGGACATCGCCGCGGTCGCCGGCTGGTTTGCGGCGCAGCCGCTGCCGGCAGCGGGAGCAACGCGATGAAGGCGCATCGGCTCGGCGCGCTGGCGCTGCTGGCACTGGCAGCCTGTTCCTCGCGGGTGCCGCCGCCGCCATCCGCGGCACCCGCGGCCAGCGCGCCTGCGGCGGTCGCGGCGCACCCTCGTGCTGTCGTCGACAGCACGGCAAAAGCGTTCACGCCGCCGCCCGAATCGGCGATACCCGCCGGCCCGTTCGGCGACGCGGTGCGCCAGGGCCGCGCCATCTTCGTGCACACGCACGAGTACGCGAAGGCGTATGTCGGCAACGGCCTGCGCTGCAGCAACTGCCATCTCGACGCCGGCCGCCTCGCGCACTCGGCGCCGCTGTGGGGCGCGTATGTGGCGTATCCGCAGTACCGCCGCAAGAACGGTCATGTGAACAGCCTGGGCGAACGCATCCAGGGCTGCTTCCGCTTCAGCATGAACGGCAAGGCGCCGCCGCTGGGCAGCCCCGAAATGGTGGCGCTGGAAAGCTATGCCTACTGGCTGGCGACCGGCGCGCCGGTCGGTGCCCGGCTGGCCGGCGCGGGCTATCCGAAGCAGGGTTTCAAGCCGCCGCAGCCGCCGGACTATGCGCGCGGCCAGGCGGTATTCGTGCGCGACTGCGCGCTGTGCCACGGTGCCGACGGCCAGGGCCAGCAGGTGGCCGGCCGCTATGTGTTCCCGCCGCTGTGGGGGCCGCATTCCTTCAACTGGGGCGCCGGCATGGCGCAGCTGGACAACGCCGCCGCCTTCATCAAGGCCAACATGCCGCTGAGCCGCGGCGGCACCTTGAGCGACCAGGACGCGTGGGACGTGGCGATGTACATGGACGGCCACGAGCGCCCGCAGGATCCGCGCTACAAGGGAAATCTCGAACAAACACGCAGGCAGTACCACGACTCGTCGCTGTCGCTGTACGGCACCGTGGTCGATGGCCGCCTGCTCGGCGCGCGGCCCGGTCACCGATGACGCCGCTGCCTGCCAATGAATGCGCAGCCCACCGCAACTCCCACTTACGCTGGATACCCGCGCCTTGAACAGCAGCAGCCTGAACCGCCCCGCCGCAACCGCCCGCCGCGCCATGCCGTGGATCGCGTCTCTGCTCGCGGCCCTGGCCGCCTGCGCGCAGGCGCAGGACGTGCCAGCGCCGATCCGCGCGCTGGCCGGCCAGGGCGTCACGATCAAGGGTCCGCTGACGGCACCGCCGGGCTTCAAGGGCTATGTCGGCGACTACCGCGGGCGGTCGCTGCCGATCTACCTGCTGCCCGACGGCCAGCACGTGGTGATCGGCACCCTGCTCGACGCCAGCGGCAACGACCTCACCCGCGCGCCGCTACAGGCCGCCGCCACGCCGTCGCTGGGCGCGGCGGCCTGGGCGCAGCTGGCCAAGGCCAGCTGGATCGCCGAAGGCGCCACCCACCCGAAGCGCATCGTGTATGTGTTCACCGATACCGAGTGCCCGTATTGCCACAAGCTGTGGGCGGCCACCCAGCCGCTGCTGGCCGGCGGCGACGTGCAGGTGCGCCACGTGATGGTGGCGGTGATCGCGCCGCAGAGCCGCAGCCGCGCGGCGGCGATACTCGATGCGGCCAATCCGCAGGCGGCGCTGCAGCAGCACGAGCGCAGCTTCGGCCACAGCACGCTGGCACCGCTGCCGAACGTGCCCGCGGCCACCGCCCGCCGCATCGACGCCAACAACGCGCTGATGGAAAAGCTGGGCATCGAGGGCACGCCGGCAACGATCTACAAAGACGCGGCTGGCCAGATTCGCATGCTGCAGGGCATGCTGCCCGAGGACCGCTTGAAGGCGATCTTCGGTGACTGAGCGAGCCGTCCTGCAGCCCACCGCGCCGCGCCCCGCCGTGCAGGCGTTCTTCCACGCGCCCAGCCACACCTTCAGCTACGTGGTGTGGGACCCGGCCACCCTGCAAGCGGCGGTGCTCGACAGCGTGCTCGACTACGACGCGGCGGCGGGACGCACCGGCCACGCGGCGGCGGATGCGCTGGTCGCCTTCGTGCGGGCGCAGGGGCTGGGCGTGGATTGGGTGATCGACACCCACGTGCACGCCGACCATCTGTCGGCGGCGCCGTACGTGCAGGCGCAGCTGGGCGGCCGGCTGGGCATCGGCGAACACATCCGCACGGTGCAGGACACCTTCGGCCAGCTGTTCAACGCGGGCGGCGCCTTCCGCCGCGACGGCAGCCAGTTCGACCACCTGTTCGGGGACGGCGAGCGCTACGCGGTCGGTTCCATCGAGGCCGTCGCACTGCACACGCCCGGCCACACGCCCGCGTGCATGACGCATGTGATCGGCGACGCCGCGTTCGTGGGCGACACGCTGTTCATGCCCGACTACGGCACTGCGCGCTGCGACTTTCCCGGCGGCGACGCGCGCACGCTGTACCGCTCGATCCAGAAAATCTTCGCGCTGCCGCCGGCCACGCGGGTGTTCCTGTGCCACGACTACAAGGCCGCAGGACGCGACACGTTCGTCGGCGAGACCGCGGTGGGCGCCGAGCGCGCCGGCAACATCCACGTGCATGACGGCATCGGCGAGGACGACTTCGTGCGCATGCGCCGCGCGCGCGACGCCACCCTGGCGATGCCGGCGCTGCTGCTGCCGGCAGTGCAGGTGAACATGCGCGCCGGGCAGCTGCCGCCGGCCGAGGACAACGGCGTGCGCTACCTGAAGATTCCTCTCGATGCGCTGTGACCTGCGCTGCGCATGCCGGCCCTTCCACGCGACCGATCGCTGCCCGTCGCCACGATGCGCCGCGCTAGCTAGTCGGGACGTGAAACTAGGAAATGGACATTTTTTTGTCTTAGAATGCGTTTCGAGGCCAGCTAGCGGCCGTTTTGTGGGATCTGGCCATGCTTCACTCGTTTGCGCTCAAGAACTTCCTTTCGTTCAAGGAACGAACCGAGGTGTCCTTTGCCCTGACTCAGAAGGCGAGTTCGCACGGCTGGGATGCGTCATCGCCAAGCGGCCAGCGTCTTGCCACGGCCTTGGCAGTGATCGGTGCCAATGGTGCCGGCAAGACGTCGCTCATCAAGCCGGTGGCGTTTCTGAGCTGGTTCATCAAGCACTCATTTCTGCAGAGCATCCCGAACGCACCGATGCCCATCAAGCCGCATTTCTCCGCACCACACGAGCCGATCGAGTTCGAGATTGAAGCCGACGACCTGGACGGCACGCTCTGGCGCTACGAACTGAAGGCGACGCCCGAACGTGTGCTGCACGAGGCCGTTTACAAGCGCCCGAACAAAAAGCGGGCGAAGTACTCCTATGTGTTCGAGCGGGACTGGGACGAAGCCTCGAAGGAATACATCATCAAGCAGGATGGCTTCGGCCTAAATCCTGCCGAGGCGAAGAAGGTTCGCCCAAATGCCTCGTTGATTTCGACAGCAGCACAGTACGGCGTGGAGGCCGCACAACGCTTGGTCGGTGCCAACGTCGCCAGCAACATCATGCAGGTGGGTCGTGTTGATCCAAATCTCGGTTTCGTGAACGCGTCCATCTTCTTCCATGAAAATGCCGCTCTGAAGGCGCAGATGGAAACGTTGTTGCACGACCTGGATTTCGGCCTGTCCGGCGTGGAGATACGGAAACTGGACATTGCCATGCCACCGGAAATGAAGTTTCCAGAGGGCACAAAATTACCCGCGCAATATCAGGTTGTCGGCGTCCACACCTTGAAGAATGGTTCGCGGCACGAGCTTCAAATGATGGAGGAGTCCAGCGGCACGCGGACGGCGTTCACCCAACTCTGGTATCTGTTGAGTGTGCTGGCCAGTGGCGGCATCGCCGTGATCGACGAGTTGGAAAGCGACATGCATCCGCACATGATCGAACCCTTGCTCGATCTTTTCGCCAGCCCGCATACCAACCCGCACAACGCCCAGATCATCTTTACCAGCCATTCGATCGAAGTGATGGGCTTGCTTGGCAAATCCCAGGTCTTTCTTGTCGAGAAGAAGAACTGCGAGAGTGAGGCTTGGCGGCTGGACACGATGGACGGTGTGCGTGTCCAAGACAATCTGTATGCGAAATACATGAGCGGTGCCTATGGAGCCGTACCGCAACTATGACGCCGTCACCATCCAGCAAGACGCGCGCCGTCAAGGAAACCTTGCTGATCGTCTGTGAGGGCGATGCCGAGATGGCATTCGTCCGCTTTGTGAAACGCACGTATGCCGACGCACTGGGGCGTGCCGTGCAGGCACACAATGCCAAAGGCAAAGGGGGCAAGCACGTCCTGGACACTGGCTTGAGCCGTGCGAAGAACAACCGCGCCTACGACAAGGTCGTTCTGCTGCTGGATACCGATACCGACTGGAACGATGAACTGCGTGCCAGGGCACGAAAAGCCCGTGTCGGCAAACACCCGGTCAGCGTGATCGAAGCATGCCCCTGCCTGGAAGCGTGGCTATTGCACGTCCTCGGCATCGAAACCGAAGGCGATAGTCAGCACATGAAGCAGACGTTCAAGGCCAACACAGGTGTCCAGGCCCATGAACCTGCCTGGATGGAGAAGCGCCTCAGTCGCGAGACATTGGATGAAGCGAGAACGCGAGTATCACAACTGGCCGACTTGATGAATCACATGGGAATAGCGAAGAAGCCCTGAGGGTGTGAAATTTTCTACCTCAAGAACGGAGAAAGTTAAATCTCCGCTCCCTTGCTCCGTGCCCTGGCCGTCCTGGTCGACGCGCGAAGTACAGGAGAGTCAGGGTGTGTCTTGATGGTCATGCGGATACCGTAGTTCTGCGCAGCCGATATCCCAACCAAATTGAGCCGGCCAGTGAGGCTTGGGCCGTGGATATGGATGGGTCAGGGCGGGTGGTGCATACCGCCCACATCGTGTCGCCCTGACTTCATGGAAGTCTCGTGGCTGCGTCTTGTGTTGATACAAGAGGACTGCAGTGAACTGGGGGTGACTTCTGGCGGATGAAGCTGGCGGCGCGGCTGCCTATGCTGAGGCTTCCACGGCGCGCCGCGCGCCCCAGCCCCAGGATGCCCCGCACCATGCGCAAACTTCCCCTCGCCGTCGCCCTGGCCGCGCTGCTGCTCAGCACGGCGACGCTGGCCGGTACCGCGAAGCCGGATGACAAGGCCAAGCCCGTCGCGGCGCCCGACGCCGCGCTGCTGCAGCCGCAGTCGTCGACCAGCGAGGGTGCGGTCACGGTCGAAGGCAAGCGCATCGACTACCAGGCCGTGGCCGGCACGCTGGTGCTGCACGGCAGCGGCGACAAGGAGGACGAGCCGGAAGTCAGCATGTTCTACGTCGCCTACTTCAAGAAGGGCGCGGCGGCCACCCGGCGGCCGGTGACCTTCATCTACAACGGCGGCCCCGGCTCGGCCTCGGTGTGGCTGCACATGGGCGCGTTCGGTCCCAAGCGCGTGGTGACGGCCGACGACACCCACACGCCGGCGGCGCCGTATGGCCTGGTCAACAACGACTACAGCCTGCTTGACGCCTCCGACCTGGTGTTCATCGACGCGCCCGGCGCGGGCTTCAGCCGGCTGATTGCCGATGATGCCGACAAGGCCAAGCGCGCCGAGCAGATGAAGCAGCGCAAGAAGGCGATCTACGGCGTCGACGGCGACGGCCATGCCTTCGCCCAGTTCATCACCCAGTTCCTGTCGAAGTACGGCCGCTGGAATTCGCCCAAGTATTTATTCGGCGAAAGCTACGGCACCACCCGCTCGGCGGTGCTCGCCAACATCCTGGAGAACGACGACAGCGTCGACCTCAACGGCGTGATCCTGCTGTCGCAGATCCTCAGCTTCGACACCAGCATCGACGGGCCGGAGTTCAATCCGGGCATCGACCTGCCGTACGAACTGGCGCTGCCGACCTACGCCGCCACCGCGTTCTATCACCACCAGCTGCCGCAGCAGCCGGCGGCGCTGCAGCCGTTTCTCGACGAGGTGAAGCAGTACGCGCTGGGCGAGTACGCGCAGGCGCTGATGGCCGGTTCGCGGCTGGGCGACGCGCAGAAGCAGGCGGTGGCGGAAAAGCTGCACCAGTACACCGGGCTGCCGGTGGCCTACCTGCTGAAGGCCAACTTGCGCGTCAGCGGCGGCATGTTCGAGCACGAGCTGCAGGCCGCCACCGACACCACCACCGGCCGGCTCGACAGCCGCTTCTCCGGCCCGTCGCTGGACCCGCTGGGCAAGAGTTCCGAATACGATCCGCAGTCCTCGGCGATCAGCTCGGCCTACGTCGCCGCGTTCAACGACTACGTGCGCCGCGACCTCAAGTTCGGCCAGGGCCAGCGCTACCGGCTGTATGCCGACATCGACCACTGGGATTTCTCGCACAAGGCGCCGGGCGTGCAGGGCGAGGCGCTGCAGAGCTCGACCAACGTGATGCCGGACCTGGCGATGGCGATGAAGACCAACCCCGACCTCAAGGTGTATCTCAACGGCGGCTACTACGACCTGGCCACGCCGTTCTTCGCCGCCGACTACGAGATGCACCACTTGCCGATCCCGGCCAGCCTGGACGCCAACATCAGCTACTCGTGGTACCCGTCCGGCCACATGGTGTACGCGCACCTGCCGTCGCTGAAGCAGCTGCACGACAACGTGGCGCGCTTCATCGAGCAGACCGACAACGTCAAACCGCACTGACCCGAAGCGGCACCCGCACTCAGCGGCGTGGCACCGCCGCGGTGCGCGGCGCGGTAGAGCCGCGCACCACCAGCTCGGGACGGAAGCCCTCGTTGGTGCTGTTCACCGGCTCGCCGTTGGCGTCGCGCTGCAGGTCGGTGATCAGCCGCTGCGCCGCGTGGCGGGCGATCTCCTCGGTGGCCTGGCGCGCGGTGGTCAGCGCCGGCCATGACTGCTTGGAAAACGGGCTGTCCTCGAAGCCGGCGATCGACAGCTCGTAGGGCACGTGGATGCCGTCCGAATGCGCCGCCGCCAGCACGCCGGCGGCGATCTCGTCGTTCGAGCCGAAGATGGCGCTGGGCCGGTCCTTCAGCGCCAGCAGCTTGCGCGCGCCGCGAAAGCCGTCGTCGAAGGTGAAGTCGCCCGGCACGATCAGCTTGCGGTCCAGCGCGATGCCGTAATCTTTCAGCGCATCCTCGTAGCCCTGGTAGCGTTCGGGGCTGGAGCGGTGCTCTCGGCCGCCCCACAGGAAGCCGATGCGCTGGTGGCCGAGCTGGATCAGGTGCTCGGTGATCGCGTAGGCGGCATCGCGGTCGTCCACGTAGACGCAGGGGTAGCCGTCCTGCGGATCCTGTCGCGCCGAGATGATCCGCATGAACGGGATCTTCGCCTCGCTCAGCGTGCGGATCAGCTGCGGCTGCTCGGACATCGGCGGCGCCAGCACCAGCCCGGCCAGCCGCGAGCGCCGCACCAACGTGCACAGCTCGTCGGCCAGCTTCGGCGAGGCCGAATCGCACGGATGGATCTGCAGGCCGAAGCCGCTGCTGCGGCATGCCGCCAGCACGCCGCGCTGCAGGTTGATAATGTAGTGCGCGTTGGGGTTGTCGTAGACCAGCCCCAGCGCATACGAGCGCGTGCTGCGCAGGCTGCGCGCGGAGGGGTCGGGCTGGTAGCTGAGCGCGTCGATCTCGCGCTGCACCTTGGCGCGGGTGCGCTCGTGCACGGAGGGCTCGTTGTTGATCACGCGCGACACCGTCTTCATCGAGACGCCGGCGCGTTCTGCAACATCCTTGATGGTGGCGCTGCGCAACCGCTGAACCTCATGCGTGGTGATGGTGGGCGCCGCTTGCGCCTCGCGCATCCTAGCGTATGGCTATGCCGCGGGCGAATCCGCGCGTCACACCGCGGCGCCCTGGCCGACCCGGTGGCCCCGCAGCCCGTAGAACAGGATGTACAGGTAGCAGGGAATCATCAGCAGCGCGAACGCCAGCTGGAAGTCGATGTGCAGCTTGAGGTGGGCGAACAGCTGCGGCACCACCGCGCCACCGGCGATCGCCATTACCAGCAGCGCCGAGCCGCGCTCGGTGAGTGCGCCGAGTCCGCGGATCGCCAGCGGAAAGATCGCCGGCCACATCATCGCGTTGGCAAAGCCAAGCGAGGCGACGAAACCCACCGAGACATAGCCGCTGGTGAGGTAGGCGCCAATCGAGAACAGCACCCCGAGCACCGCCGAGATCGCCAGATAGCGCTGCTGCGACACCAGCCGCGGAATCAGCAGCAGGCCGGCCACGTAACCCAGCAGCATCGCCGCGAGGGTGAATGCGGTGAAGAACTTGGTCTGATCCAGCGGCAGGTGAAAGCTGGCGCCGTAGGTGCCGATCGCATCGCCGGCCATCACCTCCACGCCCACGTACAGAAACAGGCACAGCACGCCCAACCACAGGTGCGGAAAGTGGCGCAGGCCGCGCTGCAAACCGGCATCGCTGGCGCGCGCCGGCGTGCGGTTGGCCGAGGCCGCCTCGATGTCCGGCAGCGACGAGCGCGCGATCCACACCGCCAGCAGTACCAGCACACCGGCCATCAGCAGATAGGGCGCGTGGATCTTCGCGGCAAACACGTCCAGCAGCTGATTGCGCGTCGCCGGATCGGCCGCCTTCACCTGCTGGTCGAGATCGCCGATGCCGTTGAGCACGAAGGTGCCGATCAACAGCGGCGCCAGGATGCCGGCCAGCTTGTTGCAGATGCCCATGAAGGCGATCCGCCGCGCACCGGTCTCGATCGGCCCGAGAATGCTGATATAGGGGTTCGACGCCGTCTGCAGCAGCGACAGTCCCGCACCGATCACGAACAGTCCGCTCAGCGCGCCGGCGAACACACGCAGACTGCCGAACTGCGCGAACAGCACGGCGCCGATCGCCATCACGAACAGCCCCAGCGCCATGCCTTTCTTCATCCCAGTGCGCCGCAGCAGCAGCGAGGCCGGCAGCGAAAACACCAGGTAGGAAATGTAGAACGCGAACGGCACCAGGAACGCATAGGCATCGGGCACCTGGAACGCCAGCTTGACGAAGGTGATCAGCGGTCCGTTGAGCCAGGTGACGAAGCCGAAAATGAAAAACAGCATGCCGATGATCAGCATCGGTCCGACATGCGTGCGATGGGATGGTGCTGCCGCCAGCGTTGTTGCCATGAGTGATGCTCCCCGGTGGTCGGCGCGGTGCGCCCCGCTCGAAAGGACGGCGCCGAAGGCTCCTTTATTCGCCATAAAGTGCATCGTTGTCAATTGGCACGGCACCATGGCCATCACGACGGCCGCCGGCGCCGCATGCGCAGGGCTGTCGTGCCCGTGGCATCGACCGCGCCTGGCCTGCATGCGGGCGATCGAGCCAGCCTGCCCGCAGGAAGCGCTTCTTGCAGGGCACTATTGGCGACGGCAGCAGTACCCGCAAAAAACTTTCCCTTGGCCTATTGACACCGTTGTCATTTTGAAGACAGACTCGCCCCCATCCGGGCTGCAGCGGCCGCCGGTGACGAGCCTTCGTCGTCCGGCATCCGGCCCGCTCGGCACCAATCCGATCAGCAGCGGCCCATACAGCACGGGCCAGACCATCAGGGGAGCGCGGGAGTGGGGGATATCGCCAACCAGCAGCATGCATCCCGCGCGCCGGCGGCCGCGCTGGCCGACGCGCCGGCGGCGCGCGGCATGGCGTCCGCCGGCGCGGCCGCGAGCGAGCCGTTTCTGGCCGCCGACGTGGGCGGCACGCATGCCCGCGTCGGGCTGGTGGTCGGCAGCAGCGACCCCGCCCGGCCGATCCGCGTGCTGCATTACCACCGTTACAGCTGCGCCGACTGGTCGGACCTGACGGCGATGCTGCAGGACTTTGTGCAGCAGCTGGCCGGCACCCCGCACGCGGCGGCGCGCAGCCGCATCGAGCACTGCGCGGTGGCCTGCGCCGGCTACGTGCTGGACGACGCCGTGGTGAACGAGAACCTGCCGTGGCCGGTGTCGATCCGCGCCATCCGCCACGGTCTGGGCATCCGCCGGCTGGCGGTGGTCAACGATTTCGAGGCGGTCGCCTACGCCACCCAGTTCCTCGGCGCCAACGACACGCGGCCGGTGATAGAAACCGCGCAGCCGCCGCTGCCGGGGCCTGTGCTGGTGATGGGGCCAGGCACCGGGCTGGGCTCGGCGGTGCTGCTGCCGGGCCAGCCGCGGGCGCAGGTGCTGGCCAGCGAGGCGGGGCTGGTGTCGCTGGCGCCGGGCACCGAGCGCGAGATCGAGATCCTGCGCGTGCTGCGCCGCGAGCGTGCGCACGTGTCGTACGAGGACGCGCTGTCCGGCCCCGGCCTGCTCAAGCTCTACCGCGCGCTGTGCGAGCTGCGCGACGGCACGCCGCGGCTGCTCACGCCAGCCGAGGTCACCGGCGCGGCGCTGGCCGGCAGCGACGGCGCCGCGCTGGAGGCGCTGCACGTTTTCTGCGGCCTGCTGGGCAGCTTCGTGGCCGACCTGGTGCTGCTGTATCGTGCCAGCGGCGGCGCCTATCTGGCCGGCGGCATCCTGCCGCAGATCCTGCCGTTCCTGCAGGCCAGCACGTTTTCCGAGCGTTACTTCAACAAGGGCGTCATGCGCGCCTACCTGCAACAGGTTCCGGTGCGGTTGATCGAGCACGGCCAGCTGGGCGTGCTCGGCGCAGCCGGGATGTATCTGGACAGCGGCATGCCCAGTGACGGGCGCGACGAGAGTTCGTGAGCCAGGCAGAACCAACGTATTGAACCGGGCGCAAGCCCCGATCGCCACACAGCGCCGGCCGGTCAACCACCATCCGCGCTGACTTGCCTCTGAGGGGAGGACACCATGTCATATCGCAAGACTCTGCTAGCCGCGAGCATCGTCGCCGGCCTATGCCTGTCCGGCGCGCTGTCCGCGCAGGACAGCACCCCGACCACCACGGGCGCCGCCAAACCGGCGCCACCGAAGCGATCCAGCGTGAAGGAGCTGGGCACGGTCATCGTCACCGGCATCCGCGACAGCGAGGCCGAATCGCTGGCCCTGAAGAAGGACGCCAATTCGCACGTCGAGATCGTCACCGCCGAGGACATCGGCAAGCTGCCGGCGCGCAATGTGGCCGACACCCTGCAGCGCCTGCCGGGCGTCAACATCAGCTCGGCCAGCGCCAGCGAGGGCGGCTTCGACGAAAACGACCGCGTCAGCCTGCGCGGCACCAACCCCAGCCTGACCCAGACCCTGGTCAACGGCCACACCATCGGCACCGGCGACTGGTTCGTGCTGAGCCAGGTGCAGACGGTGGGGCGCAGCGTCAGCTACAGCCTGCTGCCCTCGGAAATCGTCAGCGAGGTGGTGGTGCACAAGACCTCGGAGGCGCGCATCCAGGAAGGCGGCGCCGCCGGCTCGGTCGACATCATCACGCGCAAGCCGCTGGAGTACAGCAAGCCGTATACCGCGGAGGCCTCGGTCGGCGGCGTCTACTCCGACCTGCCCGGCAGCACCGAGCCGCAGTTCAGCGGCCTGTTCAACTGGAAGAACGCCGCCAACACCATGGGTCTGCTGGTGCAGGGCTTCTACGAGAAGCGCAGCCTGCAGCGCAACGGCCAGGAGATCGTCGGCGGCTACAACCAGATCGCCGCCACCGACCCGATCGCGACAGCCCATCCCGACCTCGCGGGCGTGTACTACCCGAACCTGATCGGCGCCGCGCTGTTCACCCAGCAGCGCGTGCGCAAGGGCGGCCTGATCGACTTCGAGATCAAGCCCACCGACAACCTCACGCTGAACCTCAGCGGCTTCTACTCCAAGCTCAAGGCCGACAACTACAACCGCAACTACCTGATGTGGGCGAGCCAGTTCGTGCCGAGCGGCGCCGGGCTGCAGCCGGGCTACACGGTGCAGAACAATGTGCTCAGCAGCGCCACCTTCGCCCCGGTGCCGGGCAGCACCGTCCCCTACGGCGTGTATGACCAGATCTCGCGTCCGGGTGCCGCCTCCGAATCCAACTACGTAACCCTGGACGCGGACTGGCGCGCCACCGACCACCTGAGCTTCAAGGGTCAGGTCGGCACCACCCAGGGCAAGGGCAGCAGCCCGACCCAGGACGTGATCGAGCTGGGCAACAACGCCGGCGGCGGCGCCAGCTGGGGCATGCGCGGCATAGGCCAGCCGACCAACTGGTCGCTGGGCGCCAGCAACAATTCCCCCGCCGGCATCCTGCCCCAGGCGGGCTGGATCTTCGGTGCGCAGGGCATCCAGGTGAAAGACAAGGAGACCTAGTTCCAGGGCGACGGCGAGCTGGATTTCGACGACGGCGCGCTGTCCTCGCTCGACTTCGGCATGCGTTATGCCGACCACACGCGCGAGAACCCGTTCGAGGTGGCGCAGGGCCCCAACTTTGCCAGCGCCTGGCAGAATCCGGCCGCCTACCCGACCACTTACTCAAACTATCCGGGCGATTTTGGCAGCTCGCTGGGCGCCACTTTCCCCAGCAACATCTGGTACTACACCCCGGGCCAGCTGGCCGCCATCGACGCGCAGTTCGCCAATCGCAACCCGGTCACCCGTTTCTACTTCAACGACATCTACAAGGTGAACGAGAAGGACGGTGCGGCCTACCTGCAGGCCAATTTCGCCGGTGACCGCTGGTCCGCCAACGTGGGCGTGCGCTACGTCAACACCAGGGAGAACATCGGTTACACCAGCACCGCGCCGGACGCCAGCGCGACCACGGTGACCGGCCCGATCACCGGCTCGGCCTTCGGCAACTACTACTGGGACACCTACCAGCACAGCTACGGCAAGCTGCTGCCCAGCGCGAACTTCAAGTTCGACATGACCGACAGCCTGATCGCGCGCTTCGCCTTTTCGCAGACGATGACGCGACCGGACTACTCGGCGCTGGCCGGCTCGGTCTCGGCGGATGACCTCACCCACACCGGCAGCGGCGGCAACCCGCAGCTGAAGCCGCTGATCTCCACCAACTTCGACGCGGCGCTGGAATGGTACTTCGCCCCGCGCGGCCTGCTTTCGGCCAGCGTCTACAACATGCAGCTGACGGACTACGTCAATTTCGGCAACCAGAACCGCGTGTTCAAGGACATGCAGGCCAGCAACGCGGCCGGGCATGACGTGTTCAACACCTACCTGATCAGCGTGCCCACCAACGTCGGCGGCAACGTCAAGGGCGTGGAGCTGAACTACATCCAGCCGATCGGCAAGAACTTCGGCGTGGCCGCCAATTACACCTACGCCGACGGCCACACCGACAACGGCCAGCCGCTGTCGGGCACCTCAAAGAAGACCTACAACGTATCGGGCTACTTCGAGAACGACCGCTTCAACGCGCGGCTGAGCTACACCTACCGCTCGTCCTTCTATGCGGGCGTCAGCCGCACCGACACGTTCTTCCAGTCCGGCATCGGCAACCTGGCACTGTCGGTGGGGTACAAGCTCAGTGACCAGCTGTCGCTGTCGCTGGACGCGATGAACCTCAACAACCCCAAGCTGAAGTACTACACGCAGAACGCCGCCTACGGCAAACAGCCCTATGCCTTCTACACCAACGGCCGCCAGTACTACCTGACCCTGCGTTACAAGTTTTTCTGAGTCACGCGTCTCTCGACGCGAGCCACGGACGGCTCACCATTCTCCCCAGACGGGCCCGGTTGCATGTTCCCGGGTCCGTCGTTTTGCGGGCGAGGCCCGCGCCGCGCGTGGCATGCTGCGGCCTCTGCGACGGAGACTGCCGATGACACGCCGTTTGCTTCTTGCCTGCGCCGCCCTGTGCGCCGCGCTGTCCGTGCCCGCCACGCCGATGGCTGCGACGGCGGCAAGCCCATCACTGATTCCGCTGCCGGCCCGGCTCAAGCTGGCCAGCGGGCGCCTCACCGTCGATGCGCACACGACTATCGTGGTCGCCGACCACAGCGCCGCCAGCCGCCGCACGGCGCACTACCTTGCCGCGCTGCTCGCGCGCACCCGCGGCCTGGCGTTGCGCGTCAGGCAGGGTGCGCCGAGCGCGCCGATGATCCTGCCGGCGATCGTGCTGCAGCGCGACCCGCGCGCGCCGGTGGCCGAGCCGGGTGGCTACGCGCTGGACGTCACGCCGCGAGGCGTGCGGATCACCGCGCGCAGCGATGTCGGTCTGTTCCACGGCGCGGTCACGCTGTGGCAGCTGCTCACGCCGGATGTGCGGCGTGGCGCGGTGACGCTGCGGGCGCTGCACATCCGCGACTGGCCGCGCTTCCGCTGGCGCGGGCTGATGCTGGATTCCGTCCGGCACATGCAGTCGGTGGCCGGGATCGAGCGGCTGCTCGACCAGATGGCGCAGCACAAGCTCAACGTCTTCCACTGGCACCTCACCGACGACCAGGGCTGGCGTATCGCGATCCCCGGCTATCCCGCGCTGACCCGTATCGGCGCCTGGCGCACGCCGCCGGACGCCGGCCGCGACGGCGAGCCGCTGCGCTACGGCGGCTACTACACGCCGGCGCAGATCCGCCAGCTGGTGGCGTACGCGGCGGCGCGCTACATCACCGTGGTGCCGGAAATCGACATGCCCGGCCACGCGCAGGCGGCGGTGGCGGCGTACCCGCAGCTGGGCGTCACCGGCCAGCGCCCGCCGGTGTCGGTGGACTGGGGCATCAACCCCTACCTGTACAACGTGGACGAACCCACCTTCCGCTTCATCGACCGCGTACTCGACGAGGTGATGGCGCTGTTCCCCTCGAAGTTCATTCACGTCGGCGGCGACGAGGCGATCAAGGACCAGTGGCAGGCCGCGACCGCGGTGCAGGCGAAGATGCGTGCGCTGGGCCTGAAGAACTCGGACGCGCTGCAGGGCTGGTTCATCGCCCGCGTCGGCAAGTATCTCGCCGCGCACGGGCGCCGGCTGATCGGCTGGGACGAGATCCTCGACGGCGGCGCGATGCCGGCCGACGCCATCGTGATGTCGTGGCGCGGCACGGACGGTGCGGTCAAGGCGGCCAGGGCGGGCTACGACGTGGTGCTGTCGCCGGCGCCCGAGCTGTATTTCGATCAGCTGCAAAGCGACCGCGCCGACGAATACGCCGGCCGGCTGCCGGTGGAAACGTTGGCCAGCGTGTACGCCTTCGAGCCGGTGCCGAAGGCGCTCGATGCGGCGCAGGCGCGCCACGTACTGGGTGCCCAGGCCAACGTGTGGACCGAACACATGCCGACCATGGCGCACGTGGAGCACGCGGTGTTTCCGCGGCTGGACGCGCTCAGCGAGGTCGACTGGTCGCCGGCCGCCGCGCGCAGCTGGAAGGGTTTCCTGGCGCGGCTGCCGGCGCAGTTCGCGCGTTACCGGGCGCAGCGCATCGGCTATGCCGACAGCGCGTTCGCACCGGACATCGCGCTGGACCGCAACGCCGCGCTGGCCGACGGCCACGCCACCGTCACGCTGTCCGATCAGGCGGATTTCGGTGCGCTGCACTACACGCTGGACGGCAGCGTGCCGGGCCTGCAGTCGCCGCGGTATCGCACGCCGTTCGCGGTGACGCTGCCGGTCACCGTGCGCGCGGCCAGCTTCGCCGCCGACGGCAGCGCGCTGGCCGCACCGCGCCAGCGCGTGCTCGATCGCGCGCATCTGCTCAGCCGCAGCGGCAACGCGATGCCCAACTGCCCCGGCAGCGATTTCCGCCTGCGCGTGCAGCCGATGCCGGACGCCACCAGCACGGCGCCGGTCTACAGCATCAACGTGTTCGACAGCTGCCAGCTGTTTCCGGCCACGCGCATGGACGGCGTGGCGGCGATCCACGTCGACGCAGTGCGGCTGGAGCGCAATTACGCGCTGGCGCATGACCAGAAGCTGGTGGTGTCGCGCCCGCACCGCACGCCGTTCGGCGAGCTGGTGGTGCATCAGGACCAGTGCAACGGTGCGGTGCTGGCCACGCTGCCGCTGCCCGATCCCGCGCACAGCGCGCGCACCTTCACGCTGGATGCGCCGCTGCCCGCGCTGACCGGCGCGCACGCGCTGTGCCTGATCTACACCGCGCCCATTGACGGCCCGCTGTACGCGCTGGGCCGCGTGTCGCTGCGGGCCGCGAAGTCGCCATGAGTGCCGCGCCGCACCGGCTCGCCTCGCTCGACGCGCTGCGCGGCTGCACGGTGGCGGCGATGCTGCTGGTCAACGACCCGGGCGACTGGAGCCATGTGTATGCGCCGCTGGATCACGCGGCGTGGAACGGCTGCACGCCCACCGACCTGGTGTTTCCGTTCTTCCTGTTCATGGTGGGCGTGTCGGTGGCGCTGGCGATCGTGCCGCGGCGGGAGCAGGGCGCGGCATCGGCGCCGCTGGCGCGCGCGGCGCTGTGGCGGGCGCTGCGCATCGTGGCGCTGGGCGTGGCGATCAACGGGCTGGCCTGGTGGCTGATGCCCGGCGCGCACCTGCGCCTGCCCGGCGTGCTGCAGCGGATCGGCGTGTGCTTCGGCGCGGTGGCGCTGTTCGCGCTGTATGCGCGGCCGCGCGCGCAGTGGGCTGCGATCGCGACGCTGCTGCTGGGTTACTGGGGTGTGCTGGAGCTGGGCGGTTCGCTGCAGCCGTGGTTCAACATCGTCAGCCGCACCGACACCGCGGTGTTCGGCCGCTACGTCTACCTGATCGATCCGGCGACGGGCCGCGGCCACGATCCGGAGGGCCTGCTCAGCACTCTGCCGGCGCTGGCCACCACCCTGCTGGGGCTGCGCGCGGGCTGCGCGCTGCGCACTGAAAAGCTGAAGCCGCTGCTGCTCGGCGGCCTGCTGACGCTGCTGCTCGGCGCGCTGTGGTCGCTGTGGCTGCCGCTGAACAAGAACCTGTGGACGCCATCGTTCGTGCTGTGGTGCGCCGGCTGGGCCACGCTGGCGCTGCTGGCGTTCCACGCGCTGATCGACCGCCGCGGCTGGCCGCCGCTGGGGCGACGCCTCGGCGTCAACGCGATCGCCGCCTATGCCGGCTCCGAGCTGATGCAGATCCTGCTGCCCGCGCTGGGCTGGAGCGGACCGCTGTACCGCACGCTGTTCGCGCGCTGGATGACGCCGCGCTTCGGTCCGTACGTGCCGTCGCTGGCCTATGCGCTGGCGTTCGTGGCGCTGTGGTGGGTGATCGTGTGGGCGCTGGACCGGCGGCGCATTTATCTCAAGCTGTAGCCCGCCGCGTCAGGGCGCCGGATGCGCGGCCGGCCCGCCGTCGCCGCGGCGCGTCGGCGGCCGATCGGCGGACGGCGGCGCGGCGTGCCGCCGCAGCGCCTGCAGGTCGAGCGCGGCGTCGGCGGCATCGGCTTCGATCAGTGCCACGCAGCGGGCGCCGACCAGCGCCGCCACCGGCATGCCGTCGCGATACAGCACGCGCGAGGCGGTCAGCGCCGGCACCTTGTCGCCGGCCAGCACGGTGCCGACCAGGTTCAGCGGATCGGCGCCGCTGAGGCAGACCCGCTCGCCGTCGTCGGGGCGCCGGCGTACCGCCCGCAGCGGCGCGATCGCCTCCGGCAGCGCGAACTGCTCGCCGACCAGGCCTTCGACGAAGCGCCCGCCGCGGATCTCTCCGCGCGCCTCCAGCCGCCGGTACACCCGCAGCAGCTCGCGCCACGGCGGCAGCCACGGCGCCTCGCGCTCCAGCAGCTTCCAGAACACCACGCCGTAGCGGCACAGCAGGGCGCGAGCGATGTGCTCGATCGCCTCCCCGTCTGCGGCCGCTGCGCCGTGGCTGCGCGAAAGCGACCAGCGGCCCGCGTCCTCGATGCCGTTGAGCTGGTGCCGGCGCAGGCGGCGGTGGCGGCCGCCGTCGCGGCGGGCGGCCGGCAGCAGCAGGGCGCGCAGGCCGGCAAAGCTGTCGGCGCTGACGCGGCCGGCGGCGACCAGTTCGCCCAACGCGTTTTCCAGCTCGACGCGCAGCAGCCGGGTGGCACCGAGCAGCTCGTCGAAAAACAGCGCGCCCTGCGCCTGCAGCGCATCGGCTACCGCCTGCGCGCGCGAGGACAGCAGCACGGGTTGTGCATCGTCGCTGGCAGCAATGGACGTCCAGACGGCCAGACTGCGACGCGGCAGCAACACGATCGGCGTGCTGCGCAGCGGGCCACTGCCGCCGCCGCTGCCGGCGCGCAGCCGGCTCCAGCCGATGCGGCCGGCGCGGCACAGGTGGTCCAGCCAGCCGGGCGCGTAGTCGCCGATGCGCGCGGGCAGGATCTCCGCTTCCCACGCGCCGGCCGCCGCCTCGAAGCCTTCCAGCTGCTCCAGCGTGGCGAGCAGCGCGTCCGGCCCGCTCAGCCGGGTGGCCGCCGACACGTGCTGCCAGTCGAACAGGAAGCGCATCAGTTCGCGCCGGCTCACCGGCTCGATCTCGCGGCGCAGCCGGCCCAGCGTGTAGCGGTGGATGCGCGCCAGCAGGTGGCGCTCGCATCATTCGGTGTCGACGGCAGCGGCGCTGAAGCAGCCCTGCATCACGTAGCCCTCGGACTGCAGCCGCAGCAGCGCGGTTTCGATCTCGCTTGCCGCGACCGCCAGCGACTGCGCCAGCGCGGCCGCGGTGACCGGGCCGAGCCCGCCGAGCCGATGGCGCACCAGTTCCAGCAGCGCATCTTCACGCGTCCAGATTTGCGCAGCGTATTCGGAGGGCGCGGCGATCGGCGGCTGCATCGCGGCGCCGGGGTGCAGCGCCTGCCATAGCGGCAGCTTTTCGGCGGATGTCCAGATGGCCGACTGAGCCCTCTCCCCTGGCGCAGCCGGGGGAGAGGGTTGGGTGAGGGGGCGCTCTGGCTTTGCTCCAGCGCCAACGGCAAAAGCTTCCCCCTCACCCCAGCCCTCTCCCCCTGCCGCCGGCAGGGGGAGAGGGAGTAAAAATCGCGTGGCCCGCTGCGCCCTGGCGAGCGCCTGCAGCCGCTCCTCCCAGCCGGCGTTGGCGTCGACTTCCGCGGCGGTGACGAAGCCGAGCAGGGTCAGCGCCTCGTGCATCTCGTCGGCGTCGCGCACCTGCGGCCACGCCTCGTCGCGCACCGCGGCGATCGCCTCCGGATCGAGCCGGCCCAGGTCGTCGGCGCTGTCGCTGCCGCTGAGGCCGCGCGACTGCACCGCGCGAGTGCGGCGCTCTTCCAGCGGCGCGTCGTCGAGGAACGCGTACGGTGCGGCGTTGAGCACCTCGGCGGCGAGCGGGCTGGGCGCGGTGAGCTCGCGTGCCACGATGGCGATGGCGCCGCTTTCCAGTCCGCGCAGGATCTGCAGCAGGCCGTCCACGTCCATCGCCTCGCGCAGGCAGTCGTGCATGGTCTGGTTGACCAGCGGATGGTCGGGCACCTCGCGCTCGCCCACGATGTTCTCGAGGCAGGCGACCTGATCGGGGAACACCGCCGCGAGCAGGTCCTCGCTCTTCATCCGCTGCAGCGGCGGCGGGGTGCGCTTGCCGGCGGTGAAGCGCGGCAGCGCCAGCGCGGTGACCGCGTTCCAGCGCCAGCGCGCGGGGAACAGCGGCGCGTCCAGCAGCGCCTGGATCAGCACCTGCTCGGCGGTGTTCGAATGCAGGTAGTGCGCGACCTCCTCCAGCGGAAAGCTGTGGCTGGTGGACAGCGACAGCACGATCGCGTCCTCGGTCGCCGCCGCCTGCAGCTCGAAGTTGAACTGGCGGCAGAAGCGCTTGCGCAGCGCCAGCCCCCACGCGCGGTTGATGCGACTGCCCCACGGCGCGTGCAGCACCAGCTGGGTGCCGCCGGATTCGTCGAAGAAGCGCTCCAGCACCAGCGTGCGCTGCGTGGGCAGCACGCCGAGCGCGGCCTTGGCGCGCGCCAGGTAGTCGACCAGCTGCTGCGTGGCGGCTTCGTGCAGGCCGAGCTCGCCCACCAGCCAGGCCAGCGCGGCGGGCGCGCCGCCGGCGTCGAGCTGCGCGGCGATTTCCTCGCGCAGCCGCGACACGCCGAACGACAG
Organism: Pseudomonadota bacterium; assembly: GCA_021793575.1. Taxonomy (GTDB): domain Bacteria; phylum Pseudomonadota; class Gammaproteobacteria; order Xanthomonadales; family Rhodanobacteraceae; genus Rhodanobacter. The sequence continues at coordinate 58,020 of JAJYSM010000002.1, forward strand.
CTCGCGGCTGCGCCCCGGCGCCTCGCCGAGCCAGAACGGGATGCTCGGCGGCGCGCCGCGCGCGTCCTCCACCCGCAGACGGTCGCGCTCGACCCGCTGGATGCGGTAGCTGGTGTTGCCGAGCTGGAAGATGTCGCCGGCCATGCTCTCGATGGCGAAATCCTCGTTCACCGTGCCCACCACGATCGCCTGCGGCTCCAGCACCACCTTGTAGTCGGCGGTGTCGGGAATGGTGCCGCCGGAGGTCAGCGCGGTGAGCCGCGCGCCGCGTCGCGCGCGCAGCTGGCCGTGCACCGCGTCGCGGTGCAGGTAGGCCGCGCGCGGTCCCTGGCGGGTGCTGAAGCCCTCGGCCAGCATGCGCACCACGGCGTCGAAATCCGCCCGCGCCAGCGCGCGGTACGGATAGGCGCCGCGCACCAGTGCATACAGCGCGTCCTCGCGCCATTCAGTGCAGGCGACCTCGGCCACGATCTGCTGCGCCAGCACGTCCAGCGGCTGCGGCGGCAGGATCAGCGCATCGAGCTCGCCGCGACGCACGCAGTCGAGCAGGGCGGCGCATTCCACCAGGTCGTCGCGGCTGGACGGAAACAGCCGCGCCTTCGGCGTGCCGGTGATGCTGTGGCCGGAGCGCCCCGCGCGCTGCAGGAAGGCGGCGATCGAGCGCGGCGAGCCGAGCTGGCAGACCAGGTCGACGTCACCGATGTCGATGCCCAGCTCCAGCGACGCGGTGGCCACCAGCACCGACAACTCGCCGCGCTTCAGCCGCTGCTCGGCGTCCAGCCGCAGCTCTTTGGCCAGGCTGCCGTGATGCGCCGCCACCGCGTCCTTGCCCAGCCGCTCGGACAGCTGCCGCGCGGCGCGCTCGGCCATCCGCCGCGTGTTGACGAACACCAGGGTGGTGCGATGCGCCTGCGCCAGCTGCGCCAGCCGGTCATACACCAGCGCCCAGCTGTCGTTCGACATCACCGCCTCCAGCGGCACCGGCGACACCTCGATGGCAAGGTCGCGCGGACGGGAGTGGCCCACGTCGATGATGGCGCAGGCGAGTTTTTCCCTCTCCCCGCCGGGGAGAGGGCAGGGTGAGGGGCGGGTGCTCGCGAAGATGTCGCCAACGGCGATCGCGTCGTTGACCGTTCCGTGCGACCCCGCCCCCTCACCCCAACCCTCTCCCCGCAGGGGAGAGGGGGCAGTTCCCGCGCCAATCAGAAAGTCGGCCACCATTGCTATCGGCTTCTGCGTCGCTGACAGCCCGATGCGCAGCAGGCGGCGCTGGCACAGCGACTGCAGCCGTTCCAGCGACAGCGCCAGGTGGGAACCGCGCTTGCTGCCGGCGATCGCGTGGATCTCGTCCACGATCACCGTGCGCGTGTCGGCCAGCATCGCGCGGCCGGAGGTCGAGCCGAGCAGCACGTACAGCGATTCGGGCGTGGTCACCAGGATGTGCGGCGGCAGCTTGCGCAGCAGGCTGCGTTCGGCCTGCGGCGTGTCGCCGGTGCGCACGGCGGTGCGGATCGCCACGTCGGGCAGGCCGAGCTTCTCCAGCTCGGCGCGGATGCCTGCCAGCGGCGCCTCGAGGTTGATGTGGATGTCGTTCGACAGCGCCTTCAGCGGCGACACGTAGACCACGCGGGTGGCGTCCGGCAGCGCGCCTCCCAGCGCCACGCCCTCGCGCACCAGCGCGTCGATGGCGGCGAGAAACGCGGTCAGCGTCTTGCCCGAGCCGGTCGGCGCGGCCACCAGCGTGTGCCGCCCGGCATGGATCGACGGCCATGCCTGCGCCTGCGCCGCGGTGGGCGCGTCGAACGCGCCGCGGAACCAGCCGGCGACGGCGGGGTGGAAGGCGTCGAGCGGGTCGGGGTCCAGGCGCATCGGCAACGATCCGTGCGGCGGCGGGAGGGGAGTCACCGATCATATATGAGGGCATCGTCTGTCCAGCCAAGCCATGACCGATGCCGCCGCAAGCGGGCGGTGGCGACGGTGCAGGCGCGATCGCGACATGTCAATATTCACGCTGGCCGCCGCAGGTCAGGGACTCCATGGGGGGGATCCTCCGGCGACCCTCAAGCAAAGGACTTCCATGCACGACAGGGAATTGATTCTGCCCGCGCGCGGTTCGCTGTGGTCGCGTGTGCGCCGGCTGGCATTCACGGCAATTCTCGGGTTTTCCGGCAACGCCGTCACGCATGCGGCCAGCCTCGACCCGGCGGTATTGCCGAAGATCGAAGCCGCCACGTTCGAAGTGGTGCAGGCCAAGCCGGTCAATGATCCGCTGACCTATGAGAAACCGTTGCCGCTTGACCTGCTTCCGTATCAGGAACGTACCGACAAGTATTATTCGATCGGCACCGCCTTCGCGATCGGCAACAACCGCTATGTCACGGCAGGTCATGTGCTGCTGGCCGGTGTGGGCAGCCTGTGGGGGCCACCCGAATTGCGCGATGCCGCCGGCCACGTGTATCCGATCGGCAAGATCGAGAAGTTCTCGCTGCGCCAGGATTTCGTGGTGTTCTCGCTGGCACAGCCGCCGGCGACGGCCGCGGCGCTGGATATCGACAGCAAGCCGGCACTCAACCAGGTGGTCTACGCCGTCGGCAACGCGCTGGGTACGGGCGTGGTGATCCGCGACGGCCTGTATACCTCCAACACGCCGGAGGAACTGTCCGGCAGCTGGAACTGGATGCGCTTCTCCGCGGCAGCCTCGCCAGGCAACAGCGGCGGCCCGTTGCTGGACAAGGACGGCAGGCTCATCGGCGTGGTGCTGATGAAATCGCAGAACGAGAACCTCAATTACGCGCTGCCGATCAGCGAAGTGCTCAAGGCGCCAGCGGATCGGGGCGTGATCGATGAGCGCACCAGCTACCAGTTCGACGCGTTCGATGCCACCAACAACAGCCTGTTCAAGGCCAGCTTCGCGCTGCCTCTGAGCTTCGCGCAGTTCAGCAGCACCCTCCAGAAACTGTTCAATGAGCATGCCGACGCGCAGCTCAAGGCCCTGCTGGCCAGCCAGTCGGCCACGCTGTTCCCGCACGGTGCCGGGTCACGCCGCCTGCTGTACGGGCAGGCATGGGCGACCAGCATCCCCATGCTGATCGTGCGCGACAGCAGCGGCGACTGGGCTTTGTCGGGCAAACGGGGGGACCGGATTCCGCTGGCGGCCAATGGCTATGTCGTGCCCGGTGTCGCCGGTCACAACTACCTGTTCCACCTGCGCCGGCCGGACAATCTGCCGGCCAGTCGGCTGTATGGTGATCAGACCGTGCTGATGGACCAGCTGGCGAAGACCGGCATGTTCAAGCGCACCGTGGGCAGCGAGCAGATCAAGGTCACCTCGCTGGGCGCGCCGGAAACCGAGTCGACTCATGTCGATGCCTGGCAGCGCCGATGGCAGGTGGGCGTATGGCGGGTGCCATACGGGAATTTCCGCGTCGTGCTGTATTCGCTGCCGGTGCCGGATGGCTACGTGATGCTGCTGCGTTTTGCGCCGCCGGGCCACGAGCACGATGGCCTGATGGACCTCGCGGCGTTGACGGATTTCGTCTACGTGGACTACGAGGGCACGCTGGCCCAGTGGAAGGACTACCTGAAGAATGCCGCGCTGCTGCCGGCGGCGCTGCGCGACATCCACATCGACTTCGACTACGACCAGCGCTTCAGCTACGCCTCGAAGCGGATGGCCTTCTCCTTCACCCCGGCACTGCAGAAGATCACCCCGGACAGCCTGCTGTCCCTCTATTTCAACTATTTCCTCGATCACGGCAAGGCGGTATGGGACGTCGTCGACGTGCGCGTGTGGAAGAACAAGATCTCCGACGACGCCAACCGTATCAACATCGAGCGCTACATGGCCCCGCCGGAGGACATGGACGACGACTTCAAGAGCAAGTGGCGGCAGGTATCCCGGCACGAGCATCCCTACGACGGCGTGGCGTTCAACGACAATGATGTGATGAAAATCGAGGTCGTCGTCGATCCGCCCGCCGGTGCAGCTCCGCCGAGCGTCCTGTACACCGCCTTCTATGGTGTCCAGGGCAACCAGCCCCAGCCGGCGATGAAAGCGAAGCTGGACATGTTGATGAAGAACCTGCGCGTATTCGAGCACTGACCTTTGGCGTCGCGAGGGATTTGGCCTCCAGTCATCCGGGTGGCCCAGATGCTTCGTGTGCCCGCTGATTGACCATGACGGTGCGTGCGAGCGCCAACAGAGAACGCGGTGGGACCAGTGACATCATCTCAAGAAGGCATTGCCAGCACGAGCCCCGCCTGGCTGACGATGGCCGACGGCCAGCGGCTGTTTCTGCGCGACTGGCCGCGCACAAAGGCGCGTGGCGCGGTGCTGCTGGTGCACGGGCTGGGCGAGCACAGCGGGCGTTACCAGCGCCTCGCGCAGTGGTTTCGCCAGCGCGGCTACGCGGTGCGCGGCTACGACCAGCGCGGTCACGGCCAGACGCCGGGCCAGCGCGGCGCGCTGCGGCACGCCGACGATCTGCTCGAGGATCTGGCCACCGTGTATCTGGATTACGCCGCCGGCCTGGCTGATCCGCCGCTGCTGCTCGGCCACAGCATGGGCGGGCTGGTGGCGACACGCGCCGTGCTCGACGGCCGCATCGTACCGCCCGCGCTGGTGCTGTCCTCGCCGGCGCTGCGCAGCCGCGAGCCGGCATGGCTGCAGCAGCTGGCACGCCAGCTGACGCGCGTGCTGCCGGGTCTTCCGCTGCGCAGCCGGCTGGCGTTCGAGCTGCTGTCCCACGATGCGCAGGTGGTGGCGAGCTATCGCGACGATCCGCTGCGCAGCGGCTGGATCACGCCGCGGCTGGCCGACTTCATCTTTCGCGCCGGCGCCTCGTCGATCGCCGACGCCGCCCGGCTGCGCGTACCGACGCTGCTGCTGGTGGCCGACAGCGACGCGCTGGTGGACCCGTCCGGCAGCCGCGACTTCTCCCGTGCCGCCGCCCCGACGCGGCAGCTGACCACGCGCTTTTTCTCCACCCTGTACCACGAGCTGTTCAACGAGACCGAGCCCGGTCGCAGCCAGGTGCTGATGCAGCTGGGCGACTGGCTGGGCCGCCACGCCGGCCGCTGATCGGCGTCGGGTCGAAGCGGTGCCATGGCGTGCCGGAAACGCAGGCGCAGGATCCGCTGTCGGGCTGAGACCGCGCTCCGCCGTGCCGGCGGCGCGATCCTCCTATGATGCGGCTACAGCCACGGCCGCCCGGGTGGGATCAGCGATGTTCAAGGAATACTTGCAGCACGACGCCACCGGCCTGGCCGAGCTGATCGCCCGCGGCGAGATCTCCGCCGCCGAGGCGCTGGAAGCCGCCTTGGCGCGCGCGGCCGAGGTCGAACCGGCGCTGGCGGCGATCTGCCTCCCGATGCAGTCGCTGGCGCGCGCCCGCGCGCAGGCGCCGCTGGCCGGGCCGTTCGCCGGCGTGCCGTTTCTGCTCAAGGACATGGGCCAGGATTACGCCGGCGTGCCCAGCCCCTCGGGCAGCCGCGCGCTGCGCCAGTGGCTGCCGCCGCAGCATGCGGAAATCGTGCGGCGCTTCCTCGACGCCGGCTTCGTGATCTTCGGCAAGACCGCCTCGCCGGAGTTCGCCCTGAAGGCCGAGACCGCGCCGCGGATCTGGCCGCAGCCCACGCGCAATCCGTGGGATCTTGCACGCACGCCGGGCGGCTCCTCCGGCGGCGCGGCGGCGGCGGTGGCCGCCGGCATCGTGCCCGCAGCGGGCGCGTCCGACGGCGGCGGCTCGATCCGCATTCCGGCCGCGTACTGTGGCCTGTTCGGGCTGCGCCCCTCGCGCGGCCGCGTGCCCTCCGGTCCGCGCCAGGGCGAGTTCTGGGAGGGCGCCTCCAGCCAGCACGCGCTGACCCGCAGCGTGCGCGATTCGGCGCGCATCCTCGACGCCATCGCCGGCGCCGAGGCTGGCGCGCCGTTCGCCATCGCACCGCCCGCGCGGCCCTGGGCGGAGGACATCCTGCGCCCGCCCGGCGCGCTGCGCATCGGCTACAGCACGCAGTCGCCGCTGGGCACGCCGGTGCATGCGCAGTGCGTCGAGGCGGTGCTGCGCGCGGCGCGCCTGCTGGAAAGCCTGGGCCACCGGGTGGAGCCGGCGCAGCCGGCGATCGACGGCCACGCGCTGGCGCGCAGCTTCGTCACCATGTACTTCGGCCAGACCGCCGCGTCGATCGCCCAGGCGCGCCGCCTGACCGGCGCGGGCGAGCGCGAGTTCGAGCTGGAGACACGCATCCTGGCGCTGCTCGGGCGCACCCTCAGCGCGGGCGAGTACGTGGACGAGCACGCGCGCTGGAACGACTACGCCCGCGCGCTGGGGCAGTTCCACCAGACCTTCGACCTCTACCTCACGCCGACCACCGCGCAGCCGCCGAACCGCATCGGCGAACTGGCCACGCCGCCGCTGCAGCGCGCCGCCGCGCAGCTGGTGCTGGCGCTGCGCGCCGGCCGGCTGCTGCTGAAGAGCGGCATGGTCGACACGCTGGTGGCGACCAGCCTGCAACGCGTGCCGTTCACCCAGCTGTCCAACCTCACCGGCACGCCCAGCATGTCGGTGCCGCTGCACTGGGCGCCGGCCGACGCGGGCGGCGCCGAGCTGCCGTTCGGCGTGCAGTTCGTGGCCCGCTTCGGCGACGAGGCCACCCTGCTGCGCCTCGCCGCCCAGCTGGAGCAGGCGCAGCCGTGGGCCGAGCGGCGCCCGCCGCTCGGAACGTGACGTCGACGCTGCCGCTGACCATCCGCGGCGGCGCGCCGCCGCCGCGCACGAACGGGTTGCCGACATAGTCCGTGTCGGTGAGCGCGGCGTTGAGGTATCTGCGATTGAACTGGTTAGCCGCTCACGGCCCCGCGCGGATGTTCGCTGCTCGGTGTGGCAACGGGTGCCAGCGCCTCGTGCAGCAGCGCGTCGAGCAGGCGACGGCGGGTGGTTTCGCCGGTGGTGAGGCTGGCTTCCAGCTGACTGCACAGTGCCATCAGTTCGTCAACTTTGGTGACGATGCGGTGTTGTTCGGCAAGAGGAGGGATGGGCAGGACAAAGTCCGCATAGGCCGGGTGTCACTACCACCCGGTGCCGCCGCTTGCCGGGCCATGCCCGATTCTTCATGCGTGCTGGCCACGCATTGCGCGCCAGCCTTCAACGCATCCAGTTCTCGCACTGCAGCCCCGGCACCCGCCGGAACTCACGCAGGTTGTCGGTGACCAGTACCAGGCCGGCCGCCAGCGCCTGCGCCGCAATCAGCATGTCCATGGGGCCGATCGGCGAGCCCTTGCGCTCCAGGGCGGCGCGGATACGGCCGTAGACGGTCGCGCAGTTGACATCGAAGGGAAGCGTCGTCATGCCAGCGGTCATGTCGGCCAGGGCTGCGAGCGTGGCCGCTTTGCGTGTGCCAAGTTCAGCGCCGGCCGTCAGTTCCGCCAGCACGATGCAGGACACGTGCAGCCGATTGGGCGCCATGCCAGCCAGACGATTCAGCAGGGCCCGCGGCTCCCCGCGCAGGCACGCACTCAGGATGTTGGTATCCAGCAGGTAGCCGGCTGCCATGTCTACAGCTCCAGCGGGTCGACCGGTTCAAGCTGGCCCTGCGGCGGCCTCTGGATGTCCAGCGCACCGTGTTTCGCCCGGATACGCGCGAACAGGTCGGCGGCCGTCTCAGTTTTTGGCCGCAGCACCAACTCGCCGCCGCGCTGAAACACCTCGACTTCGTCGGTGTCGAACTGGTATCGGACGGGAATCCGCACCGCCTGGGCCTTGCCCAATTTGAACACCTTCACCGTCTGCACGATCCTGTCTCCCGTTGTCTCGTCGCATCCCATGATATCCCATTGGGATATCCATGAACGCCGTCAGCCTGCCTTGCGCTTGAACGCTACAACATCGCCGCCGGCGCGCAAGCCGTCCAAGTAGTCGGCCCATGCCTGCATCATGCGCTGGCGCTCGGTACCTTCGGGAGGGCAAATTGTTTCAAGTCGCAAGCAGAGGCAAGCGATTTCCCGCTTTCCAGTTCTCCGGGAAAGGCCGGCCAAAACCGATAATCGCGGCGATGCGTAGCCGTTCCAGAGGCCATGCCTGAAGAAATTCGCGCCACAACGTTTCGTCCGTGCTGAAGGCCATGTGTCAAAGCTCCATGGTGGTTTGTTGCATCGTGCGAGGCGGGTGGCCGAGAGGAACGACATCGTTCTGGCGCATCCATCCCAGCCATTTGTGAAGATCGGCAGGCGCGAAGCGCTGCTTGCGGACGTGCCAGTGCTCGCGGACTTCCCTGATGATCCAGTCGTCGTCCGGGCTCTGACCGTCGAGCAGCGCGTCGTTCCAGGCAGCGAAAAGGGTGGCGATGATCTCGACGTGCTCGGTTTTCAGGCCGCCCATGAGATCGATCAGCCGATCCATCTCGGCACGCGAGGGGCCGAGCACGGCGATGCCTTCCTCCACCATCGCTTTGAGCGCCTTGCCCGGCGTGTAACTCACCTTCTCGTTGCCGGAAGCAAGCGTCTCGATGCTGGTGGTGTACCAGCCAGCGGCCTCAGCCTGTTTCTCCAGCTCGTAGATGCCGGTGTCCAGAGGGCCGGCAGCCTCGCGCATGTAGCGACCGCCCAGATTCAGGCCAAGGCGCGACTCGGCCAGATGGAGGTGTTTCATGTGCGCGATGCGGCCGAAGTTCCGCTTCGACGCGAGCGAGAGACCACGTAGCCGCTCACGGCAGCGCGCGGATGTTCGCAGCTCCCGTGGCGACGGGTGCAAGCGCCTCGTGCAGCATCGCGTCGAGCAGACGGCGGCGGGCGGATTCGCCGGCGGTGAGGCTGGCTTCCAGTTGGTCGCATAGGGCCATGAGTTCATCAACTTTGGCGACGATGCGGTGTTGTTCGGGGAGGGGAGGTATAGGAATCACGAGTCTCGACAAACCCTTGCCGGTGAAGTGGGGAATTCCCACGCCGGTGAAATACGACTGCATTACGCCTGCATCGAAATAGACAAAACAACAGTAACTAAAAAAGTCTGGGTCAAGGGAGGAACCGGGTCGGACTCGATGAAGTGCTTTCTGAAATACGATATTGGAGAGTTTCTCACGCCAAACGGCCGTCCGGCCAATTCCATGGCCGCCCTCACAAATCAACACATCGCCGGGTTGAAGACGATATTCCTCCAGCTCATCGGAACTAAGTGGAATCGACTTTAGATCATCGGTCCGAATTTCAAACCAGTGAACGTTTGTGTTCCTAAGGTAGCGATAGAGAAGCCCTTTGTTCTTTGCTTTGTCGAGCATCTTTCCTAGCCGGGCCTGTGCAACTTCCGCTACGCGAGCCCAACGCCAGCATTGAGGAATAGAGATATCCAGGCGCCCAGCAACATCCTGCAAGCAAATTTCCGACGCTTTTGGCTCGTGTTCATCCTGCGGTACAAGCTTGCCGCGGACGGCGAGGTTGAGGATGGTTTGGCGGAGTTGCCTGATCTGGTCGGGGCGGGTGGTGAGGGCCGGGAGGGCGTCGAGGGCGAAGCGCGCGTCGGCGGGGAAGCTGTCGGGATCGGGGGCGTTGAGGCGGGCCAGGCTGGCCGCTGCCAGCCGGTCGCGCGTGGCCTCGCGCTGCGCTCGCGCCGCTTCCAGCTGGTCGCACAGCGCCATCAGCTCATCGACCTTGGCGACGATGCGGTGCTGTTCGCCGAGGGGCGGGAGGGGTATGGCGGATGCCCGCAGTAGCTTGAAATGACGGCCATAGCCACGGCTATCTAATGGCAGCCACTGCAACGCCATGAAGTAGTACCGGGTGAGAATGCACACCGGTTTGAGCAGCTTTACACCATCGGCACCGACGACGAAGTCGAAGTCGATCAGCTTTGTTTCTCGCGTATGATCGCCAAAAAGAATCAGGGGGCGCTCTACTCGGGTCACCTTGCTCTCATCATTGCAATATCCACGAATGAACACCTTTCCTTGATCTACTACTGGGAACTTGCCGTCTTCCAAAACGGATTTGGTCTGGACCTTTTTCCCCATATCGCTTGAAACAATGGCGGGGAAGGTAGCTGGCACCCATTCCCATGATTTGGGAATATCGAATGCGGGTTCGCAATCGAGACCAGATGATCGCTCTATTTTTCCCTCACCTAGCTTTGCGAGACGCGATTTCTCAGAGCGTAGTTTTTCTACAAGCTGGGTTGCTGGCTCATCTCCCGAATGCTGTGCTACCAGCTTCCCCCGCACTGCTAGATCCAGCACAAACCGTCGCAGTCGCGCGATCGCATCCGGCGCATCAACAATCCGCGCGTAGTGCGCCAGCAAATCCCCCGCATTCATCGCGCCAGCGCCTCGGCCAGGATCGCCTTGAGCTGCTCGCGCAGCCGCGCCGTCTCGGCTTCGGCGGCGTCGAGTTCGGCGAGCAGGATCTCTGGGTCACCGTGGTCTTCGGCGACGCTGTGCGGGTTCTTGATATCGAGGTTGTAGCCGCGGGCCTTCACCTCCTCCGCGGTGACCTTCCACGCCTGCGGCGTTTCCACACGCCCCTCGCGGCGGGCGCCGCCCCACCAGTCGACGCAGCCCTGCAGGTGCTCGACCTTGATCGGCCGGGTCATGGAGTAGGCCTTCTGGCCTTCGGGCACACGGTGCTCGTAGTACCAGATGTCTCCGGTGGGCGTGCCTTTCTCGAAGAACAGCAGGTTGGTGCCGATGCTGGCGTAGGGTTTGAACACGCTATTGGGCAACCGCACGATGGTGTGCAGGTTGCATTCTTCCAGCAGGTGCTCCTTGAGCCGCGTCTTCACACCTTCGCCGAACAGCGAGCCGTCCGGCAGCACGATGGCCGCACGGCCGTTGGGCTTAAGCAGGCGGATGAACAGCGCCAGGAACAGGTCGGCGGTTTCGCGGGTGCGGAAGTGCGCGGGGAAGTTGGACTCGATGCCGTCCTCTTCCTTGCCGCCGAAGGGCGGGTTGGCGAGGATGATGTCCACCCGCTCCTTCTGCTCCCAGCTGATGTAGGGCCGGGCCAGGGTGTTGTCGTGCTGCACGAAGCTGGGGTCCTCGATGCCGTGCAGCAGCATGTTGGTGACGCAGAGCATGTGCGGCAGCGGTTTTTTCTCCACCGCGCGCAGGCCGGACTGCAGCGCCTTTTCATCGGCCACGGTTTTCACGTAGCGCTCGCGCATGTGGCGGATGGCGCAAGTGAGAAAGCCGCCGGTGCCGCAGGCGGGGTCGAACAGCTTTTCGCCGGGATGCGGGTCGATGCGGTCGACCATGAAGGCAGTGACCGCCCGCGGCGTGTAGTACTCGCCGGCGTTGCCCGCGTTCTGCAGATCGTTGAGCAGCTGCTCGTAGACCTCGCCGAAGTGCTTGCGCTCGGCCAGGTCGTTGAAGTCCACCGTGTTGATCTTGTTGATCACCTGACGCATCAGGTGGCCGGACTTCATGTAGTTGTAGGCGTCGCCGAACAGGCTGCGGATGACGCGCGCGCGGTGGGCCTGCTTGCCCAGCGCGGGCAGTTCCTTGAGGGCGGGGAACAGGTCGTCGTTGACGAAGGCCATCAGCGCGTCGCCGGTGTCGCCCTCGGGGTTGGCGGCCCAGTGGCGCCACTGCAGGCGCGGCGGGATCGGCGAGGTGAAGCCGTCGTGCATCAGTTCCAGCTGCTGGTCCTGGTCGTCGATGATCTTGAGGAAGAACATCCAGCAAAGTTGTGAAAGGCGCTGGGCGTCGCCATCGACGCCGACATCCTGGCGCATGAGGTCCTGGATGGATTTGACGGTGGTGCGGGCTGACATGGGTTGAGCGGCTCCAACAGAGGGTTCGCGCCGCGGACCGGTGCAGCGACGGGAAAGCGGTGTATCTAGCGCGCGTCGGGCGCGGCCTTGAGTGCGCGCAGCTGCACCAGCAGGGGCGGAATGTCGTCGCGGATGATGCTCCACACGATATCGTCGTCGATGCCGAGATAGGCGTGAATCAGGCGATTGCGGGTGGCAGTCAGCAAGCGCCAGGGAATGTGGGCGTGCTGCTCGCGCACATTGACGGGGATGCGGCTGGCGGCTTCGCCAATCAATTCGAGGTTGCGCAAGCTGGCGTCATAGGTCAGCGCACTGGCAGTAAAGGCGGCCTGATCCATACCGTCGGTATAGGCCAGCACCTTGTCGGCGAAGCCGATCATGTCATCGACGTAGAAACGCCACTCGCGTTTCAGCGGGTCAGACACGCAGTGCCTCCGCTTCCACGAACGGGCGCAGCTCCGGCCGCAGGGCTTTTTCGGTGACGAGATCGACCGCGCAACCAAACAGGTCTTCCAGATGAAACTGCAGGCCGAAATAGCGCGCCGACGTGGCAACGCCCTCGAATTCCACCAGCACGTCGATATCACTATGCGCGGTCGCGCGGTCGCGCGCGGTGGAGCCGAACAGCGCCAGTTGCCTGATGCCGAAGCGCTGGATCAGCTCGGGTTTGCTCTGTTGCAGCAGGTTGAGGGCGTCGGCGCGTTTCATGGCCAAGGTTCCGCAGTGGGATGGGTGCGGCGCACTGCACGAACTGGTGATTGTTGCATGACCCTACACCTCAACGACGTGGCGTGACCGGACTCAACCGATATCGGCGTAAATGGCATTCTGCAATTCGTGTACCGCTTGTTCAAACGCGGCCCTGCTGCCGAACGGCTTGATCAGCTCGATCGGCGTGCCCATGGCGTTGAAGGGCGGAATCTCCAGCACCTTGATGTTGTCGAGGTCGGACACCACGCCTTCGTCGCGGTATTTGGCGAGCAACGCCTCCAGCACGGCGCGCGCCTGCGGGCCGTACTTGGTGAAGACATCACGCTTGGTCACGTTGTCGGCGCGCTCGCGGCGGCTGAGCGGAGGCTGATCGAAGGCGATGTGGCAGATCAGGTCGAACGGATCCAGATCCTTGCCGACTTCTTCCTGCAAGGGCTCCAGCAGCAGGCCTTCCTCGGCTAGTTCGGCGATCACCGACTCCTTGCGCTCGGCTCCGCGCCAGCGGCGCAGGAACGCGTCCAGGCTGGTGAAGTGGCGGCGGATGGTGTTGCGGCTGTAGTCGCGCAGGGACTCGGTGACCAGCTTGCCGGATTCGTCGAGGTATTCCACGCGTTCCAGCACTACGGTGACCGGGCGCTGCTTGACGTAGAACTTGCGTGGTCGATCGTCGACGCCGCCGGGCGGCGGAATGGACGGCGGCGGTTGGTCGACGATGGTCTCTTCGTCGGTGGGCTGCAGCGGCAAGGGCGTGCCGTCCTCATCGAGCGGCACATCATCAGGCGGCACGGGCGAGTCGTATTCCTCCGGCTGGTAGATCTGCACCGGCTCGCCGTCGAAGTCGGGGTCGGCGAAGTGGTTGGTGGCTTTGCGGAAGTCGACCAGGGTGAAGTAATACTTGTGGGTGTCCTCGTGCACGCGCGTGCCGCGGCCCACGATCTGCTTGAACTCGGTCATGGAGCCCACTTCTCGATCCAGCACGATCAGGCGGCAGGTCTGCGCGTCCACGCCGGTGGAGAGCAGGCGCGAGGTGGTGACGATGACCGGCCAAGGTGATTCCGGATCGATGAAGTTGCCCAGCTGCGCGGTGCCCTCGGCGTCGTCGCCGGTGATGCGCATGACGTAGCGCGGGTTCTGCTGCACCAGATCTGCGTTCTCGTTGATCAGCGCCTGGCGCATGCGTGCGGCGTGTTCGGTGTCGACGCAGAACACGATGGTCTTCTGGAAGCGGTCGCCACTTTGCTTCAGATAGTCGGAAATCCACTTGGCCACGCGCTGGGTGCGCTCATCGATGACCAGGCTACGGTCAAAGTCCTTCTCGTTGTAGAGCCGGTCGTCGATGGCATAGCCGTGCTTGTCGGTCTCGCCACGCTGCGGTCGATAGCCCTGCACGTCGACATCCAGATGCACCTTGATCACCTTGTACGGCGCCAGGAAGCCGTCGCTGATGCCCTGCTTGAGCGAGTAGGTGTACACCGGCTCGCCGAAATAGTGGATGTTGGAGACGTACTCGGTTTCTTTGGGCGTGGCGGTAAGGCCGATCTGGGTGGCGGCGTTGAAGTACTGCAGAATTTCGCGCCAGGCCGAATCTTCGGCGGCGCTGCCGCGGTGGCACTCGTCGATGACGATCAGATCGAAGAAGTCCGGCGAGAACTCGCGGAACAGCTGCTGGCGTTCCTCCGGCCCGGTGATGGCCTGATACAGGCCCAGGTAGATCTCGTAGGCCGGATCGATGCGCCGCTTCTTGTCCAGCGCCAGGGTCAGCTCGATTTCGCTGCCGTCTGTGCGCTCGATGGTCTTGCTGGCGGTGCTGAGCTTGGCCATGGCCGGGCCGAACGGGCGGAAGTCATTGACCATGGTCTGGTCGATCAGCACGTTGCGGTCGGCCAGGAACAGGATGCGTTTCTTCTGCCCGGCCTTCCACAGGCGCCAGATGATCTGGAAGGCGGTGTAGGTCTTGCCGGTGCCGGTGGCCATCACCAGCAGGATGCGGTTCTGCCCCTTGGCGATGGCCTCGACGGCGGCATTGATGGCATTGCGCTGGTAGTAGCGCGGCTCCTTGCCGCTGCCGTCTTCGTAGTACGCCTGCAGGACGGTGCTTTCCTGCTCGGGCGCGAAGCCCTTCCATGTCCGGTAACGGTTCCACAGATCGTCAGGGCTTGGGAAGTCCGCCATCGAAAGTGACTGCTCCAGCTGTGCAGAAACCCCGCTGCGATCGTGGAACTGGAAGCCCTTGCCGTTGGACGAGAACACGTACGGGATGTCGAGCGTGGCGGCGTAGCCTAGAGCCTGCTGCATGCCGTCGCCGATCGCATGGGTTGCATCTTTGGCTTCGATCAGGGCCAGGGGAAGGTGCTTGTAATACAGGACGTAGTCGGCGCGCTTGGCCTTGCCCCGCGTGACCAACCGGCCGCGCACGATGATGCGCCCCTTGGTGAAGCTGACTTCCTCACGAATCTGCGTTTGCACGTCCCACTCGGCCGCAACGAGTGCCGGCGTGATGAACTTGGTGCAGACGTCGCGTTCGCTCAGTTTCGTCCCTGCATCCACT
Source organism: Pseudomonadota bacterium (assembly GCA_021793575.1). GTDB lineage: Bacteria > Pseudomonadota > Gammaproteobacteria > Xanthomonadales > Rhodanobacteraceae > Rhodanobacter. The sequence goes on from JAJYSM010000002.1 coordinate 73,032, forward strand.
GGCCAAAGCCCCTGGTTAGCTCCCGCATCAAGCGAGATGGTCGCAAGAGCTTAACAAACGAAGTCCCGATGCCGGTCAGTCGTTGTCTGGCGAGGGTTGCGCAACCACGCAAACTTTCGTGTGGATGCGCGGCGGCCAAACTATGGTTTCCGCCACAAACAGAACTCGAATGGATGCCTGTGTGGGCCCGGCAGGACTCGAACCTGCAACCAAGGGATTCGCTTGTTCCGAAGATTTCTCTTCGGCGCGGACTATCTCTTCACCCTCCGCCCGCCGTATTGAGCGTGAACGGGTAGGGTGCGGGACGCTCGAGCCTGTGATCAAGGGCACTGAAGCCCTCAGGTAGTCTCTGCACCTTCCGGCGGTGTACCGCCGGCTTGGCTCAGGGTTGCCACCGTCCGCGCGAGGCGCGCCGCTGAGGTTTCCCTGAATTCATCCCGATCCCATCCGCGGATTTCGCCGCGGCGGCACCTTTCGATGAGTCCCCTGCTCTAACCATTGAGCTACAGGCCCACAAGCGCTGCATGGTAGATGAGTTGCCGGGGGCATGCCAGCGCACCGGGTGCGTGGAGGCGGAAAAAAAACCCCGCCGCAGCGGGGTCTTTCGATCCTGCCATGACGCGTGGGTTCACTCCACGTCGAGGAACGAACGCAGCTGCTCGGAGCGGCTGGGGTGGCGCAGTTTGCGCAGGGCCTTGGCTTCGATCTGGCGGATGCGCTCGCGGGTGACGTCGAACTGCTTGCCGACTTCCTCCAGCGTGTGATCGGTGTTCATGTCGATGCCGAAGCGCATGCGCAGCACCTTGGCCTCGCGCGGGGTGAGGCCGGCGAGCACGTCGCGCACGGTTTCCATCAGGCCGGTTTCCGTCGCCGAGTCGATCGGCGAGCTGGCGTTGCCGTCCTCGATGAAGTCGCCCAGATGCGAGTCCTCGTCGTCGCCGATCGGGGTCTCCATCGAGATCGGTTCCTTGGCGATCTTCAGCACCTTGCGGATCTTGTCCTCGGGCATCTCCATTTCCTTGGCCAGCTCCTCCGGCGTCGCCTCACGGCCGAACTGCTGCAGCATCTGGCGGGAAATGCGGTTGAGCTTGTTGATCGTCTCGATCATGTGCACCGGGATGCGGATGGTACGGGCTTGATCGGCAATGCTGCGGGTGATCGCCTGGCGGATCCACCAGGTGGCGTAGGTGGAGAACTTGTAGCCGCGGCGGTATTCGAACTTGTCCACCGCCTTCATCAGGCCGATGTTGCCTTCCTGGATCAGGTCGAGGAACTGCAGGCCGCGGTTGGTGTATTTCTTGGCGATCGAGATCACCAGGCGCAGGTTGGCCTCGACCATTTCCTTCTTGGCGCGGCGGGCCTTGGCCTCGCCGCTGGCCATGGCGCGGTTGATGTCCTTGATGTCGATCAGCGGCAGGAACAGCTTGCGTTCGATGGTGGCGAGCTTCTCCTGCTCGGCGTCGATCGCCTCGCGGTGGGTCTTGACGTGGGGCGACCATTTCTGCCGCTTGCGGCCCAGCTCGGCGGCCCACTCGAGGTTGCCCTCGTTGCTGGGGAAGGTCTTGATGAACTCGGCCTTGGGCATCTTCACCTGCTTGACGAAGATGTCCATCAGCACGCGTTCGTGATGGCGGATGTCGTTCACCACTTCGCGCAGCTTGCGCACGAAGCCGTCGATCAGCGCGGACGGCAGCTTGAGCTTGAGGAACTCCTCGGCCATCTGGTCGCGCAGCTTGACGATCTTCTTGTCGGTGATGCTGGCGGCCTTCGGCGCGGCCTTCTGGAACTTGCCGTAGTACTCGCGCAGCAATTCCATGCGCCGCTTCACTTCTTCCGGATCCGGACCGGTGGGGCCAGCCTCTTCCTCGTCTTCGGTGGCGGTCTCCTCGTCGTCGGTGTCGGCCTCGTCGGCGGGATCGGGCTCGGGCAGCAGCAGGGCGGCGGCTTCCTTCTCCTTGCGCGCGAGGTCGGCGGCCTCCTCCAGATCGAGGAAGCCCGCCAGGATCTCGCTGAGGCGGCGCTTGCCGTCCAGATGCTGGTCGTATTCCTCCAGCAGCAGCTCGATCGTCAGCGGGAAGCTGGCCAGCGCGGTCTGCACCTGGCCCAGGCCTTCCTCGATGCGCTTGGCGATGGCGATCTCGCCCTCGCGGGTGAGCAGTTCGACCGTGCCCATCTCGCGCATGTACATGCGCACCGGGTCGGTGGTGCGGCCCACTTCGGCATCGACGGCGGAGAGCAGCGCCACGGCTTCTTCGGCGGCCGCTTCGTCGTCGCCGGAGGTACTGCCGGGGGCGGCGCCGTCGGCGATGGTGTCGGTGTCGGGCGCCGCGTCATGCACTTCGATGCCGACGCCCTTGAGCACCGCCATGATGTCTTCGATCTGCTCCGGATCGACGATGTCGTCGGGCAGGTGATCGTTGATCTCGGCGTAGGTCAGATAGCCCTGCTCCAGACCTTTGGCGATGAGCGCCTTGATTTCCGACTGTTGCTCATGGGGAGCTTTGCTGTTCATTAACCGACCGCCGAGGGGTTCAAGAACCGGACATTATAGCGATGCGCTGCTTTTCTGACCAGTTTGCGAGTGAAAAGAATTCCGTGGATTGACGCAAAAATCGCGCCAGATCGCGGCCTTGCGCGCGGGCTCCGGGTAGCCAGCTATATGCGGCCTGCGCTGATCGGTTCAACCGGTATCGAGCCAGAAAGTTACCGGGCCGTCATTCACCAGTGTCACCTGCATGTGGGCACCGAAGCGGCCCGTCGCCACCTGCGGGTGGGTCGCCCGCGCGAGTTCGAGCAATCGCTCGAACCAGTGCCGCCCATGCTCCGGCGGCGCCGCCGGGGTGAAGCTGGGGCGCATGCCCGAGCGTGTGTCGGCGGCCAGGGTGAACTGGCTCACCAGCAGCAGGCCGCCGCCGGTGTCGGCCAGCGAGCGGTTCATGCGACCGGCACTGTCGGCGAACACGCGATAGCCGAGCAGCCGTTCGAGCATGCGGCGCGCCTGGGGCTCGCCATCGTCAGGCTGCACCGCGACCAGCGCCAGCAGTCCGGGTCCGATCGCGCCCACGGATTCGGCGTCGACCTCGACGCGGGCGGAAAGTACGCGCTGGATCAAGGCGATCATGCTGGCCTCGCAACACCGGGGCGCCCAGCTTAGGGCGGTCCTGCCAGCGGCGGAAGCGCCCGCCCGCCGATGCCGCGATCGCACGGTGGGCAGGGCAGCTCCCGTAAACTGCGCGGATGCGTGCCGACATCTATCTGCTTTACCTGTGCCTGCGTCTGGTGGGTCGCCTGCCCCTGCGCGTGCTGCATGCCCTCGGCCGCGGTCTGGGACGACTGGTGCTGTGGCAAGGCGGTCAAACCGCGCAGAACACGGCGGTGAATCTGCGCCTCGCACAGCCGCAGCTGGATGACGCGGCGCAGGCGCGGCTGCTGCGCGAGGTGATGATCGAAAGCGGCAAGTCGGTAGTCGAGCTGGCCAAGGTGTGGGGCGGCGGCGCCGAGCGCGCGCTGGCCCTGGTTCGCGACGTGCGCGGCGAGGCGCAGCTGGATGCCGCACTGGCGGCGGGCCGGGGCGTCATCATCGCTGCGCCGCATCTGGGCTGCTGGGAGCTGCTCAACCACTGGCTGTGCCGCAAGACGCCGATGGCGATCCTCTACCGTGCGCCGCGCATGGCCGCGATCGAGGGCCTGCTGCGCAAGGTGCGCGGTGCGCTGGCGCCGGAGCAGGTGCGCGCCGACGGCGCCGGTGTGCGCACGCTGTACAAGCGGCTGGCCGCAGGTGCCACGGTCGGCATCCTGCCGGACCAGAAGCCGAGCGCGGGCGAGGGCCAGTTCGTGCCGTTCTTCGGTCACGAGGCGCTGACCATGGTGCTGCTGCCACGGCTGGCCGCGCGCACCGGCGCCACCGTGCTGTTTGCGTTTGCAGAGCGCCTGCCGCGTGGCGCCGGCTACCGCATCCACCTACTGCCGGCGCCCACGGGCCTGGTTGACGCGGATCTGACCGTCGCCTGCGCCGCCCTCAACCGCGGCGTGCAGGCCTGCGTCGAGCTGGCCCTGACGCAGTACCAATGGCAGTACAAACGCTACTCGGCGGATGGCCGGCCCAGTCCGTACGATCGCGCGGAGGCGCAGAAAAATTGAGCCCTGTGCCGCCGCGCCGGCGGCATCACGCCAAGCCGAAAAACGCTGCGGCGGTCGCCGTGCTGTTGGCGGCGGTGACCGCGGCCGGCTCGCCGCGGTCACGGGCGATCTCCTCGCAGATGTGCTTCAGGTACATCGGCTCGTTGCGCCGGTGCGCCGGTAGCGGCCGCACGCTGCGCGGCAGCAGGTAGGGCGCGTCGGTCTCCAGCATCAGCCGGTTGGCCGGAATCTCGCGCACCAGTTCGCGCAGGTGGACGCCACGGCGCTCGTCGCAGATCCAGCCGGTGATGCCGATATGGCAATCCAGCGCCAGGTAGTCGCGCAGCGCCGCGCCGGTGTCGGTAAAGCAGTGCACCACCGCGGCCGGCACCTGCGCGCGGTAGCGCCGCAGCAGCGCGATGAAATCCGCGTGCGCATCGCGCTGGTGCAGAAACAGCGGCATGCGCAGATCCACCGCGATCTGCAGCTGACGCTCGAATGCCTGCAGCTGCGCCTCACGCGGCGAATAGTTGCGGTGGTAGTCCAGCCCTGTCTCGCCCACCGCGCGCACGGCAGGATCCTGCGCCAGCTCGCGCAGCAGCGCATCGGTGGCGTCGTCGTAATCCACCGCGTGATGCGGATGCACCCCGGCGGTGGCATACAGCGTGCCCGGGTGCGCCTTCGCCAGCGTCAGCGCGTGCGCGCTGCCGTCGCGCGAGGCGCCGGTGACGATCATCCGGCTCACCCCGTGCGCCTGCGCCCGCTGCAGCACCTCGGCCAGATCATGCTGGAACGATTCGTGGGTGAGATTGGCGCCGATATCGAGCAGTTGCATGGTGTGGCCGGGTCGATAAAGACGCCATTGTCCCAGACGTGCGCGCGCTTGCCATCGGGTGCACTTGGCTGCGCAAGATCATGGCCACGGCAGGCGCTGGCGAGCGCGCCGAAAGTATTTGCAGCCGCTGCGCGAGTGCGAAATTTTCCTAGCCCCCTGGCCCGCCGCGGACCTGAGCCGTGCATCACAATCAACGGCGACGCCGCGTGCCGTCTGAACGGAACCCTGCATTCGATGGAGTGTCCCTCGTCGATCGCTGGTCAATGTGCTAACTATGGCAATTGGCGTGGCGCTGCAGGGGGCGCGGACGGCCATCGCATGCATCGAGCGAGGTGAGCAATGTCGGCAGTCATCGAGCCGGCGGCCAGTGGATCGACCATGGCCGTGAACGACCGCGAAGCGGAGGTCTGCGCCCTGCTGGTCGCGCGCGGTCGCCTGAAAGACACCGATCTGGCGCGCGCGCGGCGCCTGCACGAGGAATCCGCCGAGGGCACGCTGACCACCCTGATGGCGCGGCTCGGGCTGGTCTCCGAACGCGATCTGGCCGAGGCGTGGGCCGAGCTGCTGCAGGTGCCGCTGCTGGCCGCGCGCGACGCGCCGGAACTGCCGCCGGCCGATCTCGACGTGTCGCTGCGTTTTCTCAAGCAGCAGCACGTGGTGCCGGTGCAGGACGAGGAGCACGGACTGGCGCTGATCGTGGCCGATCCGGCCGATCCGTATCCGCGCCAGGCGGTGGAGCTGGCCGCCGGCCGCCCGGTGGCGCTGCGGGTGGGCCTGCGCTCGGAGATCGACGGCCTGATCGAGCGCTATTACGGCACCGGCCGCTCGGCGATGGGCACCATTGTGGAAAACCTCGACGGCAGCGCGGCGGAGGAGGACGACGTCGAGCACCTGCGCGACCTGGCCTCCGAGGCACCGGTCATCCGGCTGGTCAACCTGATTCTGCAGCGTGCCGTCGAACAGCGCGCGTCGGACGTGCACATCGAGCCGTTCGAGAACCGCCTGAAGGTGCGCTACCGCATCGACGGCGTGCTGCATGAAGTGGAGGCCCCGCCGTCGTCGTCGACGGCCGCGGTGATCTCGCGCGTGAAGATCATGGCGCGGCTGAACATCGCCGAGCGCCGGCTGCCGCAGGACGGTCGCATCCAGCTGCGCGTGCAGGGCAAGGAGCTCGACCTGCGCGTGTCGACCGTGCCGACCAGCTTCGGCGAATCGGTGGTGATGCGCATCCTGGACCGCGAGTCGGTGGTGTTCGACTTCGCCTCGCTCGGCTTCACCGACAGCTTCCAGCAGCGCTTCGTCGACGTGCTCAACCGCCCGCACGGCATCCTGCTGGTCACCGGCCCCACCGGTTCGGGCAAGACCACCACGCTGTACACCGCGCTGTCGCAGATCAACACCAGCGACGTGAAGATCATCACCGTCGAAGATCCCGTGGAGTACCAGCTCGAAGGCATCAACCAGATCCAGGTGAAGCCGCAGATCGGGCTGGATTTCGCAGGCGCCTTGCGCTCGATCATGCGGCAGGACCCGGACGTGATCATGATCGGCGAGATGCGCGATCTGGAAACCTGCCGCATCGCGATCCAGTCCGCGCTCACCGGCCATCTGGTGCTGTCCACGCTGCACACCAACAGCGCCGCCGGCGGCATCACGCGGCTGCTCGACATGGGCGTGGAGGATTACCTGCTCGGCTCCACCATCAACGGCATCCTGGCGCAGCGGCTGGTGCGCCGGCTCGATCCGGAAACCGCCACGGCGTACGAGGCGCTGCCGGAAGTGATCGAACAATTCGAGCTGGAGAAATACACCGACGCGCGGCCGATCCGGCTGTGGAAGCCCGGCAGCAGCGTGGCCAACCCCACCGGCTACCGCGGCCGCCGCGCGATCATGGAGTTCCTCACCATGAGCGACCCGCTGCGCCGGCTGGTGATGCGCCGCGCCGATGCCGGCGAGATCGAGCAGCAGGCCCGCGCCGAGGGCATGCGCACGATGTACGAGGACGGCATCGCCAAGGCGGTGGCCGGCATCACCACGCTGGAGGAGGTGCTGCGTGTCACGCAGGAGGGCTGACGCCTGGGGAACGGGGAACCGGGAACGGGGAACATCAGCCTCGCGCCCTGATTCCAGCCCTTGTGCGTTGGCTGTTCAGTGCGGAGCATGCAGCGATGCGCTGACGCGGGCTTGCCCGTTCCCCGTTCCCCGTTCCCCGTTGCCCGCTCTCCAGCCATGACCCAATTCCACTACAAGGCGGTCAACGACGCTGGCGAAACGCTGCAGGGCGAGATGGAGGCGGCCAGCGTCGAGGAGGTGATCGGTCGCTTGCAGGACCAGGGCCACACGCCGCTGGAGGCGCAGCCGGCCGACGGCGCGGCCGGCGGCAGCGGGCTGGCGGCGCTGTTCAAGCGCGGCCCGTTCAGCGGCGACCAGCTGGCCCAGTTCACCCACCAGCTGGCGACCCTGCTGGGCGCCGGCCAGCCGCTGGACCGCGCGCTCGGCATCCTGCTCGACCTGCCCGAGGGCGACAGCGCGAAGAAGCTGATCGAGCGCGTGCGCGAGCGCGTGCGCGGCGGCAACACGCTGTCCTCGGCGCTGGACGAGGAGCACGGCGTGTTCCCCAAGCTGTACGTCAGCCTGGTGCGCGCGGGCGAAGCAGGCGGCTCGCTGGAGGAGACGCTGCGGCGGCTCACCGAGTACCTGGAACGCGCGCAGGCGCTGCGCGGCAGCATCGTCAATGCGCTGATCTATCCGGTCATCCTGCTGGTCGGCGTGCTCGGTTCGCTGCTGCTGCTGCTGGCTTACGTGGTGCCGCAGTTCGTGCCGATCTTCCAGGACATGCAGGTGCCGATACCGTGGATCACCCAGGTGGTGCTGGCGCTGGGCAATGCGCTGCAGGCGTGGTGGTGGCTGATCCTGCTGCTGCTCGGCGGCGGCCTGTTCGGCTGGCGCGCGCGGCTGCGCGATCCGGCGCAGCTGCTGGCGTGGCACACGCGGCTGCTGCACCTGCGCGTGATCGGCCCGCTGCTGCTGAAAGTGGAAACCGCGCGCATCGCGCGCACGCTCGGCACGCTGCTGAAAAACGGCGTGCCGCTGCTGGGCGCGTTGACCATCGCGCGCCAGGTCACCGCCAACCGCGCGCTGGACAAGGCGCTGGGCGATGCCCACGAACAGGTCAAGGGCGGCGCCGGTCTCGGCCTGGCGCTGGGCCAGTCGAAGCTGTTTCCGCGGCTGGCGCTGCAGATGGTGCAGGTGGGCGAGGAGGCCGGCCAGCTCGACGGCATGCTGCTGAAGGTGGCCGACACCTTCGAGCTGGAGTCCCGGCGCGCGATCGACCGCCTGCTGGCCGCGCTGGTGCCCGCGCTGACCATCGTGATGACGGTGATGGTGGCCTTCATCATGGCGGCGATCCTGCTGCCGCTGCTCAGCCTGACCAGCAACATTCAATGAGGTGATGGAGTGAAGGTGATGACTTACTGTTTGAAGCGGGAACGGGGAACGGGGAACGGGGAACGTGCGGCCTGTCGCTCGCTGGCATGGCGCGCTTCGAGTGATTTCCGGACGGGGCGCGCAAGTCCAGCCGAGCGGACACTCCCGTGTTCCCCGTTCCCCGTTCCCCGTTTCCCGCGCGCTTCGCGCGCCCACGGCTTCACCCTGCTGGAGATGCTCGCGGTGATCGTGCTGATCGGCATCATCGGCGCGGTGGTGGTGACCCAGGTCGGCAAGAACGTCGACAAGGGCAAATACGGCGCGGGCAAGGCGCAGCTGACCACGCTGAGCCAGAAGATCGAGAACTACGCGCTCGACAACGGCGCGCCGCCGGCGCGGCTGGAGGACCTGCTGGTGAAGCCGCCGAATGCGCCGAACTGGCAGGGACCCTACACCAAGGAATCCGGCCTGAAGGACCCGTGGGGGCACCCGTTCGGCTACCAGTATCCGGGCCAGCACGGCAGCTTTGACCTGATCTTCTACGGCCAGGACGGCAAGCCGGGCGGCGACGGCTACAGCAAGGACGTGGGCAACTGGCAATGAGAGGCGGGGAACGGGGAACGAGGAACGGGGAACGGAGAAGAGCAGCGTCGCTGACGCTTGCGGCAAGCCGTCGTTCCCCGTTCCCCGTTCCCCGTTCCCCAGGCGCCCCGCGCGCCCCCGGCTTCACCCTGCTGGAAATGCTGGCGGTGATCCTGCTGATCGGCATTGCCGCGGCGGCGGTGGCGTTTTCGGTGAACCAGGGCCTGGCCAGCGCGCGCATCAACGCGGCCAGCGCCGAGCTGGCCGGCGCCCTGCGCGCCACGCGGGCGCAGGCGATCGTGCGCGGGCAGACGCAGAACTTCGACGTCGACACGCGGGCCGACACCTATCGCGGCGTCAAGCCGCACGATGTGGCGCTGCCGAAGGGGCTGCGGGTGAGCATCACCAGCGCGAAGGAGGATCAGCCGAACGACCACACCGGGCGCATCCGCTTCTTTCCCGACGGCAGTTCCACCGGCGGCCGCATTACTCTGCAGAGTGGCCGGCGGCAGTGGCACGTCAACGTGTCGTGGCTGACCGGCGACGTGCGCGTGGTGGATACGGTGGTGCCGCGATGAACGAGGCCACGGGGAACAGGGACCGGGGAACCACCCGAGGTGGCCCGGCGGGGAACAAGCGAGCTCGCCACAGCTTGAAGTGCCGGCACGCATGGGCGCGCGTTGAAAGCGCGCCATGTCAGGTCACGACGAATTTGGGCGTTCCCCGCCGGGCCACCTCGGGTGGTTCCCCGTTTCCCGCCCCCCGCTCTTCCCAGCGCGGCTTCAGCCTGCTGGAGATGATCGCGGCGATGCTGCTGCTGGCGATCGCCTTTGTCGCGCTGATGAAGGTGGCCGGCGCCTCGATCAGCCTCACCAGCAACGCGGCCCAGTACAGCGATGCGGCGATGTGGGCGCGCGGCAAGCTCGACGGCGCCTTCGTGGGCGAACCGGTGCGGGTCGGCAGCAGCACGGGCCGGTTCGACCGCACCTTCCGCTGGCAAATGCAGGTGACGCCGTGGACCGGCGCCGGCAGCGCACCGCCGAACGCGCCGCTGCATCTGTACCAGCTGGATCTGGAGGTGCTGTGGGGGCCGCCGGCGCATCCGCGCACGGCGCATTTCCGCACCCTGCGGCTGAGCGGGCCGCCACCGCTGCTGCAGGCGGCGCCATGAGTGTGTCCGCCAGACTGCCGCTCGCCATGCACCCGCCCGGCCCACGATGCGCGGGCGGTTTCACCCTGCTGGAGGTGCTCGCCTCGCTGGTGCTGCTGGCGCTGCTGCTGATCGGCGTCTACTCCGGTCTGCGCACCGCCATTCACGGCGTCGGCTCGGGCACCGCGGCGATCGAGCGGATCGACCAGATCCGCGCCGCGCAGCAGTTTCTGCAGCGCGAGCTGGCGCAAAGCATGACCCAGCCGATCGCCCGCAACGAGCGCGGCGAGGATCTCTATTTCGAGGGCAGCGCGCATGAGCTGCGCTACGTCGCGCCGCTGCCCGGCTACCTCGGCAAGCTGGGGCCGCAGCTGCAGCAGCTGCAGCTGGTCGACGACGGGCATGGCGATGTGAAGCTGGTGCTGAGCCTGGCGCTGCTGCCGCCCGACGGCTCGCCGCCGAGCCCGCTGGGCGATCCGCAGGTGCTGCTCGACCATATCCGCAGCGGCCGCTTCAGCTATCGCGGCGTCGATGTGCTGGGCCGGCCGATCGCGTGGACGCCGAGCTGGCCCGACGGCCGCCTGCTGCCGCTGCTGGTGCGCATCGAACTGCAGCCGCAGGGCAACGACGCGTGGCCGCGGATGGAAATCCCGCTGCGCGTCAATCCGCTGATCAGCGGCAGCCCGAGCGGCCTGCAGCCGCTGGGCACCGGCCGATGAGCGCGCGCCGGCAGACCCCGCCCGGCCGCCAGCGCGGTGTCGCCCTGCTGCTGGTGCTGTGGGCCTGCACGCTGCTGGCGATCCTGCTCGGCGGCTATGCCGCGCTGGCGCGCACCGAGGCGCTGCAGGCGCGCTACCAGTTTGCCCAGACCCAGGCGCACTATGCGGCCGAGGCCGGCATCATGCGGGGGTTTTACGGGCTGCAGGATCCGCGGCCGGGCCAGCGCTGGATCGGCGACGGGCGCGTCTACCGCTTCCGCTATGGCGGCGCCACGGTGGAGGTCACGGCCATCGACGAGAGCGGCAAGGTGGATCTGAATGCGGCCAGCCCGCAGGTGCTGCAGGGGCTGTTTCAGGCCGCCGGGCTGGCGCCGGAGCAAGCCGGCGCGCTGGCGGCCAGCGTGGTCGACTGGCGCAGCCAGCCAGGCGTGGCGACCGACGTGGCCGCGCACCGCGCCGCCTATCGCGCGGCCGGGCGCGACTACGGCCCGCGCAACGGCCCGTTCGCCAGCCTCGAGGAGTTGCAGCTGGTGCTGGGCATGACGCCGGCGCTGTATCGCCAGGTGGCGCCAGTGATCACCATCTGGTCCGGCAACGCCACGCCCGACCCCAACACCGCGTCGCCGCTGGCGCTGGCGGCGATTCCCGGGATGACGCCGCCGCAGCAGGCGCTGATCGCCGCCGCGCGCCAGCGCCAGGCCGCCGACCCCACGCTGATGATCAACAACGGCAGCACGCAGAGTCTGCGCGCCGAGGCCACGCTGGCCGATGGCACGCGCGCGGTATTGCATGCCACCATGCGCCTGCAGGCGGGGCCGGCAGGCGCGCAGCCATACACGGTGCTGCGCTGGCAGGAGGGGGACGGGGAATGAGTACGGCAACGCAGTCGCTGCGACCGTGGATCGAACGCCTGCGCCGCGGCTGGCGCGCTTCGCCGCTGCCGGAATTTCTGCAGTGGTGGGGGGGCGAGCTGCGCGACCTGCTGCCGCCGCGCTGGCGCGGCTGGTTCCGCAGCGGCGCGCACTGGCACCTGCTGCAGCACGACGGCGCGCAGTGGACGCTGCGACGCGCCGGCCAGGCCCAGCCGCTGGCCAGCTGGGCCGATGCGCTGGACCCGCGCCTGCAGCAGGTTGCTCTCGGCAACGCGCTGCACGGGGTGGATCGCGAGGATCTGCGGCTGGCGCTGCTGCTGCCGTCGGCCGTGGTGCTGCGGCGCACGCTGGCACTGCCGCTGGCGACCCGTCACAACCTGCCGCAGGTGCTGGCGTTCGAGATGGATCGGCAAACCCCGTTCAGCGCCTCCCAGGTGTACTTCGCCGCGCGCGAGCTGGCCGCCCCGGCCGCCGCCGGGCGGCTGCATGCGGAGCTGGTGGTGGTCACCCGCGGCACGCTCGACCCGCTGCTGGCGCGCCTGGCCACGCTGGACATCGCGATCGACGCGGTGGATCTCGCCGTCGGCGACGATCGGCTGGGCGTCAACCTGCTGCCGCCGGAGCAGACGCCGCGCCGGTCACGCCCGCGGCGGCGGCTGAATCTGGCGCTGGCGGCTGCTGGCGTGCTGCTGCTGGTACTGCTGCTGGCGCAGTGGCTGCATAACCGGCAGATGGTGCTGGCGCAGATGCAGGCCACCGTCGAAAGCATGCGCGGCGAGGCGCAACAGGTGGCGGCGCTGCGCCAGCAGCTGCAGGACAACGCTGGCGCGGCCGGCTTTCTGGCGCTGCGCAAGAAAAACGCGGTGAGCCGGCTGGCCGTGCTGGCGGACATCACGCGCCGGCTGCCCGACAGCGCCTGGCTGGAGCGTTTCAGCATCGACAATACCGGCCAGCTGGGCATACAGGGACAGAGCCTGCAGGCGGTCAAGCTGCTCGATGCGCTGAAGGATTCGCGGCTGATCACCGACGCCAGTTTCCAGGGCAGCATCCAGCCCGACCCGACCACCGGCAAGGAGCGTTTCTACCTGACCGCCCAGCTGCGCCGGCCGGCCACCGCGCAACCCGCGGCCGCGGCGTCCACCGGGGGTGCGCCTTGAAGCCGCTGCGGCCGCGCGAGCGCCGCGTCGCCGCCGTTGCGCTGCTGCTGCTGGCGCTGCTGCTCGGCTACGTCGTGTTGCTGCACTGGTGGTTGGTGGCGCCGTTGCAGCAGATCGACCGCGAGATGGCCGACCTGCGCGACACCCAGGGCCGCTATGCCGCCGCCATCGCGGAGCTGCCGGTGCTGCAGCAGCGCATCACCGCGCTCGGCGACGGCCAGGCCGCCAGCCAGGCGTTCCTGGCCACCGACGATCCGAACACCGCGGCGGCCGACCTGATGCAGCGCGTGGTTGACGTGGTCGGCAAGGGCACCCAGGGCGGCCGCTGCGTGGTGAGCCAGAAGATGCCGCTGCCCAGCTCGCCGGCGAGCCCCGGCGAGCCGTACCGCAAGGCCGCGGTGAGCATCAACCTGAGCTGCGACATCGAGCCGCTGGCAGCGGTGCTGCAGGCGCTGGAGCAGGGCACGCCGTACCTGTTCATCGACGACCTCACCATCTATCGCAACCCGGTGGCGTCGCAGCAGAACAGCGCCGCGCCGCTGGAGGTGCAGTTCACCCTGTCCGGTTACGTGCGGCCGCCGCACGCCGCCGCCGCGGTCAGCACGCCACGCGCGGGTGCAGGAGCGGGGCCATGAACGCCGCACAGCAACGTCGCCTGACTCCGCTGCTGGCGGCGCTGGTGCTGCTGCTGGGCATCGGCCTGCTGCTGCTGTTCGGCGGTGTCGGCCGCCGCGTGCAGTGGGCGCCGCCGCGGCCGCTGGCGCCGCTGCCGCCGGCTGGCAACAGCGCCGCCGAGCTGCCCCGCCCGCAGCCGCTGTCGGAGTTCGCGCTGGTCTGGCAGCGGCCGCTGTTCAGCCCCGACCGCAAGCCGATCGCGCGCGCCGCCGACGGCGGCAGCAACCTCGGCGAGCTGGAGCTGACCGGTATCATCCTCACGCCGACGCTGCGCATGGCGCTGCTGCGCGACAAGAGCGGCCACCGCGAGCTGCGCCTGCGCGAGGGACAATCGCTGCCGGACGGCAGCGTCAAGCTGGTGGAGATCCACCCGCGTTCGGCGCTGTTCGATTCGGCCGCCGGGCGCACCGAGCTGAAGCTGCAGGCCGGTGCGCCGATCGACCAGCCCCGGTTCGGCCCGGTGAACGAGGCCGGCGCGCGCGGCAGCCCCGGTGGGGCAATGATGCAGATCGAGCCGGGCGCCGCGCCCGCGCCGATGCCGGCGCCGCCGGCTGGTACCACCGTGCCGCCGATGCAGCGTCCGCTGCCGGCGAGCGTGCTCGATCGGCTCAGACAGAACATCCAGAGGCGCCGCGCCGCCCGTGCCGCGGCGACCCACCAGGGAGTACCTTGACCCATGTTTCGCAAGCTCACCCAGCATGTACTGCGCGCCGGCATGTGCGCCTTCCTGGTCGGATTGGCCGGCTGCGCCAGCCTGCCGCAGCCACACGACAACGGCGCGCTGCAGCGCGAGGCGATGGCTGGCACGCACGCCCCGGTGCCCGCCCCGCTGCCGCTCAACAACGGCAACGGCGCGGCCGCCGAAGCGCCGCCGCCGGCGCAGATCAGTATCGGCAGCGGCCAGTTCATCCGGCCCACCGCGCTGGCCACGCCGCGGCTGGCGGCCACCGGGCCCGATGCGGTCACCTTCAATTTCGAGAACCAGCCGGTCGAGGCGGTGGTCAAGGCGATCCTCGGCGACCTGCTCAAGCAGAACTACACGATCGTGCCGGGCGTGCAGGGCAACATCTCGTTCTCCACCTCCGAACCGGTGAACTCGGCGCAGGCGCTGCCGATCCTGGAGACCCTGCTGGGCTGGACCCACAACGCCCTGGTGCGGCGCAACGGCGGCTATGTGGTGCTGCCGGAGAAGGACGCGGTGGCCGGTAACCTGGTGCCCAGCCTCGGCGCCAATGCGCCCGGTGGCGGCCTGCAGGCGCGGTTGTTTCCGCTGCGCTTCATCTCCGCCAGCGAAATGCTGAAACTGATCAAGCCGTTCGTGCGCTCCGACGCTGTGCTGCTGGCCGATCCGGCGCGCAACCTGCTGGTGCTGGCCGGCACGCCGCAGGAGCTGGCCAACGACCAGAGCATGGTGCGCACCTTCGACGTCGACTGGCTGCGCGGCATGTCGGTGGGCGTGTTCAACCTGCAATACGCGACCGTGAACGAATTGATGCCCAAGCTGGACAGCATGTTCGGCGCGCACGGCGACACCCCGCTGGCGGGCATGCTGCGCTTCATTCCGATCGAGCGCACCAACGCGCTGGTGGTGATCAGCACCCAACCCGCGTACCTGCAGGAGGTCGGCGACTGGATCGGCAAGATCGACCGCGGCGGCGGCAACCAGCCGCAGCTGTTCGTGTATGACGTGCGCAACATCAAGGCGTCGGATCTGGCCCGCTACCTGGCGCAGATCTACACCAACGGCGCCGGTGCCGGCAGCGACAACGGCGGCCAGGTCGGGCCGGGTCTCAGTGGCAATACGCTGGGCAGCGCCGACAACGCCAACGCCGGCACCAGCATGGGCAGCACCGCGGGCAGCTTCGGCAGCTCGACCAGCAGTGGCGCCGCCGGTGCGGGCGGCCTGGGGGCCGCGCCCGGCAGCGGTGGTCCGGGCAGCGGCGGCCTCGGCGGTGCGGGTCTGGGTGGCAGCGCGGCTGGCCGCGCCGGCAGCGGCGGCTTCGGCGCGGCAGGTGGCTACGGCAGCATCGCCAGCACCAGCGCCGGCGGCGCGGCGGCGGATCAGCAGTACAGCTCCAGCGACGGCAGCGTGCGGATCAGCTCGGTGGACAGCAACAACCAGCTGCTGGTGCGCGCGCGCCCCTCGCAGTGGGAGGAGATCAAGGCGGCCATCCGCAAGCTCGACAACGTGCCGATGCAGGTGCAGATCGAGACGCGCATCCTGGAAGTGAATCTCACCGGCGAATTCCAGTTCGGCGTGCAGTGGTACCTGCAGGGTCTGGCCGGGGGTACCCAGGGCGCCAACGGTTTCACGCCCGGCAATCCCGGCAACCCCCGTCAGGGTGCCTTGGGTGGCGGCGGTAATGCGTACGTCCCCGGAGTCGGCGGCGATGCCCTGTTCTACTCCTTCGTCAACTCCAACATGCAGGTAGCCCTGCATGCGATGGAGACCAGCGGCAACACCAAGACGCTGTCGGCGCCGTCGATGGTGGTGATGAACAACCAGGTGGCGAGCATCGCGGTGGGCGACCAGATCCCGATCAACCAGACCAGTGTCAACACCGGTATCGGCGTCGGTACCAGCTACAGCTCGGTGCAGTACCTCAACACCGGCGTGATCCTCAACGTGCAGCCGCGGATCAATCCCGGTGGCCTGGTCTACATGAACATCAGCCAGGAGGTCAGCCAGGCGAACCGCTCGGTGCCGCTGGTCAACGGCAATCCGGCGATCTCGCAGCGCAAGCTTTCGACCGAGGTCGCCGTGCAGAGCGGCCAGACCGTGTTGCTGGGCGGCCTGATCCAGCAAGCCGACGGTACCACCGACACCGGCATTCCCGGACTCAACCGCATCCCGTTGCTCGGCCGGCTGTTCGGCACCACCAGTCGTACCCGCAACCGCACCGAGCTGATCGTGCTGATCACGCCGCGCATCATCCGCAGCAGCGAGGATGCCAAGCAGATCACCGACGACTACCAGAACAAGTTCGAGTCGCTGGCACCGCTGCGCGCCGCTGCCGCGCACGGCGCGCCGGTAGTCGCGCCGTTGTCGCCAGCGGCTGCGTCGACGCCGAGCTGGACCGAGCAACTGCAGCAGCACGCCGAGCAGGCATTGCGCCAGGCCGACTACGCCACCGCGCAGGATCTGGCGATGCAGTCGTGGCGGCAGGGCCTGCATCAAGGCGAGCTGTGCCGGCGCAACTGGGACGTGATCGCGCAGGCGCGGTTGCACGACCCGCAGCTGGGCAAGGCGGATGCCGCGCGGCAGCAGGCGGCCAGCTGCGTGCGCGCCCCGCGGCCGCCGTAAGTCGGGGAGCCAACGGCTGAGCGCGCAGCCGCTGCCGCTATCATCGGCGCGGATGACCGCATCCGCGCCACACTTCCCGATCACCCCGCTGCTGCCGCAGATCCGCGCGGCGCTGGCCGCGCATCCGCGGCTGGTGCTGGAGGCGCCGCCGGGCGCCGGCAAGACCACCCAGATTCCGTTGGCCCTGCTCGACGTGCCGTGGCTGGCGGGCCAGCGGATCGTGATGCTGGAGCCGCGCCGGATCGCGGCGCGCGCCGCCGCCCAGTTCATGGCGCAACAGCTCGGCGAGGACGTCGGCCAGACCGTCGGCTACCGCATCCGCTTCGAATCGCGGGTGAGCGCGGCGACGCGGATCGAGGTGGTCACCGAAGGCATCCTGACGCGGCTGATCCAGGGCGACGCGGAGCTCGCCGGCATCGGCGCGATCGTGTTCGACGAGTTCCACGAGCGCCATCTCGCCGGCGATCTCGGCGCCGCGCTGGCGCTGGAGGTGCAGGCCACGCTGCGGCCGGACCTGCGGCTGCTGCTGATGTCCGCCACGCTGGACGGCGAGCGCATCGCGCAGTGGCTGCAGGCGCCGCGCCTGACCAGTCCCGGGCGCAGCTTTCCGGTGCGCCTCGAATATCCGCCGGCCCGCGCGCAGGAAAACCTGGAGCACCAGCTGGCGCGCGTGGTGCGGCAGGCGCTGCAGGAAACCGACGGCGACGTGCTGGCGTTTCTGCCCGGTCGCGGCGAGATCGCGCGGGCGCAGCGGGCGTTGCAAGCGCTGCTTTCCGCTCCCGGCGGGAGCGGGGACGGCCGCCGCGTTGAAGACATCGAGATCGTCGTCCTGCACGGCGAGCTCAGCCTCACCGAGCAGCAGCTCGCGCTGGCTCCCGCCGAATCGGCAACGCGACCGGCGGGTACAAGGCGCGTCGTGCTGGCCACCAACGTGGCCGAATCCAGCATCACCCTGCCGGGCATTCGCGCGGTGGTCGACGCCGGCCTGGCGCGCGAGCCGCGCTTCGATCCGAACTCCGGCTTCACCCGGCTGGAGACGGTGCCGGTGTCGCAGGCCTCGGCCGACCAGCGCGCCGGTCGCGCCGGCCGCGTGGCGGCGGGTACCGCCTACCGGCTGTGGCCGCAGAGCCGGCGGCTGGAACCCTCGCGCAGCGCGGAGATCCAGCAGGCCGAGCTGTCCGGTCTGGCGCTGGAACTGGCCGCGTGGGGGCTCAGCGCCAGCGGCGAGGACAGCCTGCGCTGGCTCGATCCGCCGCCGCCCGGTGCGCTGGCGCAGGCGCGCGAGCTGCTGACCCGACTCACCGCGCTGGACGCCGACGGCCGCATCACCGCGCTGGGCCGGCGCATGCTGGAGCTGGGCGCCACGCCACGGCTGGCCGCGGCCGCGTGGCGCGCACCGCCGGCGCAGCGGCCGCTGGTGGCCGACCTGCTGGCGCTGATGGAGGCGCGTTCGCCGCTGCGCGGCGAGGCCGCGCGCAACGACGACTTCCGCCTGCGCGTGGCCGCGCTGCACGCGTGGCGCGATCGCCGCGGCGTGGCCGCGCCAGGCACCGTCGACAGCGGCGCGCTGGCCGCGATCGAGCAGGCGAGCAGGGGCTGGCGCAGACGTCTGGACGTCCATACCGCGGCCAGTGGCCAGCCGCACAGCTACGCGGTGGGCGAGCTGCTGCTGCACGCGTTTCCCGACCGGGTGGCGCGTCGCGACGAGGGCAACCCGCTGCGCTACACGCTGGCCAACGGGCGCGGCGCGCGCCTGCACGAAAACACCGCGCTGCACGGCGAGCCGTGGCTGGTGGCGCTGGATCTGCGGCTGGATGCCCGCGACAGCCTGATCCTGGCGGCCGCGCCGTTTGATCCCGAAATGCTGCAGCGCGATTACCCGGCGCAGTTCCGCCACCAGCGCAGCGTGCGCTGGAACGAGCAGCGCGCCGCCGTCGAGGCGTTCGAGGAGCAGCGCTTCGGCGCCATCGTGCTGGATCGGCGCAGCGTGCCGGTGCCGCCGCAGGAGGCGCAGCCGGCGCTGCTCGCCGCGCTGCGCGACAGCGGCATCGCGGCGCTGCCGTGGAGCGGGCACGCCCGCCGGCTGCGCGCACGGATGCAGGCGCTGCGCGTCTGGATGCCCGAACTGGGCCTACCGGATGTTTCCGATGCGGCCCTGCTGGCCTCGCTGGAGGAGTGGCTGGCGCCGTGCCTGGCCGGCAAGCACCGGCTCGACGCGCTGAAGGCCGAGGATCTCACCCAGGCGCTGGCCGGCCGCCTCGATCACGCGCAGCGGCGCCTGCTCGACGCGCAGGCGCCGGAGAGCCTGACTGTGCCCAGCGGCCAGTCGCGGCAGCTCGAATACGCCGCCGGCGAGCCGCCGGTGCTGGCGGTGAAACTGCAGGAGCTGTTCGGCCTCGCCGACACCCCGCGCATCGGCGGCGGCCGCATTCCGGTCACACTGCACCTGCTGTCGCCCGCCGGTCGGCCGATCCAGGTGACGCAGGATCTGAAGGGTTTCTGGGAGCGCACCTACCCCGAGGTGCGTCGCGAGCTCAAGGGCCGCTACCCGCGCCATCCGTGGCCGGACGATCCGTGGACAGCCGTGCCCACGCACCGGGCCAAGCCGCGCGGCATGTGAGCACGGCGCGCGACGATGGTTTCAAGGCTGCTTCGCAGCCGCGGCCGGCGGCGAGCGCTCGAAGCTGCCGGCGTAGCCGCAATACTGTTCAGATAAAATTTTCTCGTGCACAATCGTGCTCCATCGAGGCTTCGATGGACAGAAACGATGGCGAGAACTCGCAAGGCACTGGCGGCGCAAGTTGACGTTGCCCATCTGATCAGC
>JAJYSM010000043.1 GCA_021793575.1 Pseudomonadota bacterium
ACTTCAACACAAGGCCAGGCAACTTGGCCTCGCGCTCGTCCATGTGGCCTGATCGCTTGAGTATGGAAAATGCTTAAATCAACGGCTTACGTGATGTTTGATGAGAGCGACTTCAGTCGCGATGCTCTTGTTTTGATGTTGCATCAAAGCAAAGGCATCGCGACTGAAGTCGCTCCTACAGTGCGCTGGGCGATGGCGCTTGTCAGTTCATCGGCACCTGCGCCAGCTGGGCCAGCCGGCGCACCGCCACCGAGGCGATCGGGTAGTCGGCGTTCTGGGTCAGGATTTCGGCCAGCATGCTGCGGGTGTATTTGAGCGTGGCGTCATCGCGCTGCAGCCATGCCTGCACCGGCGACAGGCCGCGACGGTCGCCGGCCAGCGACAGTACCTGCAGTGCCAGCGCGCGATGCTGATGGTTCAGCTCGTCCAGCAGCGAGCCGCGCGCCTGCGCATGCCAGTGGCCTTCCACCGGCAGCGCCTCGATCTGGTCGCGCAGCCATTCCAGATCCAGCGACTCGCCCAGCTCGTAGAACACGCTGGCCACGCTGGCGATCGGCTGACCGCTCTGCTGCGCCACCTCGACCATGTCCAGCGCGGCGCGCAGCTCCGGCAGCCGCGCCAGCCGCACGGCCAGCCCCGGCGGCAGGCCCAGGCCCTCCCACTTCTCCTGGCTGGATTCAAAATCGCCCTTGCCGGTGGGGGTCAGCGCGGCCGGAAGCGCCTGCCGCAACTCGCTCACGTGTCTCAGGTAGCGTTCCACGTTGGCGGCGATGTCCAGCGCGCCGCCGGGGCGGTTCAACAGCCAGCGCGTCATGTGCCGCAGCAGCGACCAGATCTGCAGGATCGCGTCGACCTGGGTGTTCTCCGCCACCTGGCTGTCGAGCGCCTCGATCTGCGCCCACAGCTCGCGTGCGTCGAAGATCTCACGTGCCGCGGTGTACGCCTTGGCGATCGCCGCCGGTCCCTGGCCGGTGTCCTCCTGCATGCGCAGCATGAAGGTGGCGCCCATGCGGTTGATGGTCGAGTTGGTCACCGCGGTGGCGATGATCTCGCGCTTCAGCCGATGCCGCTGCATGTGCGCGGCGTACTTCTGGTGCAGCGGCTCGGGGAAATAGCGCACCAGCTCCTTGGACAGGTACGGATCCTCCGGCACGTCCGAATCGAGCAGTTGCTGGAACAGCTTGATCTTGTCGTACGACAGCAGCACCGCCAGCTCCGGCCGGGTCAGGCCCTGGCCGCGCGTCTTGCGCTCGGTCAGCTCGGCCTCGGAGGGCAGGTTTTCCACCTGACGATCGAGCAGGCCCTCGCCTTCCAGCGTGCGGATGAAATGCGCCATCGAGCCCAGCCGCTTGATCGACTGGTGCTCCATCAGGGTGATCGCCTGGTTCTGCCGGTAGTTGTCCCACAGCACCAGCTGGCCGACCTCGTCGGTCATCACCGCCAGCTGCGCGTTGCGCGCGTCGTCGCTGAGCTCGCCGCGATGCACGGCATCGTTGAGCAGGATCTTGATGTTCACCTCGTGATCGGAGGTGTCCACGCCGGCGGAGTTGTCGATGAAGTCGGTGTTCAGCAGCACGCCATGCTGGGCCGCCTCGATGCGGCCTTTCTGGGTGAAGCCGAGGTTGCCGCCCTCGCCCACCATCTTGCAACGCAGCTCGCCGCCGTTGACGCGCAGCGCGTTGTTGGCGCGGTCGCCGACATCGGCATGAGACTCGCTGGCCGCCTTCACGTAGGTGCCGATGCCGCCGTTCCACAGCAGGTCCACCGGCGCCTTGAGGATCGCGCTGAGCAGCTCGTTCGGCGGCAGCTGGGCCACATCGGCCTTGAGCCCGAGCATCGCGCGCACTTCCGGCGTGACCGGAATCGACTTGGCGCCGCGCGGGTAGATGCCGCCACCGGCGGAGATCAGCGTGCGGTCGTAGTCGTCCCAGCTCGAACGCGGCAGCTTGAACATGCGCTCGCGCTCGACGAAGGAGCGCTCCACGTCGGGGTTCGGGTCGAAGAAGATGTGCCGGTGATCGAACGCGGCCAGCAGCCGCGTATGCCGCGACAGCAGCATGCCGTTGCCGAACACGTCGCCGGACATGTCGCCGATGCCCACGCAGGTGAAGTCCTGCGTCTGGCAGTCGCGGCCCAGCGCGCGGAAGTGGCGCTTGACCGACTCCCACGCGCCCTTGGCGGTGATGCCCATGCCCTTGTGGTCATAGCCATTGGAGCCGCCGGAGGCGAACGCATCGCCGAGCCAGAAGCCGTGCTCGATCGAGATCGCGTTGGCGATGTCGGAGAAGGTGGCGGTGCCCTTGTCGGCGGCCACCACCAGGTAGGGATCGTCGGCGTCGTGGCGCACCACGTCGCGCGGATGCACCACCTTGCCCTCGACCAGATTGTCGGTGATGTCGAGCAGGCCGTTGATGAACAGCCGGTAGCAGGCGATGCCCTCGGCCAGCTGCGCGTCGCGATCGCCCGGCCCGCCGGTGATTGCCGGCGGCTTCTTGACGAAGAAGCCACCCTTGGAGCCGACCGGCACGATCACCGTGTTCTTCACCATCTGCGCCTTCACCAGGCCCAGCACCTCGGTGCGGAAATCCTCGCGCCGGTCCGACCAGCGCAGGCCGCCGCGCGCCACCGCGCCAAAGCGCAGGTGGATGCCCTCGACCCGCGGCGAGTACACGAAGATCTCGCGGAACGGCACCGGCTTGGGTGCATCCGGCACCTGCTGCGAGTCGAATTTGATGCTGATGGTATGGCGCGCCGCGCCGTTCCAGGTCTGGAAGAAGCTGGTGCGAAGGCTGGCCTTGATCGCGCCCATGAAGCTGAGCAGGATGCGCTCGTCGTCGAGGCTGGCGACGTCGTCCAGCAGCGCCTTCAGCGCCGCCCACAGCACGTGGATCTGCTGCTCGCGCGGCTGCGCCAGCACCGCCACCAATTCGTCGATCAGTTCAGGTCGGGCTTTTTGCGCCGCTTCCGGTATCAGCGCCTGCATCTCGCGGCGCAGCGCCGCGGCGGCATGCTCGCGCTCGGCCGCGTCCAGCTGCTCGCGGCGCGGGTCGAACTTCGCGTTGAACAGCTCCACCAGCAGGCCGGCGATGGCCGGGTAACGGTTCAACGCCTCCTCCATGTAGGTCTGCGAGAACGCGATGCCGACCTGCTGCAGGTACTTGCAGTAGGCGCGCAGCACGGCCACCTGGCGCCAGTCGA
Source organism: Pseudomonadota bacterium (assembly GCA_021793575.1). Lineage (GTDB taxonomy): Bacteria > Pseudomonadota > Gammaproteobacteria > Xanthomonadales > Rhodanobacteraceae > Rhodanobacter. The sequence goes on from JAJYSM010000043.1 coordinate 3,199, forward strand.
TCTGCGCCGACAGCACCAGGTTGTTGAAGCCGTCGCTCTCGGCCTGGCCGCGCCACAGCGCCTCGAAGCCCCGCTCGAAGCGCTCGCGCACCTCGGCCAGCTCGAACGCCAACGGCGCCTTGGCGCGCAGTTCGAAGTCGTGGATGGTCAGTGCGCGCCCCTCCAGTTCGAGCGAGTAGACGTGCTCGGCCAGCATCGACACGCCCATGTTTTCCAGCATCGGCAGCGCCTCGGACAGCGAGATCGGCGCGCCGAAGTGGATCACCTTGAAACGCAGCCCGGCGGCGCGCGGATCCTGGTAAAGCCCCACGTGGATCGCGTCGTCCGCCCGCAGGGCGGCGATCGCCGCCACGTCGGCGGCGGCCACCTCGGGGCTGATCTCCTCGATGTAGCCAGCCGGCAGCAGCTTGCCGTAGCGGTTGGCCAGCGCCACGCCCTGCGCCTCGCCGAGCTGCTCGATCAGGCTGTCGCGCAGTCCGTCCTGCCAGTTGCGCACGATATGCAGGAGGCGCGACTCCAGCACGGTTGTATCGAATACCGGATGGTCGCCCGCGTGCGGCCGCACGGTGACGTACACGCGCGCCAGCGCCGACTCGCCCATCAACACGTTGGAGTCCACACTCTCGCCATGCAGCGCCTCGCGCAGCATCTCCTCGATGCGCCCGCGCACCGCCGTGGTGAAGCGGTCGCGCGGCACGAAGATCAGGCAGGTGTAGAAACGGTCGTAGCGATCACGCCGCACGAACAGGCGGGTGCGCGGACGCTGGCGCAGTTCGAGCACTCCGCTGGCGATTGCGAACAGCTCATCCTCGCTGCTCTGGAACAGCTCGTCGCGTGGCAGCGCCTCCAGCACATGGCGCAGCGACTTGCCGGAGTGTGAATCACGCTTGAGCCCGGAGCGGGCCAGCACCGCTGCCACCTTCTGGCGTACCAGCGGTACATCGTGCGGGCGCGCCATGTAGGCGTTGGAGGAGAACATGCCGAGGAAGCGCTGCTCACCCACCGGCTTGCCGGCGGCGTCGAACTGCAGCACGCCGATGTAATCCATGTAACCGGACCGATGCACGTGCGAGCGCGCGTTGGTCTTGGTCAGGATGATCGCATCAGGCGCACCTGACTGTGGCAGCACGCTGGCCACCAGCGAGCGCAACGAGCGCGGCGCCAGCGAATGCTCGCTCTTGTGCAGCACGCCCAGACCGGAGGACTCGACTCCACGCAGCACCTGCTCGCCGTCGGCGTCAGCCACTTCGTACTCGCGGTAGCCGAGAAAAGTGAAGTTGTCGTCGGCGATCCAGCGCATGAATTCGCTGGCCTCCTGCACTGCCGCGGTTTGCAGTGGCAACCGGCGCTGCGGCAGCTCGTCGGCAATCGCCAGCGCGCGGGCACGCATCGCCGGCCAGTCGCGCACTGCGCCGCGGACATCCTCCAGTGCGGTCTCCACGTGCTCCTTCAGTTGCGCCTGCGCTGCCTCGTCGGCCACCCGGTCGATCTCGAAGTGCATCACCGACTCGGCAAATGACTCCCCTGCCTCGTCACCCAGGCCCTGCAGCTGGCCGGCGGCATCGCGTATGACCTTCATTACGGGATGGATCACAGCATGAATCCGCAGCTGGGCTGCGGTGATCATGCTGACGGTATCAACCAGGAACGGCATGTCGTCGGTGACGATCTGCAACACGCTGCGGCTGCCCTGCATGCCGACCGGATTGAGCACACGCACCGACGCATGACCCGGCTGGCGCTGCTGCATGAACTCGAGCAGGCTGGCCAGCAGCGTGGTCCACTGCGCCGGGGTATGCAGCTGCGCATAGCTGTCGGCCATGCGGGCAAAAAAAGCCGGGCAGAAAATCTGCGCCTGGGCAGCGTGCTGCGGCGACAGGCCAGCGCTTTTCAGCTCTTCGAGCACAGCCGCAGTAAGGGGAAGATCGTTCGCCGCAAAGGTGACATTCATGGCATCTTCTGTTCAGTGGAGACGGAATGGAAAGCAGGATAAAAAGCCTCGGAAGGATACGCTGCACCTGTGGCTGAATCCATCGCGGCAGCCCGGCCTGCACCATCCTCGCGCGCATGGATCCATTCGCTCGTCGTCCGCCGCGTGGCATGCGCGACGTGACATCCCGGGAGGGAATTGCAGCAGGCAGGCGATGGTGTTCCACCGGCCCCGGAATGCTTGCCGCCCGGTTTGCCGGGATCGCTGGCCCCGATCCATCACGCCATTGCATCGCGTCGGTAACACCACCGCAGCAGCACCCGGCAGCGGCTGGATTCGCGACGTCGATAAAATATAAACTGTACGGTATAGTCTCGCGCCATCGAGTTCAGCGTGCTGTTTCAAACGCGGGCAGGAAGCCGCCTCGGCGCTCACGGCAGGGTTTGCCCCGTCCGTGACGCAAGGCACACGACACATGGAGCGCGATGCAGTATCTGATTCGTTGGCTGCAGCAACGCGCCCGTTCGGCCCCAATCCCTGATCAAGTTAGTCCTGGAGTTTGCATGAAGCCCTCTTCACTGAGCACACCCCTGCTGTGCCTGAGCCTGCTGGCGCTGACCGCCTGCGGTGGCAAGGGCAAGGGGCAGGGGTCGCCGCAGATGCCGCCGCCCGAAGTGGGCGTGGTGCGGGCGCAGCCGCAGAACTCGCCGCTGACGCGCGATCTGGTCGGCCGGCTGTCGGCTTATCGCAGCGCGGATGTGCGCGCCCGCGTCGCCGGCGTGTTGCTCAAGCGCAGCTACCGCGAAGGCACCGACGTGAAGCAGGGGCAGCTCTTGTTCCAGATCGATCCGGCGCCGCTGCGCGCCACGCTGGATGCCAGCCTGGCCAGCCTGGCGCAGGCCCAGGCCACCTACACCAACAGCAAGATCACCGCACAGCGGCTGCTTGACCTCGCGCCAAAGGGTTACGTGGCGAAGTCCGATGTGGACAATGCGCTGGCCAGCGAACGCACCGCCGCCGCCGCCGTGCAGGCGGCCCGTGCCAATGTGCAATCGGCGCGCATCAACCTCGGCTATGCCAGCGTGACTGCACCGATCGCCGGCCGCGCCGGCCAGCAGCAGGTCACCGAGGGCGCGCTGGTTGGCCAGGGCAGCGCCACCCTGCTGACCACGGTGGACCAGATCGACCCGCTGTATGTGAACTTCAGCATGAGCGCCAGCGCGATGGAGCGGATGCGCCAGGCGCAGGGCGCCGGCAGCGTCACCCTGGCGCATCCTGACCAGGCCAGGGTGCAGCTGACCCTGCCCGACGGCAGCGCGTATCCCGAACCGGGCGTACTGGATTTTTCCAGCACCTCGGTCGATCCGGCCACCGGCTCGGTGAACCTGCGCGCGAAGATCCCCAACCCGGCCCGCAGCCTGCTGCCCGGGCTGTATGTGACGATCACCGTGCAGCTTGGCGAGCAGCACGGCGTCTACCTGATCCCGCAGCCCGCGCTGCAGCGCGACACCGCCGGTGCCTACGTGATGGTGGTGGGTGTCGACGGCAAGGTGCTGCGCAAGAACGTCAGCGCCACCCAGATGAGCGGCAGCGGCTGGGTGGTCACGGGCGGCCTGCAGCCCGGCGATCAGGTGATCGTATCGGGCATCCAGGCGGTCAAGGCCGGCGCGTCGGTCAAGGCCACACCATGGCATCCGCCAGCGTCGGCCGCCGGCCAGTCGCCCACTCCGGCCACGGGCAGCGCACGCCCCGCCGGCAAGCCGTAACGGAGCCCGAGCATGCCGAGTTTTTTCATTGACCGCCCGATCTTTGCCTGGGTAGTCGCGATCCTGATCACGCTGGCCGGCATCATTTCGGTGCTGAACATGGGCGTGGAGTCGTATCCGAATATCGCCCCGCCGCAGGTGACGGTGAGCGCGAACTACCCCGGTGCCAGCGCCGACACCACCGAAAAAACCGTGACCCAGGTGATCGAGCAGCAGCTCACCGGCATCGACCACCTGCTGTATTTCAGCTCTTCGTCAAACTCGAAGGGCGGCTCCAGCGTCACCCTCACCTTCGAGACCGGTACCAACCCGGACATTGCCCAGGTGCAGGTACAGAACAAGGTGGCGCTGGCCACGCCGCGATTGCCCGCCGAGGTGATCCAGCAGGGCGTGGTGGTGGCCAAGGCCAACCCCGACTTCCTGATGTTCGTGGCGCTCACCTCGTCCAACCCGGCGATCGACAGCGCGCGACTGAATGACATCGTGGCCTCGCAGGTGGTGCCGCAGATCGCGCGCATCTCCGGCGTCGGCAACACCTTCCAGGTCGGTTCGGAATACGCCATGCGCATCTGGCTGAACCCGGACAAGCTGCAGGGCTACGGGCTGTCCGCGTCGACCGTATTGAATGCCGTGCGCGCGCAGAACGTGCAGTTCGCCGCCGGCTCGATCGGCTCCGATCCCGCGGCGAGCGGCCAGGGCTTCACGGCCACGGTCTCGGCCGAGGGCCGCTTCTCCACGCCGCAGCAGTTCGGCGAGATCATCCTGCGTGCCAACAGCAACGGTACCGTGGTGAAGCTGAGTGATGTGGCGCGCATCGCGTTTGGTCCGCAGAACTACGGCTTCAGTGCCACCTACAACGGCAAGCCGGCCGGCTCGTTCGGCGTGCAACTGCTGCCCGGCGCGAATGCGCTGGACGTGGCCACTGCAGTGCGTGCCAAGCTGGCCGAGCTGGCTACCAGCTTTCCGCCCGGCGTGACCTGGTTTGCGCCGTATGACAGCACGCCGTTCGTGCGGATATCGATCAAGGAGGTGCTGGAGACGCTGATCATCGCGGTCGTGCTGGTGTTCGGCGTGATGCTGCTGTTCCTGCAGAACTTCCGCGCCACCCTCATCCCGACGCTGGTGATACCGGTGGCGCTGCTGGGCACCTTCATCGGTCTGCTTCCTCTGGGCTTCACGATCAACCAGCTGACCCTGTTCGGCATGGTGCTGGCGATCGGCATCGTGGTGGACGATGCGATCGTGGTGATCGAGAACGTCGAACGCATCATGACCGAGGAGGGCCTGTCGCCGAAGGAGGCCACGCGCAAGGCGATGGGCCAGATCACCGGCGCCATCGTGGCGATCACCGTGGTGCTGGCGGCCGTGTTCGTGCCGTCGGCGCTGCAGCCGGGTGCGTCGGGCGTGATCTACAAGCAGTTTGCGCTGACGATTGCGGTTTCGATGGGCTTCTCGGCGTTTCTGGCGCTGTCGTTCACGCCGGCGCTGTGCGCGAGCATCCTGCGGCCGGAGCACGAGAACAGGAAGAACATCGTGTACCGCGGTTTCAACCGCGTGTTCGACCGCACCAACCGCATTTACACCAGGCATGTGGGCAACGCGGTGAGGCATGCGCCGCGCTGGATGCTGGTATTCGTGCTGATCAGCGTGCTCTGCGGTTTCCTGTATGCCAGGCTGCCGACCAGCTTCGTGCCCAGCGAGGATCAGGGCTTCGCGCTGGCAATCGTCTCGCTGCCACCTGGCGCCACGCTGCAGCGCACGCAGCAGGTCATGACGCAGATCCGTGAGGTGCTGCAGAAGGATCCGGCGGTCGAGGGCGTGTTCCAGATCTCCGGCTTCAGTTTCGTCGGCTCCGGCGAAAACACCGGCATGTCCTTCATCCGGCTGAAGGACTGGAGCAAGCGCAACGTCACCGCCGAGCAGTTCATCCGGCAGGCGAACGGCCAGCTGCATGGCATCCGCGATGCACAGATCTTCGTGGTCAACCTGCCGACCATCCGCGGCCTGAGCCAGTTTGGCGGCATCGACATGTGGCTGCAAGCGCGTGCGGGGCAGCCTCGCGACGAGCTGATCGAGGCGCGCAACATGCTGCTCAGCCATGCAGCCCAGAGTCCGATGCTGACGGGCGTGCGGCCGAACGGGCTGGAGGATGCGCCGCAGCTGCAGCTGAACGTGGATCGCGTGCAGGCGCAGTCGATGGGGCTGTCGGTAAGCGACATCTATACCGCGATCCAGCTCACCCTGGCGCCGGTATACGTCGACGACTTTGCCTACGCCGGCCGCGTGAAGCGCGTGCTGATGCAGGCCGACGAGCCGTACCGGATGGGCCCGCAGGCGCTGCAGCACATCTACACGCCAAGCACGCTGGCCAGCGCCAGCAGCAGCGCGTCCGCCGGCGGCGCCAGCATGGTTCCGCTGGCCAGCGTGGTGCATGCCAAGTGGATCATGGCCGCACCGGCGCTGACCCGCTACAACGGCTATTCCGCGGTGGAGATCGTGGGCAACGAGGGGCCTGGCTATTCCACCGGCCAGGCGATGACGGCGCTGGAGCAGATCGTCAACCAGGACCTGCCCAAGGGCTTCGGCTACGACTGGACCGGCCAGTCGTACCAGGAGCTGCTGTCGGGCAACTCGGCCACGCTGCTGATGGTGCTGTCGATCCTGATCGTGTTCCTGGCGCTGGCCGCACTGTACGAGAGCTGGTCGATTCCGGTGTCGGTCTTGCTGGTGGTACCACTGGGCTTGCTCGGTACGGTGGTCTTCATGACATTGCGCGGTCTGCCGAATGACATCTACTTCAAGATCGGCCTGATCACGGTGATCGGCCTGGCCGCCAAGAACGCGATCCTGATCGTCGAGTTCGCGGTGGAGCGGCAGGCAGCGGGCAAGACCCTGCGTGATAGCGTGATCGAGGCGGCCAAGCTGCGCCTGCGGCCGATCCTGATGACCTCGCTGGCGTTCATCCTTGGCGTGTTTCCGCTGTTCGTGTCAACCGGCGCGGGCGCCAACTCGCGCCACGCGATCGGCACAGGCGTGATCGGCGGCATGCTGTTTGCCACCGTCCTCGGTCTGCTGCTGATCCCGGTGTTCTACGTCAGCGTGCGCCGGCTGCTCGGCGACAAGCTGGACGGCCCCGAACCACCGCCGCCGGTGCGCGGCAGCAACGGCATGCAGTCGTTTGATTCGGATCCGCGCCGCGGCGTGTGATGCCTTTTTTGGTGGGAGCGACTTCAGTCGCGATGCCCCTGTTCTGATGCCGCATCAAAGCAACAGCATCGCGACTGAAGTCGCTCCCACACTGAAGTCGCTCCCACAGGGTCGCTTCAGCGCAGACCAGTCTCCGCACGCGCGATCACCAGCCGCTGGATCTCGCTGGTGCCTTCGTAGATCTCGGTGATCTTGGCGTCGCGGAAGTAGCGCTCCAGCGGAAGCTCCTTCGAGTAGCCCATGCCGCCGTGGATCTGCACCGCCTGATGGGTGATCCACATCGCCGCCTCCGACGCGGTGAGCTTGGCGATCGCCGCCTCGGTGACGTAGCGGCCGCCGCCGTTGGTCTCGGCCTGACCCTTCAGCCATGCCGCGCGCAGGGTCAGCAGGGTGGCCGTGTCGAGCTTGCACTTCATGTCGGCGATCTTCGACTGGGTCATCTGGAAGCTGCCGATCGGGTGGCCGAAGGCCTTGCGCTCGCGCACCCACTGCAGCGTGGCCTCGTAGGCGGCGCGCGCAATGCCGACTGCCTGCGAGGCGATGCCGATGCGGCCGTCGTCGAGCACGCCCATCGCCATCGAGAAGCCCTTGCCGGCGTTGCCCAGCAGGTTTTCCTGCGGACAGACGTAATCGCTGAATTCGATCTCGCAGGTGGCCGAGGCACGGATGCCGAGCTTCGGCTCTGCCTTGCCGGTATGGAAACCCGGTCGCTGCGTGTCGATGATGAAGGCCGACACGCCTTTGGCGCCGATACCCGGCGTTGAAATCGCGAACAGCAGGATGTAGCGCGCCACCGGGCCGGAGGTGATCCAGCTCTTCTTGCCATTGATCAGCCAGTCGCCGTCGGCGTTTCTCTCAGCCCGGGTATGCATCGCCGACGCATCCGAACCGGACTGCGGCTCGGTCAGCGCATAGGCACCGATCGCCTCACCGGTGGCGATTGCGCGTACATACTTCTGCTTCTGCTCCTCGCTGCCGTGCTTGAGGATGCCGTTGCAGAACAGCGAGTTGTTGACCGACATGATGGTCGAGGTGGCCGCATCGGCCGCGGCGATCTCGATCATCGCCAGCACATAGGCGATCGGATCCATGCCGGCGCCACCGTAGGCCGGTGGCACCTCGATGCCCATCAGGCCGAGCTGGCCCATCTCGCGGATGTTCTCCAGCGGAAATTCGCCGCTGGCATCGAACTCCGCCGCCACCGGCGCGATGCGCTTCTGCGCAAACTCGCGGGCGATCGACTGGATCGACAATTGATCATCGGTAAAGCGGAAATCCATGCAGTTCTCCCGGGTGCCGCATGCGCGGCTGATCAGACAGCAACTTGAGGCGACAGGTCAGCCGAGCATTCTAATCGGCCGAACGGCTTGACGCCCCGACCAACCGCGCCTAGCCTTGTCATCTCTTTATCGCGATAAAAGGATGTCGATGGACCTGGGCACCGCTTCCGGCGTGCTGCGGCTGCTGGCCGACCCGACCCGCGTGCGGCTGCTGGCGCTGCTCGAACGCGAGGAGCTCACCGTAGCCGAACTGGCCGCGGTGCTGCACCTGGCGCAGCCGCGCGTGTCCACCCACCTGGCCAAGCTGAAAGAGGCGGGGCTGGTGCGCGACCGCCGCGCCGGCGTATCTGCCTACTACCGCGCCGACGGCGACGGTGACGAGGCGCAGCACCGGCTGCTGCGCTCGCTGCGCGAAAGCATCGACGACGCCCTGCTGCGCGAGGACAGCGCGCGCCTGCCGGGCGTGCTGGCAAACCGCGCTCGCGGGGAAGGCTGGGCCGACACCGTCGCCGGCGACATGGAGCGCCACTACTCGCCCGGGCGCACCTGGGAAACGCTGGCGCGCTCGCTGCTGCAGCTGCTGGGCACCGGCGACGTGCTGGACATCGCCTCCGGCGACGGCATCACCGCCGAACTGCTGGCACCGCACGCGCACTCGATCGTCTGCGTGGACAGCAGCGAGCGCGTGGTGGCGGCCGCGGCCCGGCGGCTGCAGGCCTTCGGCAACGTGCAGGTGCGGCAGGGCGACATGCACGCGCTGGCGCTGGGCGAGCAGCGCTTCGACCTGGTGCTGATGCTGCATGCGCTGACCTATGCCGAACACCCGGCCCAGGCGGTCGCCGAGGCCGCCCGCCTGCTGCGCCCCGGCGGCCGGCTGCTGGCGGTCACGCTGGGCCGACACGACCACCACGCTGCGGTGGCGCCGTTCAACCATCGCAACCTGGGTTTCAGCAGCGCGCAGCTCGACGGCTTCGCGCAGGCCGCCGGCCTCGCCGTGATCAGCTGCAACCTGCTCAGCCGCGAGCGCAAGGCGCCGCATTTCGAAGTGATCAGCCTGCTCGCACGCAAGCCGCTGTGACGCGCGCAGCGAGCGGCCCGACCGAAGGACATCCGATGAAGACCCTGCCCTGGCTCCACCCCGAACGCGTCGCCCTGCTGGAGCAGGCGCTGCGCCAGCGCATCCTGATTCTCGACGGCGGCATGGGCACCATGCTGCAGGGGCATGAACTCGATGAAAGCGGCTTTCGCGGCGAGCGCTTCGCGCATGGCCATGACGGCCATGCGCACGCCCACGAACACCCCGGCGGCTGCGACCTCAAGGGCAACAACGACCTGCTCACGCTGACCCAACCGGCGATCATCCGCGGCGTGCACGATGCCTACCTCGACGCCGGCGCCGACCTGATCGAAACCAACACGTTCAACTCCACCCGCGTCAGCCAGGCTGACTACCAGCTGCAGCATCTGGCGCACGAGCTGAACCTGGCAGGCGCCCGCGTGGCGCGCGCCGCCTGCGATGCGATGAGCGCGAAAACGCCGCAGCAGCCGCGCTTCGTGATCGGCGTGCTCGGCCCCACCAGCCGCACCGCCTCGCTGTCGCCGGACGTCAACGACCCAGGTTATCGCAACATCACGTTCGTGGAACTGGTCGACAACTACACCGAATCCGCCAGCGGCCTGATCGACGGCGGCGCCGACGTGATCATGGTCGAGACGATCTTCGACACGCTCAACGCCAAGGCCGCGCTGTACGCGCTGAGCGAGCTGTTCCACCAGCGCGGCGCGCGCCTGCCGCTGATGATCTCCGGCACCATCACCGACCGCTCCGGGCGCACCCTGTCGGGCCAGACCGCCGAGGCGTTCTACTATTCCGTGCGCCACGCGCGGCCGCTGTCGGTGGGCTTCAACTGCGCGCTCGGCGCCGAGGATCTGCGCCCGCACCTGCAGACGCTGGCGAACCTCGCCGAGAGCTACGTCAGCACCCACCCCAACGCCGGCCTGCCGAACGCCTTCGGCGAATACGACGAGACGCCCGAGCACATGGCCGGCACCATCGGCGGCTTCGCCCGCGACGGCCTGCTCAACCTGGTCGGCGGCTGCTGCGGCACCACCCCGGCGCATATCCGGGCGATTGCCGAGGCGGTGCGTGGCGTTGCACCGCGCGCCCTGCCGGCCGCCGATCAAGCGGAGGCCGCGTAACCATGGTGCGTCACACCCGCCTGTCCGGCCTCGAACCGCTGGTACTCACGCCCGAGCTGCTGTTCATCAACGTCGGCGAGCGCACCAACGTCACCGGCTCGGCGCAGTTCAAGAAGCTGATCAAGGAAGAGCGCTACGACGAGGCGGTCGAGGTGGCGCGGCAGCAGGTCGAGAACGGCGCGCAGGTCATCGACATCAACATGGACGAGGGGCTGATCGACTCGGAAGCGGCGATGACGCGCTTCGTCAACCTGATCTCGTCCGAGCCGGACATCGCCCGCGTGCCGTTCATGATCGACTCGTCCAAGTGGACGGTGATCGAGGCCGGCCTGCGCTGCCTGCAAGGCAAGGGCATCGTCAACTCGATCTCGATGAAGGAAGGCGAGGCGCAGTTTCTCGAGCACGCGCGCAAGGTGCAGCAGTATGGCGCCGCCGCCGTGGTGATGGCATTCGACGAGCAGGGCCAGGCCGACACCTGCGCGCGCAAGGTGGACATCTGCACGCGCGCGCACGAGCTGCTCACCCGCGAGCTGGACTTCCGGCCCGAGGACATCATCTTCGACCCCAACATCTTCGCCATCGCCACCGGCATCGAGGAGCACAACAACTACGCGGTGGATTTCATCGAGGCCACGCGCGAGCTGAAGCGGCGCTTTCCTGATTGCCACATCTCAGGCGGCGTCTCCAACGTGTCGTTTTCGTTCCGCGGCAACAACGTGGTGCGCGAGGCGATCCACTCGGTGTTCCTGTACCACGCGATCCGTGCCGGCATGGACATGGGCATCGTCAACGCCGGTGCACTGACGATCATGGACGACATCGACCCCGCGCTGCGCGAGCGCGTCGAGGACGTGGTGCTGAACCGCCGCGAGGACGCCACCGAGCGCCTGCTGGAGATCGCCGACAACTACAGGGGCAAGCGCGGTGCCGCGGTGGTCGAGACGCTGGCCTGGCGCGAGCAGCCGGTGCGCGCGCGGCTCAGCCACGCGCTGGTGCACGGCATCGACCAGTACGTGGTGGAGGACACCGAGGAAGCGCGCCAGCTTTCCACCCGTCCGCTGGACGTGATCGAGGGCCCGCTGATGGACGGCATGAACGTGGTCGGCGACCTGTTCGGCGCCGGCAAGATGTTCCTGCCGCAGGTGGTGAAATCCGCCCGCGTGATGAAGAAGGCGGTGGCCTACCTGCTGCCATACATCGAGGAAGAAAAACTGCGCACCGGCGAGACCAGCAAGAACAACGGCAAGATCATCATGGCCACGGTCAAGGGCGACGTGCACGACATCGGCAAGAACATCGTCGGCGTGGTGCTCCGCTGCAACAACTTCGAGGTGATCGACCTGGGCGTGATGGTGCCGGCGCAAAAAATCCTGGAGGCGGCGATCGCCGAGAACGCCGACATGATCGGCCTGTCCGGCCTGATCACGCCCTCGCTGGAGGAGATGAGCCAGGTCGCGCGCGAGATGCAGCGGCAGAACTTCCACATCCCGCTGCTGATCGGCGGCGCCACCACCTCGCGCGCGCACACTGCGCTGAAGATCGAGCCGCACTACAAGGCTGGCACCGTGTGGGTGAAGGACGCCTCGCGCGCGGTCGGCGTGGCGCAGTCGCTGGTCAGCAAGGAGCTGGTCGAGGATTTCCTGACCAAGGTGCGCGCCGACTACGCCGACGTGCGCGAGCGCCACCGCAACCGCGGCCCGGGCAAACAGCTGGTGTCGCTGGCCAAGGCGCGGGCGCAGCCGTTCCGCTGCGACTGGGCCGCCTACCAGCCGCCGCAGCCGCAGGCCCCCGGCCTCAGCGTGTTCGACGATTACGATTTGGCCACGCTGCGCCCATACATCGACTGGACGCCGTTCTTCCAGACCTGGGAACTGGCCGGCCACTACCCGGCCATCCTCACCGACGCCGTGGTCGGCCGCCAGGCCAGCGAGCTGTTCCAGGACGCGCAGGCGATGCTGGAGCGGATCATCGCCGAGCGCTGGCTCACCGCCCGCGCGGTGATCGGCTTCTGGCCCGCCGCCGGCGTCGGCGATGACGTGGAGGTCTATTCCCTTCTCCCTTCGGCAGAAGGGAAACTTCTGGCCACCCTCCACAGCCTCCGCCAGCAGGCGGACAAGCCGCCGGAGCGTCCCAATCTCTGCCTCGCCGACTTCATCGCACCGAAGGAATTCAACAAGCCCGACTGGATCGGCGGCTTCGCGGTCACCGCCGGCATCGGCATCGAGCCGCACCTGGCGCGCTTCGAGGCCGATTACGACGACTACTCCGCGATCCTGCTGAAGGCGCTCGCCGACCGCCTCGCCGAAGCCTTCGCCGAGCACCTGCATGAGCGCGTGCGGCGCGAGTTCTGGGGCTATGCACCGGACGAGGCGCTCGACAACGATGCGCTGGTGGCCGAGCAGTACCGCGGCATCCGCCCGGCGCCGGGCTACCCGGCCTGCCCCGATCACACCGAAAAAACCACTCTGTTCGCCCTGCTCGACGCCACCGCTCACACCGGCATCACGCTCACCGAAGGCTTCGCGATGTATCCGGCTGCCGCCGTCTCCGGCTGGTACTACGCACACCCCGACAGCCAGTACTTCGTGGTCGGCCGCATCGGCAAGGACCAGGTCGAGGACTACGCCCGGCGCAAGGGCTGGACGCTCGCCGAAGCCGAGCGCTGGCTCTCCTCGCAGCTGGATTACGACCCCGAATGATCCCGCGCCCGGCCGCGGCAGGGGCTCATGCCACGCTGTCGCCGGTCACGCTGTTGCGGCGATGGCGCAGGTGCACCACCAGGTTGTAGGTGGACACGAACACCGGAAAAAAGTTGGAGAGAATGCCCACCGAATCGTTCTTGCCGATCACGAAGTACGCCAGCAGCAGCATGCTGCCCGCCACCGACAGCCACCAGAACGCCAGCGGCATCACCACCCGCTTGTACTTGCGCGTGTAGTACACCTGCACGAACCAGCGGCTGGTGAACAGCAGCGTGCCGGCATAGCCCACCGCCTTCCACGGCGTCAGGTGAAACTGCTGCAGCGCGTGCAGGATGGAGGCCAGGTGAGCGTTGAGGAAATCCATGATACGCGCTGCCGCTGTGAGAGGTTCGCCAGTCTAACAACCCGCCACTGACAGCCCGCTACGCGCCGCAGGCACCGATCACGGGCATTGACCGGCTGACTGATCGCCCCTAGAATTCCGCGCTCACGGCGGGCAGTTGGCTCAGCGGTAACGCACTGCCTTCACACTTATTCAGTCAGCACCCTTGGCGAGCGCCCGGCACTGTTGCGGCAAAACAGTTCTGTCTGTTCAGGGGATTTCGCTGAACTGCTGCGGGGTACGCCAGTAACATCCCGACTTTCGGGCGATTAACTCAGCGGTAGAGTGCGTCCTTCACACGGACGAAGTCGCAAGTTCGATCCTTGCATCGCCCACCATCTTTTTGACGACGCCCCGAGTGGGGCGTTGCTCATTTTTGGCTACTGCTTTCGTTCGCGATAATCATCGGGCGAGCGCTGGTCACGCCTGCACCACGTTGTCGATATGCTGATTGCGCTTGGCAGCTCGAGCCTTGAGCAAACGACAGCGGCCTGCAGCGACGGACTCGGTGCGCTCCGCGACTCCTGCCATTGCTACCTTCCCTGGGCCGTATCCGCAGCGCAGGCCATCGCCAGAGACAGCAATTTCCGGTAGTGGCGCGCGGTTTTGCCCGCGCGACTTTGCGGGCAAACCCAACAAAAAAACCGCCAGCGGCGGGTTTTTGGGGCTGCTCACAGCCACTGCGCAATGGAGGCCAAGGTCGGAATCGAACCGGCGTACGCGGCTTTGCAGGCCGCTGCATGACCACTCTGCCACCTGGCCATTGCTTGCTGTTGTGCGATCGGGAAGATCGCCGCTTGCTTCTACAAGACAAAACCCCGGCTGGCCGAGGTTTTGCGGAAAAACTGGAGCGGGAAACGAGACTCGAACTCGCGACCCCGACCTTGGCAAGGTCGTGCTCTACCAACTGAGCTATTCCCGCATCGGAGCCGCGAATGATAGCAGAAGCGAATCTCTTGTGAATAGGCGCGATGCCATCGCGCGATGCCATCGAGCCACCTCATCCGACGCTGCACGCATGACCGCCACGGCAGCACCTGCCGATAAGACAAAGCCCCGATGTGATCGGGGCTTTGTCTGTGTACTGGAGCGGGAAACGAGACTCGAACTCGCGACCCCGACCTTGGCAAGGTCGTGCTCTACCAACTGAGCTATTCCCGCGCTGCAGCCGCGCATTCTAATACGTGAATGCCGATCGTCAAGCGCACATGATGTCAATCAACGCTCGTCGTTGCGATCAGGGGTGTGGCCCGGCATGTCGCCGCGCAGCATCGGCCACGCCGCGCGCAGGTAATAAAAGCCCGACCAGATCGTCAGCACGCCAGCGATCACCAGCAGGCCCTCGCCGATGTGGTACAGCCGCAGCGCGGTGGCTTCCTTTTCGTGCTGCACGATCAGCACCACCAGCGCGACCATCTGCATGACAGTCTTGAGCTTGCCCAGCAGCGCGACCTTGATGGTCGCGCTCATGCCGATCTCGGCCATCCATTCGCGCAGCGCCGACACGCTGATTTCGCGGCCGACGATCACCGCTGCGGTCACCGCCATTACGATGCCGGACCAGCCGCTGCTGGGATGCGATTCCACCAGCAGGAACAGCGTCACCGTGACCATCAGCTTGTCGGCCACCGGATCGAGGAACGCACCGAACGCCGAGGTCAGCTTCATTCGCCGCGCCAGATAACCATCCAGCCAGTCGGTCAGCGCCGCCAACACGAACACGATCGCGGCGGTGATGTTGTGACCGGGAAACGGCAGATAGAACACCGCCACCATCACCGGCAGCAGGCCGACGCGAAACAGGGTCAGCCAGGTGGGCAGGTTGATGCGCATGGGTCGATCCAGAGATTTGCCGCAGTGTCGCACGTCGCCCGCCGCCGGATGAAGTGCGACGAGGGAGTCTATCGTGCAGGCTCAGCCGTGCAGGCTGGCGTAAATGCGTTCGGCCAGCCCGCGATCGATGCCCTTGACCTGCATCAGCTCCTCCACGCCGGCGCCTTCCACACCGGACAGGCCGCCGAAGGCCTTGAGCAGCGCCGAGCGCCGCCGCGCGCCGATGCCCGGCACTTCTTCCAGCACGCTGCGTTCGCGCGCCTTCTCGCGCCGCTTGCGGTGGCCGCTGATGGCGAACCGATGGGCCTCGTCGCGCACCGCAGCCACCAGGTGCAGCGCCGGCGAAGACGAGCCCGGATGCAGCTCGCGGCCGGCGCTGCCCGGCTGCAGGCGCGCCAGCACCAGGGTTTCCTCGCCGGCGCGCCGGCCCGGGCCCTTCGCCACGCCGACCACTTCGATGCCGCTGACGCCCAGCTCCTGCAGCACGTCCAGCGCCTGTGCCACCTGCCCGTTGCCGCCGTCGATCAGCAGCAGGTCGGGACGCGCGCCCTCGCCTTCGGTCACCTTGCGAAAGCGCCGGGTCAGCGCCTGATGCATCGCGGCGTAATCGTCGCCGGGCGTGATGCCGGTGATGTTGAAGCGGCGGTAGTGCGACTTTTCCGGCCCCTCCGGCCCAAACACCACGCAGGACGCCACGGTGGCCTCGCCCATCGTATGGCTGATGTCGAAGCACTCGATGCGCCGCGGCGTGGCCAGCAGTTCCAGCACCTTACGCAGATCCTCGAAGCGCGCACCCAGCGTCTGCCGGCTGGCCAGCCGCACCGTCAGCGACGCTTGCGCATTGCGCTCGGCCATCTGCAGGAACTGCGCACGGTCGCCGCGTACGCTGGATTTCAGCTCCACCGCATGGCCGCACTGCTGCGCCAGCAGCTCGGCCAGAAGCGCCTGGTCAGGGATCGCCTCGCCCAGGATCAGTTCACGCGGCACGAGCCGGTCCAGGTAGTACTGCGCGATGAACTGCGCCAGCACATCGGCCGGCTCGGCATCCAGCGGCAGCCGCGGAAAGAAATCACGCGTACCCAGGCTGATGCCGTTGCGGAAAAACAGCACGCTGACGCAGGCCATACCCGCTTCGATGCGGCAGGCGATCACGTCCATGTCGGCGCTGGCGCCCTGCACGTGATGCTGCGCTTGCAGTTGGCGCAGGGCGGCGACCTGATCGCGCAGCACGGCGGCCCGCTCGAACGCCAGCGACTGGCTGGCGCGCTCCATCGCCTCGCCCAGCTCGTCGAGCACCGCAGGGCTGCGCCCCTCCAGAAACATCTGTGCATGGCGCACGTCGCTGGCGTAATCCTGCACGCCGATCAGCTGCACGCACGGCGCGGTGCAGCGGCCGATCTGGTGCTGCAGGCAGGGCCGCGAGCGGTTGCGGAAATAGCTGTCCTCGCACTGGCGCACCTTGAACAGCTTCTGCATCAGGCTCAGGCTCTCGCGCACCGCGTAGGTACTCGGATACGGCCCGAAATAGCGCCCCGGCAGATTGCGCGCGCCGCGATGGAAGGCCAGCCGCGGGTAATCCTCGCCGCTGGACAGATAGATGTAGGGATAGCTTTTGTCGTCGCGCAGCAGGATGTTGTAGCGCGGTTTGAGCGATTTGATCAGCTGCGATTCGAGCAGCAGCGCCTCGCCCTCGGTGCGCGTGACAGTGATCTCGATGCGCGCGATCTGCGCCACCATCGCGGCGATGCGCGGCTCCATCCGCGGCTTCAGGAAATAGCTGCCGACCCGCTTCTTGAGATTGCCCGCCTTGCCGACATACAGCAACTCGCCGGCGGCGTCGAAATGACGGTAGACCCCGGGCGAGGAACTCAGCGTGCTGACGAAGGCCTTGCCGTCGAACGGCGGCGATTGCGCGGACTGCATGCGCGCATTCTAGCGGCTGCCGGCATGCGCCGGAACGGCTGCGAGCCTTCTCCGGGTGGGCTCAGCCTTGCGCGCGCAGCCACGCTTCGGCGCGCTCGAGATCGGCCTGCGTGTCGATGCCGGGCGGAAACGGCGCGGGCGTGAGCCGCACCGCGATCGCATGACCGTGCTCCAGCACGCGCAACTGCTCCAGCGATTCGGCCTGCTCCAGCGGCGTGCGCTGCATGCGGGTGTAACACGCCAAAAACCCGGCCCGATAGGCATAGATGCCGATATGCCGCAGAAAGGGCGCATCCGCTGGCAGCGCCTCGCGCGCAAGCGCGAATGCATCGCGCGCCCACGGCAGCGGCGCGCGGCTGAAATACAGCGCACGCCCGTTCACCGCGCGCACCAGCTTCACCACGTTGGGGTCGAACAGCTCCGCGGCGTCGAGCAGCGGCGTGGCCAGCGTCGCCATCGGCGCGTCGTCCTCGGCCAGCGCCTGCGCCACGGCGCGGATGCCGGCGGCCGGGGCGAACGGCTCGTCGCCCTGCAGGTTCACCACGATGGCATCGTCGGCCCAGCCGTAATGAACCGCGCACTCCGCCAGCCGATCGCTGCCGGAAGCGTGGTCGGCGCGCGTCATGCAGATATCCACGCCGGCCTGCCCGTCCAGCGCCGCGGCGACGCGCGGATCGTCCACCGCCACCACCACCTGGCGGGCGCCCGCCTGCAGCGCGCGCCGGGCCACGCGCAGCACCATCGGCACGCCGCCGATCTCGCGCAGCGGCTTGGCCGGCAGCCGGGTCGAGCCGTAGCGGGCGGGAATGGCGACGATGAACGACGGCACGGCAGGCGACATGGGTGATCTCACGGACGAGGCAGGCAGCGGCAAGCCTAGCTGCAACCGCGCAGGCCGCGCGAGCGTGCGCGATCAGCCCGCCAGCTGCAGCGCAAAGCCGCAGCCGTTCGCCAGTTCGAGAAAACCCGGGAAGGAGGTGGCGACATGCGCGCAGTTGCTGATCTGCACCGGCCCCGCGGCCCGCAGCCCGGCTACCGCGAAGCTCATCGCGATGCGGTGATCGAGATGGGTTTCCACGCGGCCGGCACCGAGGCGGCCGCCGTCGATGATCGCGCCGTCCGGCGTTTCCTCGATCGTGGCGCCCAGCACACGCAGGCCAGTGGCCATGCTGGCGATGCGATCGGACTCCTTCACCCGCAGTTCGGCGGCACCGCGCACCACGGTGCGGCCGCTGGCCACCGCGGCGGCGATGAACAGCGCCGGAAACTCGTCGATCATGTCGGGCACCAGCGCCTCGGGCAGCTCGATGCCATGCAACGGCGCGTGGCACACGATCAGGTCGCCCACCGGCTCGCCGCCGCTCTCACGCGGATGCTCGATGGCGATGTCCGCGCCCATCAGGCGCAGCGCGTGCAGCAAGCCGGTGCGCCGCGGATTGAGGCCAACCGCCGGCAGGCGCAGTTCGGAGCCCGGCATGATGCTGGCGGCGACCAGAAAAAACGCGGCCGAGGAAAAATCCGCCGGCACCTGCACCTCGGTGGCGCGCAAGGCATGGCCGCCAGCCAAGCGGGCACGACCCGGCGAAAACTCGATCGGCCAGCCGAAGGCGGCCAGCATGCGCTCGGTGTAGTCGCGGGTCGGATGCGGTTCGATGATTTCGGTGGTGCCCTCGGCGTACAGGCCAGCCAGCAGCAGCGCCGACTTCACCTGCGCGCTGGCCACCGGCAACTCGTAACGGATGCCGTGCAACGACTGGCCACCGTGCACGTGCAGCGGCGGCAGGCCCTCGCGCGTGTCGATGCGCGCGCCCATCCGCGCCAGTGGATCGGTGACCCGCCGCATCGGCCGCTGCGACAGCGAGGCATCGCCGACCAGCACGCTGTCGAACGCCTGCCCGGCCAACAGGCCGGCCAGCAGGCGCATGCCGGTGCCGGCGTTGCCGCAGTCCAGCGTCTGCGCCGTGCCACGCAGTCCGTGCAGGCCGACGCCATGCACCAGCCGTTCGCCCGCTGCAGGGGTGTCGATGCGCACGCCCAGCTGCGCCAGCACCGCGGCGGTGGCGCGGGTGTCCTCGCCTTCGAGGAAGCCGCCAATGCGCGACTCGCCCCCGGCAATCGCGGCCAGCATCAGCGCACGGTGCGACACCGACTTGTCGCCCGGTATCCGCACGCTGCCGCGCAGCGGCCCACCGGGCCGGCTGCTCCAGTCGAACTGATTCACGCCGGGTTCTCCGCGTGCGCGCCGATCAGGTAGCTGGCCAGCATCATGGCAACGCCACCGGATACGAACCGAGCACGCGAATGGTCGCGGCCGACTCGCCGATATCCTGCACCGCCGCCTGCAGCGCGGCGTCGTGGACATGGCCGGAGACGTCGATGAAAAACGCGTACTGCCATTTGCCGGTGTGCGCCGGCCGCGACTCGATCCGGTTCAGGCTGATACCGTGCCTGGCGAACGGGCTGAGCACGTCGTACAGCGCGCCGGGCTTGTCGTTGACGGTGATCAGCAGCGAGGTGCGATCGTTGCCCGAGGGCGGAAACAGCGAGCGGCCGATCACCAGGAAGCGGGTGGTGTTGTCGGCGCGATCCTCGATGCCCTGCGCCACCGTCTTCAGTCCGTAGATCTTGCCGGCGGTCTCGCCGGCGATCGCTGCCGCGTCGTCGGCATGCCTCGCCATGCGGGCCGCTTCGGCGTTGCTGCCGACGGCGATGCACTCGACCTCCGGCAGGTTGATGCGCAGCCAGGTCTTGCACTGCTGCAGCGACTGCCCGTGGCCGTAGACGCGGCGCACGTCCTCCAGCCTGCCCAGCTGCGAATGCAGGCACTGGTGCACGCGCAGCTCCACTTCGCCGCAGATGGTGGCATCGGAGGTGAGGAACATGTCCAGGGTGACCTGGATCATGCCCTGGCCGGAGTTCTCCACCGGCACCACGCCGAAGTCGGCGTGACCGGCCGCGACCTCCTGGAACACCTCCTCGATGCTGCCCAGCGCCAGGCCATAGGCGGCATGACCGAAATGCTTGTGCACCGCCTGTTCGCTGAAGGTGCCTTCCGGCCCCAGAAAGCCGATCTTCAGCGGGTCCTCCTGCGCCAGGCAGGACGACATGATCTCGCGGAACAGCCGCACCATCTCGGTGTCGGACAGCGGACCGTCGTTGCGGTCCACCACCATGCGCAGCACGTGGGCCTCGCGCTCGGGTCGGTAATAGTCGATCGCCGACAGCCCCTCGCCCTTCACCCTGGCCACTTCCTGCGCGCGGTTGGCGCGCTCGGAGATCAGCTGCTGGATTTGCCGGTCGATGCTGTCGATGCGTTCGCGCATCTCGCTCAGCGATGTCTTTGATTCGGTCATGCTTTTAGCCGCCTAGATGGATAGCAGTCCATACGTCAACAAACATCATGCCTCAAAGGCGCCCCGCATGACCAGTCAGCCGTGCCGCCGGGAAAAGTCACGCATGAAGTCCGCCAGTGCCTCGACCGCCTCCAGCGGCACGGCGTTGTACAGCGATGCGCGCATGCCGCCAATCGCCTTGTGGCCTTTCAGCGCCAGCAGGCCGGCCGCCTCCGATTCCTGCAGGAAGGCCGCATCCAGCGCGCTGTCGTGCAGGGTGAACGGAACATTCATGCGCGAACGCGCCGACGGCTCGATCGGGTTGCAGTAGTAGCCGCCGGAGCCGTCGATGGCGCGATACAGCCGCTCGGCCTTGGCCCGGTTGCGTTCGGCCATCGCGCCCAGCCCGCCCTGCGCCAGCAGCCACTGGAAGGTCAGCCCGGCCAGATACCAGCCCCAGGTGTTGGGTGTGTTGAGCATGGAGTCGTGCGCCGCCTGTTCGGCGTAGCGAAAGATCCGCGCCATCGGCCGGCCGGCGCGCTGCAGCAGGTCGCGCCGGATGATCATCACCACCAGACCGGACGGGCCGATGTTCTTCTGCGCACCGGCGTAGATCAGGCCGAAGCGCGAGATATCCAGCGGCTCGGACAGGATGTTCGACGACATGTCCGCCACCAGCGGCACCGCGCCGACCTGCGGAATGTCGTGAAACTCCACGCCGTGGATGGTCTCGTTCGGCGTGTAGTGCACGTAGGCCGCGTGCGGATCGAGTTGCCAGCTGTCACGCGCGGGCAGCCGCCGGTAGGCGTCGGCCTTGCCGCTGGCGGCCACGTTCACGCGCACATACGGTGCCGCCTCGCTGATCGCCTTCTCGCTCCAGTGACCGCTGTCGATGTAGTCGGCGCTGTCGCCGGCCGCAGCCAGATTCATCGGGATCAGCGCAAACTGCTGGGTGGCGCCGCCCTGCAGGAACAGCACCGCATAGTCGTCCGGAACCGCCAGCAGACGGCGCAGATCGGCCTCGGCCTGGGCCGCCATTGCGATGAAACGCTTGCCCCGGTGCGACTGTTCCATCACCGAGGCGCCGCTGCCGTTCCAGTCCGGCAACTCGCGCGCGGCGCGTTCGAGCACGTCCAGCGGCATCGCTGCCGGGCCCGCGCTGAAATTCCAGATTCTGCTCACGTGCCGCTGCATCCCGTCGAGGTATTCGCCGCATTATGGCGCGGCGCAGCACACGGTGGTCAAGCCTGCCGGGGCCATTGCGCCACACGACTCAGAAGCGGATCAGCAACACCAGCGCGATGCCCAGCGCCAGCACGGCGGCGGTCACGATCAGCCACCACACCTCGCCGGCGGGACCGGCCGCGGCTTCCGGCAGCGGCTGCGTGGATGCGGCGGGCACCGCGATAGGCGGCTCCGGCTCCATCCCCGGCGCATCGACCACGAAGCGATGCATGGCGAGGCTGATCTGATCGCCGGGCTGCAGCGCCAGCTTCTGCGTCGGCACCCCGTTGACGCGCAGCGGATGGCGCTCGGATGGCTGCACCAGCTCCAGCTTCAGCTCGCCATTCTGCCATGTGATGCGCAGCGCGGCGCGCTCGCCCTGCGGCAACTCCAGCAGGCAGCCGCCGGGCAGTCCGAGTTCCAGGCTGTCGCGCAGCGGCAGCACGCGTCCGGAGAGCGGGCCCGCCACCGCACGCAGCGCCACCGTGCAGCACTCATGCGCGGGCACGCTGAGGGCATCCCGCAAGTCCGGATCCGCGTCAGCGCGCAGCAGCAGACGGCAATCACCCACGCTGACCACATCGCCGGCGCGCAACAGGGCGCGCTCGCGCACGGGCCGGGCATTGACGTGGATGCGCTCGGCCGACGGCAGCACCTGCAACACCCAGCCGCGACGATCCTGCTGGATCTGCAGGTGCCTCGGGGCGGCCTGACTGGCCGCCAGCACAAGATCGTTGTCCGGTGCGCTGCCAATGCTCAGCTGCACCTGCGACCAGTGAAAATCCTCACGGGCCGCATTGAGAAATTCGATGCGCATGGATGAACCAGTCGATGGATCGCGAAACTCTAGTGTAGTGCTGCATTCTGTTTGGAACTTAAGCGGCTATTGGCGCGGATAACCTTTTGGAGGATATCGCGCGCGCTCTTGGTCCAGATGAAGGGCTTGGGTTGGATGTTGTGGTGAGCGACGTA
>JAJYSM010000044.1 GCA_021793575.1 Pseudomonadota bacterium
TTTCCCACAGGCTGGCGCGCAGGTCGATGCCGCGACTGAAGCCCTCGCACCAGCCGGCGGCGGACAGCATCGGGCCGGTTTCCAGCTCAACCTCGCCGAGAATCGGCTCGTAGGCATCCACATCGAGTTCCGCGCTGATCGAGTCGTTGAGCTTGGCCAGCAGCGCCAGCACACGGTTGCCCTCGTTCTCGTCGGCAAACGGCTCGTGCAGCACCTCGGGCAGCCATTCGTCCGGCAGCACCAGCAGCGGGCCGACCGCCAGCGCGCTGAGCAGACCGTGCACGCCGTCGAGCAGCAGATCGCTGTCGCCGCTGTGCGCGCGCAGGTAGCGATCCAGTTCCTCCAGTTCGCTGTCGTCCAGCGAGCTGGGCCATTCGGTCTTTGTCATCATCGGATATCCAGTTCCAGCATCACCGGCGTGTGGTCGGAGGGTCGCTCCCAGCGGCGCGGTTCGCGGTCGATCGCCGCCGCGGTGGCGGCGGATTTCAGCGCCTCGCCGATCAGGATCAGGTCGATGCGCAGGCCCATGTTGCGACGGAACGCCGCCTGTCGGTAGTCCCACCAGCTGAAGTGGCCAGCCTCCGGCTGGAACAGCCGGAAGCTGTCGTGCAGGCCCAGCGCGGTGATCGCCTGCAGCGCCGCACGCTCCGGCGGCGAGCACAGGATGTCCTCGCCCCAGGCCTGCGGATCGTAGACATCGCGGTCGTCCGGGCAGATGTTGAAATCGCCCAGCACCACCAGCTTCGGATGGCGCTCCAGCTCGCGCGCCAGAAACTCGCGCACACGCGCCAGCCAGTGCAGCTTGTAGGCGTATTTTTCGTCGCCGACGGCCTTGCCGTTGACCACATAGAGGTCGACCACGCGCAGCCCGCCGACGGTCGCCGCCAGGATGCGCCGCTGCGGATCGTCCAGCCCGGGAATGTCGGTGACCACGTCCTCGAAATCACCCAAGGCATCGGCGCGCGCCAGCAGCGCCACCCCGTTGTAGGTTTTCTGACCCGCGAAAACCGCGCGGTAGCCGGCCGCGGCCAGATCGTCCATCGGAAACCGGGCGTCCTCCAGCTTGGTCTCCTGCAGCGCCACGATGTCCGGTTGCGCCGCGGCCAGCCATTGGGTCAGCTGCGGCAGGCGCACCTTCAGCGAGTTCACGTTCCAGGAGGCGATCTTCATGCGGCCATTGTAAGGGAAGCGCCGCGGCGGGCCGGCCGCGGGCGGGTTGCGCAACCCCGGCAGAAACGCCGCTTGCATAAAACTCACCGAAACCTTGCATTCCGGTGTATGCTTGCGAAGCAGCAGTCCGAGGCGACTCGGGGCTTCTGCCTTCTATTGCGGTAAAGTGCAACTCGCTCCGAGCCGCAAATCATCCATGCTTCAAAGGTATGTTACATGTCGGATCGTCAGAGCGGTACAGTCAAGTGGTTCAACGACGCCAAAGGTTTTGGCTTCATCACCCCGGAAAGCGGTGATGACCTGTTCGTGCATTTCCGCGCGATCCAGGGCACGGGCTTCAAGTCCCTGCAGGAAGGTCAGCGCGTCACGTTCGTAGTCACCAAGGGCCAGAAAGGCCTGCAGGCTGAGGAAGTCCAGGTTGCCTGAGTCCACCCGGACTTGAGCTGATCTGAAAAGCCCGCTTCGGCGGGCTTTTTTTCGCCTTGATGAAATCGGTGCCCGCCCGCGAGGGCCGGCCCTCGGCCTGGAGTCAGATCAGCCCGTGGCTGCGCAGCAGCGCCTCCGGCTGCGGCTTGCGGCCGCGGAAGGCGACGAAGCTTTCCAGCGCGGAGCGGCTGGCGCCAACCGCCAGCACCTCGCGGCGGAAGCGTTCGCCGGTGGCGCGGTCGAGCACGCTGCCGGCGGCGCCGGCGCGCTCCTCGAACTCACCGAACGCGTCAGCGGACAGCAGCTCGGCCCACAGGTAGCTGTAGTAGCCGGCCGCGTAACCGCCGGCGAAGACGTGGCTGAAACCGTGCGGAAACCGCTGCCACGCCGGCGGATGCAGCACGGCGACCTGCTTGCGCGCCTCCGCCAGCACCGCCAGCGTGCGGGCGCCCTGCGCGGGGTTGTATTCCAGATGCAGCAGAAAATCGAACAGCGCGTACTCCAGCTGGCGCACCAGAAACAGGCCGGCCTGGAAGTGGCGCGCCGCAAGCATGCGCTGGAACAGCTCGTCGGGCAGCCGCTCGCCGGTCTGCCAGTGGCGCGCGAACAGGTCCAGCGCCTCGCGGTTCCAGCCGAAGTTCTCCATGAACTGGCTTGGCAGCTCCACCGCATCCCACTCGACGCCGTCGATGCCGCCGATCGAGGGCAGCGCGATCTCGGTGAGCAGATGGTGCAGGCCGTGGCCGAATTCGTGGAACAGGGTCAGCACGTCGTCGTGGGTGAGCAGCGCCGGCCGGCCCTCGGTGGGCGGAGCGAAATTGCAGGTGAGGAAGGCCACCGGCAGCTGTGACTGCGCGCCGTCGTCGAAGCGGGCGCGGCAGACGTCCATCCAGGCACCGCCGCGCTTGCCGGTGCGCGCATACAGATCGACGTAGGCACCGGCGAACACGCGATCATCGGCATCGCGCACGTCGTAGTAGCGCACCTGTGGATGCCACACGTCGACGTCGTCGCGGGCGCTCAGGCGGATGCCGTAAAGCTTGCCGAGCAGGGCGAACAGGCCGTCGATCACCGCCGGCAGCGGGAAATAGGGCTTGAGCTGCTCCTCGTCCAGCGCGTACTGCTGCTGGCGCAGCTTTTCCGAGGCGTAGCCGACGTCCCACGACTCGAGGTTGTCGAGGCCGAGCTCGCTGCGGGCGAATTCGCGCAGCGTGACCAGCTCCTGCTGCGCCACCGGCCGCGCGCGCGCGGCCAGATCGTGCAGGAACTCCATCACTTCGGTCGGCGAGCCGGCCATCTTGGTCGCCAGCGATTCTTCTGCGGCATTGGCGAAGCCGAGCAACCGGGCCGCCTCGTGGCGCAGCGCCATGATCTGCTCAATGCGCGCGGAGTTGTCGAACTTGCCGGCCTGCGGCCCCTGGTCGGAGGCGCGCGTCTGGTAGGCCCAGTACACGCGCTCGCGCAGGCCGCGGTTGTCGGCATAGCTCAGCACCGCCTGCACGCTGGGCTGCTTCAACGTGACCAGATAGCCGTCCAGCTCCTGATCCTCGGCGTACTGGCGCAGCACCGCGCGGCCGGATTCGGGAATGCCGGCGAGGTCGCGCTCGTCGGTGATGTGCTCGTGCCACGCCTCGCTGGCGTCGAGCACGGCGTTGGAAAATTCGGTCGAAAGTCTGGAGAGTTCCACCCCGATCTCGCGGTAGCGCGAACGCGCCGGCTCCGCCAGCGCCACGCCGGAAAGCCTGAAGTCGCGCAGCGCGTGCTCCACCAGCGCCCGCGCGGGCCGCGGCAGTCGGGCAAAATCCGGCGCGTCGGCCAGCGCCTGCACGGCGGCATACAACGCGCGGTTCTGACCCAGCTCGATCGCGTGTTCGGTCAGCGCCTCCTCGGCCGGGCCGTAGACCTGGCGCAGCGCCTCGCTGTCGGCCACCGCATGCAGGTGGCCGACCGGCGACCACGCCCGCGCCAGCCGCTGCTCCAGCCGCTCCTGGGTCAGCATCACGGTGGCGAAATCACGCGGCGCGCCGGGTGCGGTAAGGGCGTCGATGGCGTCACGGTATTCGGCCAGCAGCGTCTCGACTGCCGGCGTCACGTGCTCGGGCCGGATGCGCGAAAAGGCCGGCAGCGTCGCGTCGGCCAGCAGGGGGTTGTCGTGGTTCATGGAGTCTCCTTGAGGCGGTCAGCGTGGCGACGCGCACGGCCGAAATCAAGCGCGGTGCGCGGCCGGCCATCGCCGGATACGTGACAGACACCTAGAATGCGCGAATGAATCCCCTGCGCAGCTTCAAGGGCGTGCTGCCCACCCTCGGCGAACGCGTGTATGTCGACCCCGCCGCCACCGTCATCGGCGCCGTGCAGCTGTGCGACGATGCCTCGATCTGGCCCGGCGCAGTGCTGCGCGGCGATGTGCATCACATCCGCATCGGCGCACGCAGCAACGTGCAGGACGGCAGTATCGTGCACGTGACCCACGACGGTCCGTATTCGCCCGGCGGCTTTCCCACGCTGATCGGCGCGGGCGTCACTATCGGCCACGCTGCGGTGATCCACGCCTGCACCATCGAGGACTACTGCCTGATCGGCATGCACGCCAGCGTGCTGGACGGCGCCGTGGTGCGCAAATACGGCTTCGTCGGCGCCGGCAGCCTGATTCCGCCCGGCAAGGTGGTGGGCGAACGCGAGCTGTGGCTGGGCAACCCGGCCAGGTTCGTGCGCCTGCTCAGCGACCGCCAGATCGAGCAGTTGCACTACTCGGCCGATCACTATGTGCGGCTGAAGGATGAGTACCTGGCGGCCATGTGATGGCGCTGCGACTCAACAATCTGCGGTAGCTTTTTCCAGGGCGGCCAACCAGCGCAGCGCGTGCGCACGGTCGGTGCCGCACATCACCGGTTCCGGCTGCAGGCTGGCGCACACCGGCGGGCGCCGCGGATCGCCGAAGATCGCGCAGCGGTTGTCCATGGTGAGCTGGACGCAGCGCACGCCGGCCGGCTTGCCCGCCGGCATGCCGGGAATCGGCGAGCTGATCGACGGCGCGATGCAGCAGGCGCCGCAGCCCGCGCGGCACCACGGTGCACTCATGCAGACGGTTGCCGCAGCAGCTGATACACCGGCTCGGTCTGCGG
Organism: Pseudomonadota bacterium; assembly: GCA_021793575.1. Taxonomy (GTDB): domain Bacteria; phylum Pseudomonadota; class Gammaproteobacteria; order Xanthomonadales; family Rhodanobacteraceae; genus Rhodanobacter. The sequence goes on from JAJYSM010000044.1 coordinate 4,722, forward strand.
CCGCTGGCCGTGCCACAGCGCAAACGCATCGGCGGCAGTTTCCAGCAGCATGCCCAAGCCATCGAACGCATAGCGCGCGTCGGCGGCCTTCGCCCACGCCAGAAAGCTGCTGGCGGCCAGGCCATAGGACAGGTCGTAGCAGAGCGCGCGGGCGCCGACCAGCGAGAACGGCAGCGCCAGCGGCGCGCCCAGCACGCCGGCCGACGTGGCGTTGACGATCAGGTCGTAGCTGCCGATGTCGGCCAGGTCCTGCCAGTAGCGCGTATGCGCGCGCGCGGGCTCGCCGATCGCGTCGGCCAGCGCATCGGCCGCCGCCGGCGAGCGGTTGACGATGGTCAGCGTGGCCACCCCCGCATCCAGCAGGTTCCACGCCACCCCACGCGCGGCGCCGCCGGCGCCCAGCAGCAGTGCGGTATGGCCGCGCAGATCCACGCCGTGACGCTCGGTGATGTCGCGCACCATGCCGTCGCCGTCGGTGTTGTGCGCGGCGAGCCGGCCCTCCGGCAACGCGGTCAGGACGTTGGCGGTGCCGACGCGGCTGGCCGACGCGCTGCACTGGTCGGCCAACGCGAAGGCCGCCCCCTTGTGCGGCAGCGTCACGTTGGCGCCCGCGCCGCCGCCGGCGAAGAACCGCCGCACCGCCGCCGCGAAATCGGCCGGCGCCACGTCGATCGCGCGGTATTCCAGCGCCATGCCGAACTGCTGCGCAAACGCCTGATGGATGCGCGGCGACAGGCTGTGGCCGATCGGATGGCCGAACACGGCGAACTGGGTGGGGCTCATGCGGATTTCCTGGCGGGTGGAGTGCACCGCAACCGGCGTGCCACTGCGCATTCTACAAGTGGCGGCCGGCGCTTCGGACGGTCGCGGACGCCGCGTCGCAGCCGGTGAGATGCGTGTGCAGCAGGCTCGCGCCTCCACCACCGAGGACATCCGCATGCCCGCATCGCCGCCCTCCCGCTCCGATCATCAGCGCCTGCTCGGCGCCGCCGTGCTGTGGCTGCTGGCCGGCAGCGCGTTGCTGCTGAGCACGCTGGTGCCGTGGCATACCGCGTGGCTCGGCTGGACGCCGGCCTTCTGGCTGTTGGGTGCGCCGCTGATGGTGCTGCTGGCGCTGGAGCCCGGGCGATTGCGGCGACTGCCGGGAGCATCCCGCGCGCGTCGCCCGGCGCGGGACGGCCTGGTCTGGCATGACTCCGCGCGCCGCGCCGCTACTTCACGCTGGCGGTGATGCCCTGCCGTTTGCGCTCCATCCGGCGCAGGAACTCCTGCATGATGCGCAGGTAAAGCTGATCGCCCAGGTGGGCGTCCTCGACGCCGGCGTCGATCGACGGGTTGTCGTTGACCTCAATGACGACCGGCTTGTCGCCGACCTGCTTCAGGTCCACGCCGTACAGGCCGTCGCCGATCAGCTGGGTCGCCTTCAGCGCCAGCTTGACCACTTCGGCCGGCGCATCGCCGACCGCGATCGTCTCCGAGCCGCCGGTTTTCGCGGTGCCCTTGGCGCCGTGGTTGTAGATCTGCCAGTGGTTGCGCGACATGTAGTACTTGCAGGCGTACAGCGGCTCGCGGTTGAGCACGCCGATGCGCCAGTCGAACCCGGTGTAGACGTATTCCTGCGCCAGCAGCAGCGCGCTGTGCTGGAACAGTTCGCCGGCGGCCTGCTCCAGCGCGGCCTCGCTTTCCACCTTGACCACGCCGCGCGAGAACGAGCCGTCGGGGATCTTCAGCACCAGCGGAAAGCCGAGCTTGGCGACGACCTCCTTCATGCCCTTGCTGTCGTCGCGATAGAGGATTTCGGTGCGCGGCACCGCCAGCTTGCGCGACACCATCAGGTCGTTGAGGAAGATCTTGTTGGTACAACGCAGGATCGAGCTGGGGTCATCCATCACCACCATGCCTTCCTTCTCCGCGCGGTGGGCGAAGCGATAGGTGTGGTTGTCGCTGGCGGTGGTTTCGCGGATGAACAGGCCGTCGTATTCGGCCAGCCGCTGGTAGTCGTTCTTGCCGATCGGATCGACCTCGATGCCGAGCTCCTTGCCGGCGGCGATGAACGACTTCAGCGCCTTCTTGTTCGACGGCGGCATCTGCTCGGCCGGATCCACCAGCATCGCGATGTCGTAACGGTACAGCTTGCGCGCGCGCGGCTTGCGCCACAGCTTCTTGGAGAAGCGGTCGAGCTCCTCGGCGAAGGCATCCTCCTGCGCGTCGTCCAGCGTGTGCAGGCCAACCGGCTTGATCGAGCTGACCTGCCACACGCGGTCGCGGGTGAACTCGATCCGCATCAGCGGGCACGGAAACGACTCGAACACCTGCCGCGCCAGATCCTGCAGCGCCGGGTAGGCGGTTTCGCCGAAGTACACCAGGATGCCGAAATCGGTGGTGTCGCGGCCGCCGGCCGGCAGAAAGTGGGTCAGCTTCTGGTTGAGGTCGTCGATGTCCACGCCGTACAGCGAGCGCCGGCGCAGGTCGTTCACCGTGCGCACCGACGGCATCACGCGGTGCCCGCGCGCTTCGGCCAGCAGCGACACGTAGTAACCGGTGCCCAGATATTTGTAGCTGCGGCAGAGGTTGATCACGTGGGTGCGTTCGTCGTCGCCGCCCACTGGCTTGCGCAGGTAGTCCATCGCGCTCATCACGTCGACGGAAGGATAGTAGGAGCCCCAGTCGGAGGCCTTTTCGACAACGATGACCAGACGGGTCATGACACCTCTCAGGCAGGGCGATTACGGCGAGATGCCCGGCGCGGGCGCGGCGAAAAGGCAAGACGCGCAGTTTGGCACAGGGCCGGCATGGCACAAGCGAAAGCGCTGAAGCCCGGATTAACGCGGCGGCGCCCACGCGAAAACACGGGATCTTGATCGCGCGCGCTGCTAGAGTCCGCGCTCCCTCGTCCCCTCCCACCTGCCGCCTCACGCTGCACGCGGCGCCGGAACCGAACAGCATGCACCCACCCCCAGCCACCGCCAACGTGCGCGTCCGTCGTGCCGAAAGCTCCGACCTCGACGACCTGGTGATGCTGGAAGAACGCACCTTCGACAGCGACCGCATGAGCCGCGCGCAGTACCGCCGCCACCTCGACAGCGACTCCGCGCTGGTGCTGGTGGCCAGCGCCAACCACCGCAACTTTCTCGGCACCGCGGTGGTGTTTTTCCGCAAGCGCAGCCGGGTGGCGCGGCTGTATTCGCTGGCCACCCAGCCCGAGACGCGCGGCAAGGGCGTCGGCACGGCGCTGGTCGAAGCCGTCGAAGCCGCCGCCCGCCAGCGCCGCTGCCGCGTACTGCGGCTGGAAGTGCGCATCGACAACCACGGCGCGATCCGCCACTACGAGCGCCTCGGCTACCGCCGCATCGGCACGCTGGAGCAGTACTACCAGGACGGCGTGCACGGCTGGCGCTACGAGAAGCTCTTGGACTGAAGCATTGCGTCCGGTCACTCGCCCAGTGGCTGCCCGATCCGCTTTTGCGTCGCCTCGTCCGGCCGCGCCACCAGCGCGCCGGTGCGCATCAGGCTGATGCGGTAGTGGCCCTGGTCGACCAGCGGCAGATAGGCGCCGCTGCCGTAGACGGTGTCGATCTCGGGCAGCCACTGCGGGTAGCGCCGCTTGAGGTTGAGCAGGTCGAACGCACCGGCCTGATCGAAGCTGATCACGGTGCGCGGCGCATGCATTTCCTGCGCGGGATCGTCGTAGCGGCCGGACAGCCGGTCGAGCCGGTACAGCGGCGGCAGCCCGGCCAGCAGGGCGGGGAGTTTCCACTTCAGCACCACCGCCTCGATGCGCCAGTCGTCGCCCGCCAGCTCGACCTGGCGCGTGCTGCCGTCGGGCCAGGTGAGGGTGAGCGCCCAGCGCTGCGGCGACAGGATGTGCGCGTCGATGTCGACCACCGGCGCCTCGCCGCTCAGCAGCCGGTAGCCGCGCAGCGCGTAGCCGCTGCCGCCGAGCAGCAGGGTCAGCGCGAAACACACTGCGCACAGCAGCGCGCGCCAGCTGGCGGCGAGCCGGCGGCCGGCGTGCAGATGCCGGCGCAGCAGCACCAGCTGCACCAGCGTGAGCAGCAGAAAGATCGCCGCCAGCCCCAGCAGCAAGGTCATCGGCAGGCGCAGCAGCGTGCTCCAGTCCATCATGGTTACCCTCGCCGCGCCGTTGCGCGATCCACCCACCCATCATAACGGCCCCACCCGGCGCCGCGGCCGCCGCCGCGGGCGTCGCTATACTGCCAGCCTGCCCAGGAAACCCCGCCATGCGCCGATCCCACTTGCTGCTGCTCTGTGTTGCTGCCGCCACGCTGGCCGGCTGCGGTCTGAAGGGACCGCTGGTGCCCGCACCTGCACCTGCGCCAGCCCCGGCATCGACCAGCGCAGCGCCGGCGCATGTCGCCGTGCCCGCCAGCACGCCGCCCTGACGCCGCCGCACCATGCAGCTGCGCTTTTCGAAAATGCACGGCCTCGGCAACGACTTTGTCGTGCTGGACTGCCGCCACGACGGGTTTCCGCTGCAGCCGGCGCAGATCCGCGCGCTGGCCGACCGCCACACCGGCGTCGGCTTCGATCAGCTGCTCAGCGTGGAGCCGGCGCGCGATCCTTCCTGCGCGTTCTACTACGGCATCTGGAATGCCGACGGCTCACCGTCGGGGCAGTGCGGCAACGGCGTGCGCTGCGTGGCCGCGTGGCTGCACCGCGCCGGCGCGCTGGCACTCGGCCAGACGGTGCAGATCGAAAGCCCGTCCGGCCCGGTGGCGGTGCGCCTGCTCGATGCCCACGCGGCGATCGTGAACATGGGCGAGCCGATCTTCGAGCCGGCGCGGATTCCGTTCGAAGCCGCCGCGGCGGCGCCGCGCTACCGCCTCGCACTGGACGGCGAGGAGCGCGAGATCGGCGCGGTGTCGCTGGGCAACCCGCACGCGGTGATGACGGTGGCCACGCTGGACGACCCCGCGCTGGCGCGGCTGGGGCCGCTGCTGTCGGGCCACGCGCGATTCGCGCAGGGCGCCAATGCCGGTTTCGTGCAGCGGCTCGATCGCGGCCACCTGCGGCTGCGCGTGCACGAGCGCGGCGCCGGCTGGACGCAGGCCTGCGGCACCGGCGCCTGCGCCGCGATGGCGGTGCTGCACCAGCGCGGCGAGGTGGACGATCAGGTGCAGGTGACGCTGCCCGGCGGCACCCTCGCGATCGACTGGGCCGGCCCCGGCCAGCCGCTGTGGATGAGCGGCCCGGCGACGTTCGTGTTCGAGGGCGAATGGACGGTGGTCGCGGCCGGCTAGACCCCCGCAGTTGAAGCGTGCGCGCGTCCATCGCACACTCCAGCCGGACGGCGTGCATTTGCCGCGCGCCCCGCACCGGTTTCGAGGACCTCCACGCATGACCGCCACCCTGCTCGATGACGCCACCCAGGCGCGTGTGGTTGCCGCCTACCTGAAACGGCATCCGGAATTTCTCAGCGAATACCCCGAGCTGGCCGCCAAGCTGACGATGCCGCGCGAGCAGGGGCCGGTGTCGTCGCTGGCGGTGTATCAGCTGAACAGCCTGCGTGAGAAAAACGCCGAGCTCGAACGTCAGTTGGCCGAGCTGATCACGATCGCCGCCGAGAACGAGCAGCTGATGGAGCGCGTGCACGCGCTCACCGTGGCGCTGCTGCGCGCCAACACGCTGGAGGTGACCGCGCGCAGCGTGGTGGCCCGGCTCAGCGCGGACTTCCATACCGAACAGGTGCGCCTGGTGCTGTTCGGCGAGCAGCCGCAGCTGCCGCGTGCCGAATGGCTGCTGCAGGTGATCGGCCCGGAGGCGCTGCCGGAGTTCACCGAGTTCCTGCAGCAGAACGAGCCGGTCGCGGGCCGCGTTTCCGCCGAGAAGCTGGATCGGCTCTTCGGCGCCCGCGCCACCGAGATCCGCTCGGTGGCGATGATGCGGCTGGGCGATGCCGGCATCCTGGCGATCGGCAGTGCCGACCCCGCTCGTTTTCAGCCGGGCATGGGCACGCTGTTTCTGAAGATGATCTCGGCCACGATCACCGCCGCGCTGGCGCGCTCGCGGGATGTGTCCTGAGGCGCGGATGAGCCCTGCTGCCCAGGTCGATCAGTGGCTGGGTCGGCTGGCCGACGAGCGCCATGCCTCACCGCACACGCTGGCCGCCTATCGCCGTGACCTGGCCAAGCTGCTGCGCTTCATGCAGGTGCGCCAGCTGGCCAGCTTCGATGCGCTGGATGCCAACCTGATGCGCGCGTTTGTCGCCACCGCGCACCGCGGCGAAAAGGACAGCCCGGCGCTGGCGCCGAAAAGCCTGCAGCGGCTGCTGTCCTCCTGCCGCAGCCTGTTTCGCCAGCTCGGCCGCGAAGGGCGGTTGGCACACGACCCGCTGCTGGGCGTGCGCGGCCCCAAGGTGCGCCGCAAGCTGCCGCAGGTGCTGGACGTGGACGAGGCCGGCGCGCTGGTGGGAAGCGACAGCGGCGGCCGGCTGGCGCTGCGCGACCGTGCGATGCTGGAGCTGTTCTACTCCAGCGGGCTGCGCCTGTCGGAACTGATCGGGCTGCGCTGGCTGGATCTGGATCTGCAGGGCAGCGAGGTGCGCGTGCTCGGCAAGGGCAGCAAGACTCGCTTGCTGCCGGTCGGCCGGCATGCGCTCGCCGCGTTGCGCGCGCTAGGTGCGGCGCAGGGCATGCCGGCGGACGGCCCGATCTTCCGCGGTCGCGGCGGCGCGCCGATCCACCCGCGCACGGTCCAGCTGCGCCTGAAAACGCTGGCGCTGCAGCAGGGCATGCCGCGGCATGTCCACCCGCACCTGCTGCGCCACACGTTTGCCAGCCATATGCTGGAATCCTCCGGCGACCTGCGCGCGGTGCAGGAGCTGCTCGGCCACGCCGACATCGCCACCACGCAGATCTATACCCACCTGGACTTCCAGCACCTGGCCCGGGTCTACGACGCGGCACACCCGCGGGCCCGGCACAAGCGCTGAGCGCGCGCTGGCGCCGCAGCATTGAAGCGGCCTCGCGCCGGCCCCACGTGGAGGACTCACAGGCATGCATCGCGGAGTCTTCATGGAATCGTTTCACGCCACCACCATCGTCTGCGTGCGCCGCGAAGGCCGCGTGGTGATCGGCAGCGACGGCCAGGTCACGCTGGGCAACACCGTGATGAAGGCCAATGCGCGCAAGGTGCGCCGGCTCGGCAAGGGCAACGTGATCGGCGGCTTCGCCGGCGCCACGGCCGATGCCTTCACGCTGTTCGAACTGTTCGAGCAGAAGCTCGACAAGCACGGCGGCAACCTCACCCGCGCCGCGGTGGAAATGGCCAAGGAGTGGCGCACCGATCGCCGCCTCGGCCGGCTGGAGGCGATGCTGGCGGTGGCCGACCAGGACGCCTCGCTGCTGATCTCCGGCAACGGCGACGTGCTGGAGCCCGAGCACGGCCTGATCGCGATCGGCTCCGGCGGTCCGTTCGCGCAGTCCGCCGCGCTGGCGCTGCTGGAAAACACCGAACTGGACGCCCGCACCATCGTCGAGAAGGCGCTGAAGATTGCCGGCGACATCTGCATCTACACCAACCACAACGTGTCGATCGAAGAGCTTTGATGAGAGCGGGGAACAGGGAACGGGAACTGGGGAACGTGGTGCCCCCCGCGGCTCACCGCATCCGTCTTTGACCATAACGCATGGATGATTGCTGACACCGCGCACATCATGACCCGCAAGCCCCATGTTCCCCGTTCCCCGCTTGAGAGCAAACCATGTCCGAACTCACGCCGCGCGAAATCGTCAACGAACTCGACCGCTACATCATCGGCCAGCACGACGCCAAGCGCGCGGTGGCGGTGGCCTTGCGCAGCCGCTGGCGGCGCATGCAGCTGCCTGCGGAGATGCGCAACGAGATCACGCCGAAGAACATCCTGATGATCGGCCCCACCGGCGTCGGCAAGACCGAGATCGCGCGGCGGCTGGCGACGCTGGCGAACGCGCCGTTCGTCAAGGTGGAGGCGACCAAGTTCACCGAGGTCGGCTACGTCGGCAAGGACGTCGAGTCGATCATCCGCGACCTTGCCGATGTGGCGTACAAGCTGACCCGCGAGCAGGCGGTGAAGCGGGTGCGCACGCAGGCCGAGGATCGCGCCGAGGAGCGCATCCTCGATGCGCTGCTGCCGCGCCGGCAGACGCCGACCGACTGGACGCATGACCAGGCCGCGCCGGCGATCGAAAGCGATACCCGCCAGAAGCTGCGCAAGCAGCTGCGCGAGGGCGCGCTGGACGAGCGCGAGATCGAGCTGGACATCGCGCTCAACGTGGGCGTGGAGATCATGTCGCCGCCGGGCATGGAGGAGATGGGTGCGCAGCTGCGGCAGATGTTCCAGAACCTCGGCGGCGCCAAGACGCAGCAGCGCAAGCTGGCGATCAAGCTGGCGCGGCCGATGCTGATCGACGAGGAGGCGGGCAAGCTGCTCAACGACGAGGAGCTGCGCGCGCAGGCGATGGAGGCGGCCGAGCAGAACGGCATCGTGTTCATCGACGAGATCGACAAGGTGGCGCAACGCGGCGACCACGGCCACGCCGGCGTCAGCCGCGAGGGCGTGCAGCGCGACCTGCTGCCGCTGGTCGAAGGTTCCACCGTGTCCACCAAGTACGGCCCGATCAAGACCGACCACATGCTGTTCATCGCCTCCGGCGCGTTCTCGCTGGCCAAGCCGTCGGACCTGATCCCGGAGCTGCAGGGCCGGCTGCCGATCCGCGTCGAGCTGTCGGCGCTCAGCGTGGACGACTTCAAGCGCATCCTGCGCGAACCGCACAACGCGCTGACCAAGCAGTACGTGGCGCTGCTGGGCACCGAAGGCGTCAGCCTGGCGTTCACCGACGCGGGCATCGACCGGCTCGCCGAGGTGGCGTTCCAGGTCAACGAACGCACCGAGAACATCGGCGCCCGCCGGCTGCACACGGTGATGGAGCGGCTGCTGGAGAAGATCTCCTTCGAGGCGGCGGACAAGTCCGGCCAGAGCTACAGCATCGACGCCGAGCAGGTGGACCTGCGCCTGGGCTCGCTGGTGCAGAACGAGGATCTGAGCCGCTACATCCTGTGACGCCATGCAGCCCTAACAAGTCGCGCGAACCGATCAGGTAAAATGGCGCGGTGAGCAACATCATCGAATTGAAAACGACTGGCCAGCGCGCCCGCCTGCGCGAGGCGCAGCAGAAGCAGCTGCTGGTGCGGCTGTGGCGCGAGGATCTCGAACACGGCAGCTTCTGCGGCTACGTGGGCGGCGTGGGGCAGGAGTTCTTCCTGCTGTGGGTGGTCGGCGACGGCATCACCTACGACGGCATGTACGTGATGCGCCACCGCGACGTCTCCGAGCTGGAGGCGCCGGACAAGCACCACGCCTTCTTCGAGAAGGCGCTGGCGCTCAAGCACATCCTGCCGCGCCCGCCGCGCGGTTTCCCGCTGGACAACATCCGCGAAGTGATCCAGGCCGCGGCCACCCAGGCGCAGGTGATCGGCGTGCACGTGGACAGCGAGGACGAGGCCGAGGTGTGTTACATCGGCCGCCTCGCCAGCGTCGAGGAGGACGGCTTCAACCTGCAGGAGCTCAGCCCCGACGCGGAGTGGATGCGCGAGGCGTCGTTCTTCGGCTGGGACGAGGTGTCCACCGTCAGCATCGAGGACGGCTACGCGCAATCGCTGCTCGCCGTGGCCGGCCCGGCGCCGGCGCTGGAGCAGGGCGACGCCGGCATCAGCCGCGCCTGAACCTGCGCTGGTCTGCGCAGTGGCACGCGCGCCATCGCGTATGCTGGATGCCCTCATGCATCGTGCGGCGGAGGGCCGATGACGCGCATCGTTGTGGTTGGCAGCATCAACATGGATCTGGTCACGCTGGCGCCGCGCTTCGCCGGCGCCGGCGAGACGCTGCTGGGCGAACGCTTTCTCACGCTGCCGGGCGGCAAGGGCGCCAACCAGGCGGTGGCGGCGGCGCGGCTGGGCGCCGAGGTGGCGCTGGTGGGTGCGCTCGGCAATGACGCGTTTGGCCAGCAGCTGCGCCAGGGCCTGCTCGCCGAAGGCATCGACCTCAGCCATACGCGGCAGCTCGACGACTGCGCCAGCGGCACCGCGTCGATCACCGTGGCCGGCGGCGAAAACCAGATCGTGGTGGTGCCCGCCGCCAATGCCCGCGTCACGGCGACCCAGGTGGAACGCGCGCACGCGCTGATCGCCCGCGCCGACGCCGTGCTGGTGCAGCTGGAAATTCCGCTGCCCGCGGTGGAGGCCACCCTGCGGCTCGGCCAGCGGCTGGGCGTGCCGGTGATCCTCAACCCCGCGCCGGCGCAGCCGCTGCCGCCGGCATGGCTGCGGCTGGCCCGCTGCGTCACGCCGAACCAGCACGAGCTGGCGACTCTGCTGGGTGCGGATCGGACAGACCTGACTGCACCCGAGGATTTCCGTGCGCTGATGCAGCGCGCGCCCTGCCCGGTGGTGCTCACCCGCGGCGCCGAGGGCGCGTGGTACCGCGAGCAGGGCGCGCCGATCCAGCAGCCCGGGTTTCGCGTCGAGGCAGTGGACAGCACCGGCGCCGGCGACACCTTCAGCGCGGCGCTGGCAGTGTTTCTCGCCCAGGGCCTGCCGCTGGCCGTGCGCCAGGCCTGTGCCGCCGCCGCGCTGTCGGTGGGCCGGCTCGGAGCGCAGGCCGGCATGCCGCGGCAAGCGGAGGTGGCGGCCCTGCTGGCGCGGCAGGAAACGCCCGCGGGTTGGCGCTAGACTCGCCGCATGCGCCTGCGTGATGCCGGTTTCCTGCTCGCCTTCTCCACCGCCGCGCTGCCGTGGGGCGCACTGCTGCTCGGCCGTGTCGGCGTGCCGCGGGATCTCGCCGTGTGGTTTCCGCTGGTCTTCATCTTCGGCGTGGTGCCGGGCCTCGACTGGCTCTGCGGCGACGAGCGGCGCAACTGGGAAACGCCGGCGCAGGCCGCGCGGCTCGAAAACGCACGCTATTTCCGCATCCTCACCCTGCTGGTGCTGCCGCTGTGGCTGGCCACGCTGATCGGCTGCGGCTGGCAGTTCAGCCATCTGCCGCTGGGCCTCGCCGGACAGGCCGGCTGGATCGTCTCGACCGGGGTGATCGGCGGCGTGCTGGCGATCAACCCGGCGCACGAGCTGATCCACAAGAGCAGCCGGCTGGAGCCGCTGCTCGGCGGCATCCTGCTCAGCAGCGTGGGCTACCCGGGCTTCAAGGTCGAGCACGTGCGCGGCCACCATCTGCACGTGGCGACGCCGCACGATTCGTCCTCGGCGCGGCTGGGCGAGTCGGTCTATGCGTTCGTGCCGCGCGCGCTGTGGCGCAACGTGCGCAACGCCTGGCGGCTGGAGGCGCAGCGACTGCGCGAACGCGGGCGCTCGGCGTGGTCGTGGCGCAACGAGATGGTCAACTGGACCCTGCTGTGGCTGGCGCTAGCGGCCGCGTTCGCGATTGCCGGCGGGCCGCGAAGCCTGCTGTTTTTCCTGGCCCAGGGCGTGGTGGCCGCGGCCACGCTCGAGGTGATCAATTACGTCGAGCATTACGGCCTGTCGCGGCGCGAGCTCGCGCCCGGACGCTACGAGCGCGTGAGCCATCACCACTCGTGGAACGCGCCGCAGCGCTACACCAACTGGCTGCTGTTCAACCTGCAGCGCCACTCCGACCATCACGCGCAGGCGCGGCGCCGCTATCAGGCGCTGCTGCATCACGCCGACAGCCCGCAGCTGCCCGCCGGCTACGCCAGCATGTTCGTGCTCGCCCTGCTGCCGCCGCTGTGGCGCCGCGTAATGGATCACCGCGCGCTGGCCAGCACCCGCTGAGGGCGGCTGGATCGGTACACGGGCGCGTCACTTGCCGATGCCCGCACGTGAGCCGGAATCTCCGCCCCACAACCCTGTGCCGGGCCACCGAGCCCTGCGGGACCGACGCGTGTGGACGAGACAGCCAACCACGATCCCGGAGTTTTCTCCGCCTCTCAGACGGGCTCGGCACTCGGTAGCAGGCTGCCGGCCGCAAGCAGGGTCTCGATTGCGGAAGCCGGCACTGGCCTGCTGTACAGATACCCCTGGGCTTCGTCGCAGGCAAGCAGACGCAACAGCCGCGCCTGCTCCATCGTCTCGACGCCCTCGGCCACGACCTTGAGTTTGAGCGCATGCGCGAGTGTGATGATGCTGGAGACGATGGCGATGCTCTCCGGCCCTTCCAGCAATTTGAAGACAAACGAGCGGTCGATCTTCAATGAGGTCACCGGCAGCTGGGTCAGGTAGGAGAGCGAACAGTAGCCGGTACCAAAATCGTCGATGACCACCTCTACGCCGTGATGGCGGATGTCCTTCAACACGGCGACGGATCGTTCCACGTGTTCCATGATCACGCTTTCCGTGATCTCCAGCTCGAGCGCCGCGCCGCCGTCCGCGGTCACGATTTCTCCAATGTGTGCCGCAAAATCCGGCTGCTGCAATTGCAGCGGTGACACGTTGACTGCCACCCGCAAGGGTTCAAAGCCGGCGGCGCACCAGCGCCGCTGATCGGCCAGTGCCTGGCCGAGCGCCCACCGACCCACGGTACCGATCAGACCGATTTCTTCCAATGCGGGAATGAAATCTCCCGGCGGAACGAGCCCCTGCTCGGGGTCCTGCCAGCGAATCAAGGCTTCAACGCCGGCAATGCGTCCGTCGGCGAAGTTCACCTTCGGTTGATAGTGCAGGACGAATTCCTGTCGCTCTATCGCGCGCCGCAGTTTGCTTTCAAGCTTGAGTATCTCGGCGGCCCGCGCATTCATCTCGGGGCTGTAGTAGAGATAATTTTCGACCCCGCGCTTGGCCCCGTGCAGGGCGGCCTCGGCGTTTCGCAGCAGCACCTCGGCATCGCTGCCGTCCACCGGGAATACGGCTACGCCTCCCCGGCAGCCGATGCGCAATTCCTCCCCCGCGAGCACGAACGGCTGACCACAGAATTGCCTTGATACGTCATCCAGCGCGCGGGCAATTTCTGACACGGTGTTGTTGCCCTGGATATGGAAGGCGAATACGTCGACCCCTATGCACGCAGCCGATGGATTGACTTGCTGCAGACGCGTTGCGACCAGCTTCAGAAGCTCGTCGCCACCCGCCCGACCCAAGGTCGCGTTGACAAGTCGAAACCGCTCGAGATCGACCAGCACCACCGCAAGCAACGCTCGGCCGCCATCAACTTTGTACTTGAGATGCTGCGACAGACGCTCGCTGAACAACCTGCGATTGGGCAGCCCGGTCAAACTGTCGTGGGTGGAAAAATAGGCAATCTTTTCGGTCTTCATCAACACCGCCAGCGCGAACGAGATGTCGCCGGACAGTTCGCACAGCAGCTTGATTTCATCGGCATCGAAGAAATCCGGCACATCCGCATGCAGCACCAGCACGCCGACGGGCTTGCCTTCGATCACGAGCGGCAGTGCGACCAGCGAACGCGAACCGCGGGCACGGAGTATCGTCCTGCCGGAAATATCCGCGTCGTGTTCGATATCGTTTGAAACGACCGGATCGATCCCCGCGCTCGCCCGGGCGATCACGCCCTGTCCATCGGTGTCCGCCCGCAGGCGCGCCTGAAGGTCAGTGAAGAACGCATCGTCGTCGCCACGCCAGGCCGTCAATCGAACAGCCGGCTGTCCGTCCTCGATCAGGCCGATCCAGGCGATCGAAAACTTGCCGATCTCCACCGCAATCCGGCACGCTTCCTGGAACAATTCGTCACGGCCCTGTGCCCTGACGATCAGGGTGTTGATTCCGCTGAGCGTCGCATACACACGATTGAGACTTTTGATCCTGGCCTCGGCCAGTTTCTGGCCGGTGACATCCTGCAGGGTATTGAACCAGCGTATCCGGCTTGTCTGGTTGTTGCGCTCCTCCGACAACGGCTCCGATACCTGGCGCAGATCGATCCAGCCGTCTTGCCGCCGCACCCGGTACTCGATTTCGGAACGGACACCCGTGCGCGCGACATGGATTGCCCGCTGGTGAAACAGCGCACGATCGTCGGGATGGATGACGCTCAGCCAGGTTCGCGTATTTCGTGGCAGCCGATCGGCTTCCATGCCGAGCAAGCCGGGCAAGGTGTCCGACCAGCTCTCGAAACTGCCGTCCGCCGCCGTGATCACATGGGCGAGCTGGGCAACGTCCTGGGCCCGACGAAGTCCCGCTGCGCTGCTTTCGATCACCCGCAGCAAGGCCTGCTCGGCGCGGCTGCGCACGGCGTTATCGTGCATGCTCCACCAGGCCAGCAGCATGAACACCAGCAGATTGCCCAGGATGAATAACGCCAGCCCGATCTCGCTGGAGTAGAACCCGGCCGTCTCACCCTGCCAGCGCAACCAGCCAAACGCCGGCGGAACCACGACGACGGCAGGAAGTATTCGACGGCTCAGCAGGCCGCTGGAGTTGTCGGACACGAATTGACGGATGAACTGCGTACCGGGCCGCACGCAGACCAGACCGACACTGAGCGCCACGAACAGGACGATGCTGCCCAACGACATCGCCCTGAAGATCGAGACGCTCCGATGCAAGGCGTCAACGCCGTAGAAATAACCCTGGACCGGCAGTGAGGCTACGATCGCGACCAACAGCGCCAGCCAGTTGCTCGGGCGCAGGCCACTGCTGGTTTCATGGTCGAGCAACAGCAAGCCGGTCGCCAGCAGCACGATGTTCAGCGCCGTCAGCGGCGCCATGCGGGCCGGATCCAGAGGTGAGCGCACGATGGCCGATGGGGTGAACAGCAACCGGTCGATGCCCAGATTCCAGCTGAACGCATGTTCGCTCAATACCAGCAGGCCGATGGCGCCGGCGAGCAGGGCTGAAACATGGGCGAGCCGGGTGGCCAGGCGTGGCGCGCCTGCACCGGCACGCGGTATGGACAGCCATAGACCGGTGCCTAACAGGACGAAGGCCACGGCGGCATTGAGCTCCATCCGGTACTCATCAAACGAGACACCAAACCAGCGGTCGATTTCAAACCACCAGTCGAAAACCAGCACCCACGCAACCGCCACCACCGCCAATCCGGCGCATCCGGCGAAACGTGCGAGTCGCCGCTCGAAGCTGGTGTCAGTGATGTTCACTTGCCGAGGCGCACCGTTTGCAAATTCTCGAACATGGGTTGAAGCGCATGTGCGCATGCTCACGCAATCGAGGCGGTGGCCGCTGTCGGGGATGTTTGGCAATCCCGCGGCTTTTGCTCTACAGCTGGCAACTCGCGCAGTCCGTCTCGGCGGGAACACGGTTCTGCCAAGACGGTAGCAATTCACGTAAAAGGTCGCGCAGTCTGTCGTCCGCCAGCGCGATGCAAGCGCATCCTGCGGCGCCGGCGGCCGTTGCTGCTTCGCGAAAATAGGTCACTGGATACAACGAAAGCGCGATCAGCAAAATTTCGGGTTGCCGTTTGCTTAACGACCGCAACGTGGCGAAACCCTCACCCTGATGCGCGTCGATATTCACCAGCACCAAGGTCGGCAGGCACGCTGCCGCCAACTGCTCGGCCTGCTCGCGGTGAGCAGCGGTTTTGACCCGGTAGCCCGGGAACTCCTGAACCAACCACGCATGCAAACCCGATCGCAGGTTTGCATTCCACTCGACCAGCAAGACCTGCTCTGATCCGGTGGCTGAGTGTGGGACGTCGTTCATAGCGGCAGTTTGCCGTGTGACTGCAGCTCCGACTGTCAGGAAAGCTTGATGTTTGCCATGCCTGCTTTGTACTGCACTCGTCGCGCCCGGCAGCGCCTCCGACGCAAAGCGCGATGCAGGACAGCAGGCATTTGCTAGACCAGGCCGTGCTCGATCGCGAATCGCACCAGCGCCGACATGTCGTGCAGGCCAAGTTTCAGCAGCAGCCGGCTGCGATAGGTCTCCACGGTTTTTACCGACAGCGACAGCAGTCGTGCGGCTTCGGTATTGCTGCGGCCTTCCGCAAGCAGTTGCAGCAATTGCCGTTCGCGCGCACTCAGGCTGTCCAGCGGACTGTGGGCCCGGCCTTCAGCCAGGTAGGCATCGAGCGCGGTGTCGGCGATCCGCTCGCTGAGATAACGGCGTCCCGCCGCCACCGCGCGAACCGCCCCAACCACTTCGCTGCCGGCCGCTTCCTTCAGCAGATAACCGCGCGCTCCGGCCTGCAGGGCGCGGTAGATATGCTCGGAGCTGCCGTGCATGGACAGGATCAATACCTGCGGCGGTGGTTGGAGTTCGAGCACACTGCGCGTCGCCTCGATGCCATTGAGCCCGGGCATGTTGATGTCCATCACCACCACATCCGGCTGCAAGCGCTTGACCGCCAGCACCGCTTCGCGCCCGTCGGCGACACTGCCGACCACTTCCATGCCCGGCTCGGCGTCCAGCAGCGCGCGCAGGCCGTCACGCACCACGGCATGGTCATCGGCCAGCAGGATGCGGATGCTCATGGCTGTCGCTCCAGCTCGATGACAATGCGTGTGCCGTGGCCGGGCGTGGAGTCCATCCGCAAGCGGGCGCCGACTGCATCGGCACGCTCCGCCATCATCTGCAGTCCCCAATGCGTGCTCGGGCCGGGTTGTCGCGTGGCGGTGAGATCGAAACCGCGGCCGTCATCGGCGATGTTCAACGCCACCCGTCCCGACTCGCACTGCAGCGCAAGCACGACGTTCTGCGCCTGCGCATGCTTGACGATGTTGGTCAGTGCTTCCTGCGCGATGCGGAACAGCGCGTTTTCCACACGCGAATCGAGGCGCGGCGATGGTTCCATGCCCTGCACGGAGATCTTCAGTCCGGCCCGCTCGCTCACTTGCGCACTGAACCAGCGCAGGCCCGCCAGCAAGCCGTAGTCATCAAGAGCCGCCGGGCGCAACTCGGTGATCAGATCGCGAACCGTGGCGATCGTGGTCTCCAGCAATTTGCGCGAATCCAGCAGCCGCGCAGCCCATGCACCTGCCTGACTCTCGGCGGCACGGCTGCCGATGATGTTCAGGTTGATGCTGAGCGCCGTCAGATTCTGGCCGATGCGATCGTGCAGTTCGGCGGAAAGGCGCCGCTGTTCGCTTTCCTGAACCTCGACCAGGCGCCGCGCCAGCAACTGCTGATGCGTGGCCGCGTCGAGGAGTTGCTGCCTGGCCTGCATGGCCTCGGTGACGTCATGCACGGTGCCGATCAGTTGCGTGCATCGATTTCCGGCATCCACGATCGGGGCAACCGTGACTTCGCCATGCCGGGTGCCCGAGGGATACGTCGATACCTCTTGCCAGCGAACTGGCAGGCCGCTGTCGATGGCCTGCGCATAGTGTTTCAGCACCACGCCCAGCGACGGCTCGGGAATGATCTCCTCGACCCGCTTGCCGATCACCTGCGCCGGCGCAAGGCCGGTGGAGGTCAGGAAGCGCTGGTTGACCGAGGCGAAACGGTAGCCGTCTTCCACCACATCGAGCACGAAAACGACATCCTCGACATTCTCGTAGACCAGCCTGAGCTGTTCGCTGCTGGCCTGCAGCGCCATCTCGGCCAGCTTGCGTTCGGTGATGTCGATATGCGCTCCCAGCACGTGCGATGGCTGCCCTTGTTCATCGCGCTGCAACGACGCATTCATGAGGATCCAGCGGTAGGAGCCATCCTTGTGCCGCAACCGGAACTCGTGCACGAACAAGGGGGTGGGATTCTTCAGGTAGGCGTCGCACTGCGCAAGTGCCGACGGCAGGTCGTCCGGATGCACGCGATCCTGCCACTCCGACCATTGCTCGCCGATTTCGTCATCCGCGTAACCGATCTGGCGCTTCCAGATCGGCGAGTAGTACACCGTGTTGGTCCCCATGTCCCAGTCCCACAGGCCGGTGTTGGACGCTTCCACCGCGGTGGCAAGACGCAATTCGGTTTTGCGCAATGCCTGTTCCGCGCGTCTGGATTCGGTGACGTCCTGCATGGCCACCAGGCGATGCGGCACGCCGCCCAGCGAGACGATTTCCATGGCAACCAGAACATGGTGAAAACTGCCGTCTCGCACCCGGAGGGTGGTTTCGCCATTCCGCAGAGCGCCGTCAGCACGCCGGGCAAGATCGATGACCCTGTCGCGTTCTTCGGCGGTGATGATCTGCAGATCCGCGGATTTCCTGCCGAGCAGCTCCTCTCTGGCATAGCCCATGGCATTCACATAGGCCTGATTGAGATCGACCACCGTGCCATCGAGCGTCGCCAGAACCTGCATCACGGGATTGGAATGGAATAACGTGTGAAATTTTTCCTCGCTCTCGCGCAACGCAGCTTCAGTCCGCTTGCGTTCGGTGATGTCCTGCACCACGCCGCGCACGCTGACCACCCGGCCGTCGTCGTCGAAGACCGGCTCTGAGGTCACCGCGTGATAGGCCACCGCTTCGCCGGGCAAGGTCAGACTCGTTTCGTACGACTGTGGTTGCCCGGACTGCAGCAGCCGGATCCGGCTGGACTCGATGGCAGCACGCGAGCTCGCGTCGTACCAGCCAAGCAGTTCATCGTCGCTGGGCGGGCCCAGCGCCGGGTCGCGCTTGTACAACGCATAGACCTGCGGCGACCAGGTCAACCGCTGATTTTCGATGCCGCGCTCCCAGTCGCCGATGCGGCCGATCCGTTGCGCCTCCTGCAAACGCCGCTCGCTTTCCTGCAAGGCCCGCTCGCTGCGCTTGCGCTCGGTGATGTCCAGTGCAATGCCCTGCATGTGCAACAGCTGACCCGCGCCGTCGTAGGAGCTGCGCCCTCTGGATATCACCCAATGCACGGTCCCATCGGGCCACAGGCTGCGGAACTCGATGGCATATGCGGCGCGCTCGGCCAGCGCCTGCTGCACGGCGGCATCGGCGCGCGCGCGATCGTCCGGGTGCAAGGCCGCGAGGAACCTGTCGTAACTCATCGGCGTTCCCGGCGGGATGCCGAAGATGGCAAGGCACCGCTCCGACCACTGCAGTTCTCCCGTGCGGATGTTCCAGTGCCATGTCCCCGCGTCGGCGGCAGTCACCGCCTGACGCAGTTGGTCCTCGCTCGCCCTGAGCTGCTCCTCGGCCTGCTTGCGCCCGGTGATATCGCGGGTGATGCCGAGCGTGGCGGTGATCGCACCGGAGTCATCGCGCAACGGGCTGGCATGCGTCTCCAGCCAGCGCCGGCCGCCCTTGAGCCCGACGATCTCGAACTCGAGCACACCGCTACCGCCAGCCATGACTTTTTCGTTCAAGGCCCGAAACGCCTGGCGGTACTCGGCAACGATCAGCGGATAGACGCAGTGGTTCTGCACTTGCTGCAGCGAATCGGCCTCCAGCATGCGCAGGCCGGCCGGGTTCATCTCCAGCAGTGAACCATCGGCCGCCAGCAGTTTCACGCATTCCGGCTCGTTGTCGAGAATCGCGCGCAGTTGCGCACGACTGCTCGCCAATTCCCGATTGCCCTGTTCCAGTTGGAGGATTCTTGCCTCCAGTGCCTGAATCACGCTGGCGACGGGGTCACGCTGCATCGGCTTTCCTCCCGGCGAGATGGCCGCGGCTGCGGTTGCCTGGCGAGCAAAAACGCAACCTGCGCCAAGCCGGCAACAAGCATCGCACTTTTTGGTACCTGTGTTGCGAACAGCCGCCCGCCGGCTACACCCGCGTGTTCGCGCTCGCCCAGTTAACGCGCACCTCGCGGGCCCATCTACTTTCCGATGCAGAACGAGCCGAAGATCGCGCCCAACAGGTCGTCGCTGCTGTAGCTGCCGGTGATTTCGCCGAGTGCGTGCTGCGCGTGACGCAGCTCTTCGGCGGCCAGCTCGCCAGCGCGGTGCGTGGTCAGTTCGGCGGCGGCTTCCAGGTGCTGGCTAACTTGTTGCAGTGCCAGCACGTGTCGCCGCCGCGCGCTGAAGGCGCCTTCACCACCGCTGCCGGCCAGCCGCTTGAGTTCCTCGCGCAGCGCATCGATGCCGGCGCCGGTGCGCGCCGAGGCCCACAGCC